>NZ_CP108002.1:3631167-3933765 GCF_041435055.1 Streptomyces sp. NBC_00341 | reverse complement strand
AACGGGGCCGGTCTCCTGCTCGAAGCGCTGGAGGAGTTCTCCCGGGGCCTGGACGACGACGGCCCCCGGCCCGAGGCACCCGGCGCGCCCGCCGGGCCGGGGGACTGAGTCGCGGCCGAAGGACGTGCGCAGTCGGGGAGTCGCGGGGGCCGGGTGCTGCCGAGCCGGGTGTTACGGGGTCGGCAGGCCGGGCAGTCCTTCGAGCGAGTCGGCGTCGGTCTTGCCGAGGGAGTCCTTGGTGCCGCCGTCCCACGCGACGACGACCGTCTTTCCGTCGTTGGACTCGATGGTTCCGGCGGTCCGGCCGGTGTCGCCGTCGGCGCACCTGAGTTCCAGCGTCACCTTGTCCGTCCCCTTCGCGCTGCCCGAGCAGACATGGGAGTCGGCGACGACGACGGCCTTGCCGTGCGCGACGGACAGCACCACGGCCTTGCCGTCGGTCTGCCCGGCCCAGGCGCCCTCCAGCGCCTCGGGTCCGCCGCCGGACGCGCCGTCCCCGCCGCCCGTCGAGGAGCCGTCGCTGTGGTCCGGCGTCGGCGCAGAGGCGGAACCGGAGCCCTTGTCGGAGTCGGAGTCGGGCTTGTCGTTGTCACTGCCGCAGCCGGTGAGCGCGAGCGCGGTCAGCAGGCCGGTGACGACAACTGCACCGGTACGTACGAGTTTGCGCATCTGGAATTCCCCCTGGATGACGAACGGCCAACCAAGCTACCAGTGGGTCGCAACGGGCTTCGGGCGGCCAACTCGCGGAATCGGAGCGGAACGGGCCCGTCGTCCGTCTCTCTTAGGAGTTCTCTCGCACGAGAAGCTGTAATCAAGGGAACACCGCCCGTGCACGTGCATCTGCGCATGCATCCGCTCATGCATAGGAATTTGAACACAGCTATGATCCGAGACAGTTGACACTTGCACCTTGCAACTCGGGGAGCGTCCTGTGCACCACGTGTACAACGGCATGGCGGCGACAGAGCTTCGCGGAGTCGCCTGGCAGAAGAGCAGACACAGCAACTCGCAGGGATCCTGCGTGGAGTTCGCGAAACTGCCCGACGGGGATGTGGCGATGCGTAATTCGCGCCACCCCGACGGGCCGGCGCTGGTCTACACGCCGGCCGAGATAGAGGCGCTGCTTCTCGGCGTCAAGGACGGGGAGTTCGACCACCTCATAGCGGAGGGCTGAACTCCGCCCGGTCGCGCCCCTGGTGCGCCCCGCCGTCGCGCGCGACGGCGTCCGGTCGGGGCCGGCGGGATGTCACGCCGGGTCGGACAGCCGGAAGAGCGCCCAGACGACCTTTCCGCGTAGGGCCGCGCCGCAGGCGCCGTCCGTACCCAGCGCGGGCGAGGGGTGCCAGCCCCAGGAATCGCTGAAGGACTCCACGAGGAACAGCCCGCGGCCCGACTCCGCGGAGTCGGCGGCCTGTGACGCCACCGGGCTCGACTGGCTCGGGTCCCGTACCGCGCACACCAGCCGCGAGGTCCAGCGCATCAGGTGCAGCCGTACCGGCGGGTCCTGCGATTCGCGCGGGACGTCGGCGGGCAGCGCGTGCCGCAGGGCGTTGGTGACCAACTCGGAGACCACGAGGGCGACATCGTCGAACCGCTCGCTGAGATCCCAGCCCGTCAGCGTCGATCTGGTGAACTGCCTGGCCCCGCCCACGGCCTCGTAACGGGCGGGCAGGGTGCAGGTGGCTGATCCGGAGACGGCGGAGGGATCGATGGGGGGAAGCCCCTGCCTTAACGGCTCGAAATCGAGCATCGTCGATCCATTCGTCCCCATGCGAGGCACTCCCGGGATTCGCGGCTGTCTCGGTACTGCGGTACTCGGGTACAGCGGCACAACACGAACGAGCACGCAGGTGCGCGACGCCCATGGTTCCGAATGCGCAGGGCAGATGCAAGGGCAGATGCACGTGCACGCGCCTGACCTGTCCGACCCCGTGCCGGTTCTGGCTCATTTCTTCCCCGGGGCAGTTTTGGAGTCTTGGGCAAGTCTTCCCATTTCCGTAATCGAATGAGTACGGGCTGAAGCGTTTTGATGGCAGAATCCGCCCCTGGGGTTCAGGGGGAGCCCCGATGCCAGGGAAGCGATGGGGAGGGTTGGACCAGTGGCGGCAGGCGAGTCGAGTGGATCCGTGGTGCGGCGCATCCTGCTGGGCTCACAGCTCAGACGGCTGCGTGACTCGCGCGGTATCACCCGTGAGGCGGCCGGCTACTCCATCCGGGCTTCCGAATCGAAGATCAGCCGCATGGAGTTGGGACGGGTGAGCTTCAAGGCCAGGGACGTCGAGGACCTGCTCACGCTCTACGGCGTCACGGACGAGGTGGAGCGCGACTCCCTGCTCGGCCTGGCCCGTGAGGCCAACGTGGCGGGCTGGTGGCACAGTTTCGGTGATGTGCTGCCTGGCTGGTTCCAGACGTATATCGGTCTGGAAGGAGCGGCCTCGCTCATCCGGATCTACGAAGTCCAGTTCGTCCACGGCCTGTTGCAGACCGAGGGCTACGCCCACGCGGTCGTCTCCCGGGGCATGCGCGGCGCCCCGGCCGCCGAGATCGACCGCCGGGTCGCGCTGCGGCTGGAGCGCCAGAAAGCGCTCGTCGCGGAGCGGGCCCCGCGCTTCCACGCGGTGCTGGACGAGGCGGCGTTGCGCCGTCCGTACGGCGGACGCGAGGTGATGCGCGAGCAATTGCGGCATCTGATCGAAATGTCGGAACAGCCGAACGTGACTCTCCAGGTGATGCCCTTCAGTTTCGGCGGGCACGCGGGCGAGAGCGGTTCCTTTACGATGCTGCGGTTCCCGGAATCCGATCTGTCGGACATTGTCTATTTGGAGCAGCTGACAAGTGCGCTCTATCTGGACAAGGCCGAGGAAGTCGCCCAGTACGAAAAGGCGATGGTGCGGCTCCACGCGGACAGCCCGGGTCCTGAAGAGAGCCGCGATCTGCTCCGTGGTCTACTCCAACTCACCTGATATTTCAGTACCATGACACCCCCACAGGAGTCTGCACCTGCAGTAAGGGATCGCATGTCCTTCTTCCACGAGCTGGCCGACCAGTACATCGACGGTGAATGGCGCACCGGGACCGGCTCGTGGGACATCATCGATTTCAATCCCTACAACGGGGAAAAGCTCGCGGCCATCACCATCGCCACCGCGGCGGAGGTCGACCTCGCCTACCGCGCCGCCGAGCGCGCCCAGCGGACCTGGGTCACCAAAAGCCCGTACGAGCGCGCCCGGGTGATGGAACGGGCCCTGCGCATCACCGAGGAACTGGCCGACGAGATCGTCGAGGCCATCATCGACGAGCTGGGCGGCACCCGGGCCAAGGCGTACTACGAACTGCGCGCCGCCCAGGAGTTCCTGCGCGAGGCCGCCCGTCAGGCGCTGGTCCCCGGCGGCCGGATTCTGGCCTCTCCGGTGGACGGCAAGGAGAACCGGCTCATCCGGCGGCCCGTCGGGGTCGTCGGTGTCATCAGCCCCTTCAACTTCCCCTTCCTGGTGACGATGAAGTCGGTCGCGCCGGCCCTGGCGCTCGGCAACGCGGTCGTCGTCAAGCCCAACCAGAACGCCCCGGTGGTCGGCGGCGGGCTGGTCGCCAGGATCTTCCACGACGCGGGGCTCCCGGCCGGACTCCTCAACGTCCTGATCACCGACATAGCCGAGATAGGCGACGCGTTCATAGAGCACCCCGTCCCCAAGGTGATCTCCTTCGCCGGTTCTGACCGGGTCGGCCGCCATGTCGGCGCGACGGCGGGCGCGCTCTTCAAGCGCACCATCCTCGAACTCAGCGGCAACAGCGCCCTGGTGGTGCTCGACGACGCGGACATCGACTACGCGGTGGACGCCGCCGTCTTCAGCCGCTTCGTCTACCAGGGCCAGGTCTGCATGGCCGCCAACCGCATTCTGGTGGACCGGGCCGTCGCCCCGGAGTTCACCGAGAAGTTCACCGCCCGGGTGGCGGCGCTGCGGACCGGCGACCCGCGCGATCCGGACACCCAGATCGGCCCGGTCATCAACACCTTCCAGGCCGACGCCCTGACCGCGCTGGTCGACCAGGCGGTCGCCGAGGGCGCCACGGCGCTGGTCCGTGGCCGCACCCGGGGCAACCTCGTGGAGCCCACCGTGCTCGCCGGACTCGCGGAGGACTCCCCGCTGCTCTCCCAGGAGATCTTCGGCCCGGTGGCGCTGCTGGTCACCTTCGACGGCGAGGCGGAGGCCGTACGGATCACCAACGACAGCCCGTACGGACTCAGTGGCGCCGTGCACACCGCGGACGTGGAGCGCGGCGTGCGGTTCGCCCGGCGGATCCGCAGCGGGATGTTCCACGTCAACGACGCCACTGTCCAGGACGACCCGCTGGTCGCCTTCGGCGGCGAGAAGGACTCCGGTTCCGGCCGGCTGAACGGCGACGCGACGGTGGACGCCTTCACCACCCAGAAGTGGATCTCGATCCAGCACGGCCGGAGCGTCTTCCCGCTCTGAACCGAAGAGCTCTCCGGACCGGAGCGTTTTCCCGCTCCGAATCACGCACCGCTACTCTCATCAAAGTTGAGTAGAGAGGTGTGTGGGTATGTCCGCGATCCGGCTGCTGGTCCTGTGTGCCGTGCGGCAACACGGCCGGGCGCACGGCTATCAGATCCGCAACGACCTGGAGTACTGGGGCGCCCACGAGTGGTCCAGCGCCAAGCCGGGCTCGATCTACCACGCACTGAAGCAGATGGCGAAGCAGGGCGTCCTGATCGCCCACGAGGTCGCCCCGAGCACGGCGGGCGGCCCGCCGCGCACCGAGTACGAGATCACCGAGCAGGGTGACGCGGAGTACTTCACGCTGCTGCGCGCGGCGCTCACCTCGTACGACCAGAAGCTGGACGTGCTCTCGGCGGGGCTGGGTGGCATCGTCGACCTGGAGCGGTCGGAGGCGGTGTCGCTGCTCAAGGAGCGGGTGGCGGGCCTGGCCAGGTGGCGGACGTCGGTCACCGAGTTCTACACGCCGGAGGCGGGCCCCGAGTCGATCGGCCACATCGGCGAGATCATGAACATGTGGGTGCACTCTGCGGACGCGGGCGCCGAGTGGACGCGCGGGCTGATCGCCCGGATCGAGGGCGGCGCCTACACCTTCGCGGGCGAGGGCGAGCCGTTCGTCGGCGTACTGGCCGAGGGCGAGGAGAACCCTTACGCGACCGGGGTGGCCGATCCCGGGGACGCTCACTAATCAAGTTTGACGAATGCGGTACGAGCGGTTACCTTTCCCTCGCTAGTCAAGTTTGACTACGAGAGGGTGTGACGATTTTGACCGACGTGATCGTCGTCGAAGGAGTGCACAAGCGATACGGCGCGAAGCGGGCCCTGGACGGCCTGGACCTCGCGGTCGCCCGCTCCACCGTGCACGCGGTGCTCGGCCCCAACGGCGCGGGAAAGACCACCGCGGTCCGCATCCTGTCCACGCTGCTGCGGCCCGACGGCGGCCGGGCGCGGGTGGCGGGGTACGACGTACGGCATCAGGCGGGCCGGGTCCGGCGCCGGATCGGGCTGCTCGGGCAGCACGCGGCGGTCGACGAGCGGCTCGGCGGCCGGCAGAACCTGGAGATGTTCGGGCGGCTGTACCACCTGGGCGCACGCCGGGCGGGCGTCCGGGCGGACGAGCTGCTGGAGCGGTTCGGCCTCGCGGACACCGGCCGCAAGGCGGTCGCGGCGTACAGCGGCGGCATGCGGCGGCGGCTCGACCTGGCCGCGTCACTGATCACGGACCCGGAGGTGCTCTTCCTGGACGAGCCGACGACCGGGCTCGACCCGCGCGGCCGGGCCGAGGTGTGGACGGCCGTGCGCTCCCTGGTCGGCGGCGGCACGACCGTACTGCTGACCACCCAGTACCTGGAGGAGGCCGATCAGCTCGCGGACCGGATCTCGCTGATCGACGGCGGACGGGTGGCCGCGGAGGGCACGGCGGACGAGCTGAAGGCGAGGGTCGGCGGCGACCGGATCGACGTCGTCGTCCGCGACGCGTCGGATCTCGACCGGGCGGCCGGTCTGCTGGCCGGCGGCGCGGTGCTGGACCGGGACCGCAGGCTGGCCGGCGCACCGGCCGGGGACCGGATGGCGACGCTCACCAGGACCGTACGGGCGCTGGCGGAGGCGGGCATCGAGGCGGAGGACATCGCGGTGCGCCGGCCGACGCTGGACGAGGTGTTCCTCTCCCTGACCGGGCACGGGCCGGACGGCGTGGAGGTGGCGGTATGAGCGCGGTGGGCTGGGCGGTGTCCGACTCCTGGACCATGACCCGGCGCGAACTGGCGCACTGGGCGCGGCAGCCGGTGCAGGTCGTGGTGGGTCTGGTCTTCCCCGTGATGCTCCTGCTGATGTTCAACTACCTGGTCGGCGGCGGCCGGGGCGTCGAGGGGGACACGGCCGAGTACCTGGTGCCCGGCATGCTCGCGCTCACCATGGCCTTCGGCCTGGAGTCGACGATGCTCGCGGTCACCCAGGACCTGAACAAGGGGGTCGTGGACCGGTTCCGCTCGATGCCGATGGCCTCCGGCGCGGTGCTGGTCGGCCGGTCGGTCGCGGACATGCTCCAGTCGGTGGCCGCGCTCGCGGTGATGGGCGCGGTGGGGTACGCGATGGGCTGGCGGTGGCACGACGGGGCGGCCGCGGCGCTGGGTGCGGTGGGGCTGCTCCTGCTGCTGCGGTTCGCGATGCTGTGGCTCGGCATCCTGCTGGCGCTGGTGGCCGGGCGGCCGGAGATGGTCCAGGCGGTGCAGATCCTGGTCTGGCCGGTCGGCTTCCTCTCCAACGTGTTCGCGGCGCCGGAGTCGATGCCGGGCTGGCTGGGCACGGTCGTCGAGTGGAACCCGATGTCGGCGACGGCCACGGCGGTACGCGGCCTGTTCGGCAACCCGGGCGGCGGCGGGGACTCCTGGGCCGCCGCCCACGCCGGACTCCTGTCGGTGCTCTGGCCGTTGGCGCTGCTGGCGGTGTTCTTCCCGCTGGCGGTACGGCGGTTCGCGCGGCTCAACCACTGATCCCGTGCCGCTGAGCCACTGATCCCGTACCGCCGTCACCGGCGGCGGAGGTCACACCGCCCGGAGGTCACACCGCCCGGAGGTGGACCAGCGCAGCGCTCTGGGGCGCGCGCCCGGGGCCGGGCAGGCCGAGCGTTCCGAGCGCGGCACCGGAGGCCCGCATCCCCGTCACGTTCCAGGCCACCTGGGGAGCGTCCGGCGCGACGAGCGCGGCGCGGTAGCTCCGTTCCGGGTCGAGGCCGGGGATGCGCAGCCGGGGAGGCACGGGCACGATCTCGTCCAGCTGGGCGTAGGAGAAGATCGCCTCCGAGCGGTCCTGGGCCACCACTCCCTGCGCGAGAAGGCCGTCGGGCAGTTCGACGCGCGTCAGCCTGCCCGTGTGGAGGAGGGCGCGGTGCTCCTTGTAGAGCTCGATCCAGCGGGCGAGGCGTTCCAGCTCCTGGGCCGGCACCTTGGTGAGGTCCCACTGGACGCCGAACTGCCCGAAGAAGGCCGTGGCCGCGCGCAGGTCCAGGGTGCTGGCCCGGCCGGTCTGGTGGGAGACCGGAGCCGTGACATGGGCGCCCAGGTACTCCAGCGGGGCCAGCTGCGCGGTCCAGTGCTGGATCGACTGGCGGGACAGGGGGTCGGTGACATCGGAGACCCAGGCGCTCTGAACCCGCTCCAGCACGTCCAGATCGATCCTGCCGCCCCCCGAGGCGCAGCTCTCCCACACGACGCCCGGGTGACGGCGGGCCAGCTCGTCGAGGAGACCTCGGAAGGCCAGGGTCTGCCGCCGCGACGCCGCCCGGCCCGCGCCGCGCGAGTCGCCGCCGTCGACCAGGTCCCGGTTGTGGTCCCACTTGACGAAGTCGATGCGGTGCGCCGCGACCAGGCGGTCGAAGGCGTCGAGCAGGTGGGCCCGGACCTCGTCCCGGCCGAGGTCGAGCAGGTAGCAGTCGCGCTCCAGTACGGGCGAGCGGTCGCCGGTGCGCAGGATCCAGTCGGGGTGGTCCCGGTAGAGCGCCGAGTCGGGGTTGACGGCCTCCGGCTCCCACCAGAGCCCGAACTCCATGCCCCTCTCGTGCACCCGGTTCACGAGAGGCGCCAGGCCCTGCGGCCACACCGCCGGGTCCGGGGTCCAGTCGCCCAGCCCCCTGGCGAGGGTGGTGCGGTTCGTGAACCACCCGTCGTCGAGCACGAAACGCTCGGCGCCCAGCTCGGCCGAGGTGTCGACGAGCGTGGTCAGCGTGTCGACGTCGTGGTCGAGGTAGACCGCCTCCCACGGGTTGAACATGACGGGCGCGGGCGTGGCCGGATGCGCCGCGAGCGACCGCACGTACTGGTGGGTCGCGTCCGCCAGGCCGTCGAGCCCCTGTGCGGAGGCGGTGGCGTGCACCCAGGGCGTCTCGTACGTCTCGCCCTCCGCGAGGACCAGTTCGCCCGGGTGCAGCAGCTCGCCGGCCCGCACGACCGCGCTGCCCGAGCTGAGCTGCTCGACGGCGTACCGGTGGTTGCCGCTCCAGGCGAGGTGGACGCCGAGTACCTCGCCGTGGCCGTAGCCGAAGCCGGGCGTGCCGACGACGACCAGGCCGGTGCCGTCCAGAACCCGCATACCGCGGCGGTGTTCCCGCACCCACTGGCCGTCCGCGAGCGCGCGGCGCTGGGGCTGCCGTTCGCGGGCCCAGCGCCCGGTGAAGTCGAGGATCTCGCCGGCGCCGGTCGGTACCGGCAGGACGACGTCGAGGGCGTCGAGGACGTAGGGGCCGCTGCCGGTGTTGGTCAGGAGGTGGCGGACCCTGAGGCCTCCTCCCGCGACGGCCTCCGCCTCGAAGCGGAGGGCGAGTCCGGCGGCCGGGTCGGTGGCCTCGACCGTGAGCGAGCCCTCGGCGCACCGCACCGTACCGGGGCCGAAGGCGGTGGACCAGTCGCTGCCGGGGCCCTCGGGACCGATGCGGTGGCCGAGCAGCGCGGGCCGCCCGAGGTATCCGCGCGCGTGCTCCGGGAGCAGGCTGACCGGCGCGCCGACGAGCCATGCGTTCCACGACGTGGTCTCTACCGAGGCGGGGGCGGTCAGGGCCCGTATGTCCGCCGCCGGCAGGGGCCGGCCTATCCAGCCGATGTCGGGCAGGCCGTCCGCGCGGGGCAGCAGGACCATCGTCGTCGCCCCGGCCCCGTCGGGACCGGAGACGGAGACGGGCGTGGTGGGTGCGGGCACGGCGACGCGTCCGGGCTCGATCATTCGGTGACTCCTTTGATGCGGGAAGGGGACGCGGGTCAGGCCGGCACGGCGAGCATGCGCGCCTCAAGGTCTTCGAGGGCCATCCGGGCCGCGCCGAGCGCGACGGACTCGTCACCGAGGAGGGACAGGCGGATCTCCGGCGCGTCGAGGGCGGTCTCGGCGAAGTGCCGCTGGAACGGGCCGGCGAGCACGTCCCCCGACCGGGACAGGCCGCCGCCGAGCACGACGAGGTCGGGGTCGACGGCGTGCACGAGGGCCGAGGCACCCAGGGCGAGGGCCTCTGCGACGCGGTCGACGGTGCGCACAGCGGTGTCGTTGCCCGCGGCGGCGGCCTCGAAGAGCGCCAGGACCTCTTCGCCGGTGGCCTTGGCGGCGGTCGAGCCGGCGAGGCGGCGGCACTGCCGGTCGAGGTTGGCCATCGCCTCCGGCCACCCCAGGATCTTCATGGCACCGACGGAGGCGGCGAGGCCGTGGCGTCCGTTGTGGATGCGCCCGTCGATGACGAGTGCCGAGCCGATGCGGCGGCCGGCATGCATGTATACGAGGTCGCGCGTCTCGGTGGCCGCGCCCTGCCACTGCTCGGCCACGGCCGCGAGGTGGATGTCGTTGGCGATCAGCACCTCGCGCTTGAAGCGCGCCGAGACCTCCGCGACCACGTCGATGGTGTCGAAGCCCGGGAGCGAGTAGACGTCGAGGCCCCGGCCCGCGGGCAGGTTGCGGACGTCCTTGACCTCGGAGCCGTGGGTCACCGTGCCGGTGATACCGCAGCCCACGGAGCGGATGCGGTCCCAGCTCGTCCCGCTCTGCCGGACGCTGGTCTCCATCAGGCGAGCCGCGGCGCCGATGCGTCCGGCGGGTCCGAGGTTCGGATCGACGCTGCGCCGGCGCACCGACACGGTGTTCCCGCGCAGGTCGCAGATGACCACCGCCACCTTGTGGGCGCCGATGTCGACCCCGACGACGTTGAACGCCTCGGCGTCCACCTCGTAGTGCCGGGCGGGCCGTCCCGCGGACCTCTCGCCGTTCGGCTGTTCGACCGCCGCACGGACGAATCCCTGGTCCAGCAGTGTCGCCAGCACGTCGTCGGCGGTGGGCCGTGAGACGCCGATGCTCGTACGCAGCCCGCTGACCGTCAGCGATTCGGCGTCGAGGAAAGCTCGCATGGCGGCTGCGAGGTTGAGCTTGCGCAGCAGGCCGGCATCGCCCGATCGGCCGGCCGAGGTCTGGGCGGATTGTTTCCTGCGGGTGTCTTGACGCACATCGGCACACTATCTAGATTGACCCCACCTCAGCAATATTGCAAAGAAGCTTACTTTAATTATTGCTGGTTCGAGCGAAGCCCAACACGGGGTTCGACGGCTGAAGGAGCGCCCCATGGGCAAGCTGACTAACCGGGTCGCGATGACCACGGCACTGGGTCTCGTCGCACTGACGGGCTGCTCCGTCGGGGGCGGAAGCACCAGCGGAGGCAGCGGGGGAGGTGATGTGAAGCTGAGCCTGCTCACCTTCGAGACCCCCAACCTCACCGCGAAGTACTGGGACGACATCATCGCCAGGACCAACGCCGAGGTGCCGGGGGTGAAGATCGAGAAGCTCGTCGCGCCCAGCTCCGAGCAGCGCAACGAGTACGCGCGTCAGCTCGACTCCACCGGCGCGCTGCCCGACATCATGGTGGCGGTGGACCCGGCCGGACTGGCCGAGTCCGGCAAGCTCGCGAAGTTCAGCCGCGCCGAGCTGGCGGACTGGAACGATCCGACCGCGAACAGCTTCGACGGCGACATCTACCAGCTGCCGACCAACTCGCAGACCTGGCAGATCTATTACCAGAAGGCGGCCTTCAAGAAGGCCGGCATCGCCAAGCCCCCGGCGACCTGGAACGACCTGCTCGCAGCCGTCGGAAAGCTGAAGAAGGCGGGGGTCAAACCGTTCGTCATCGGCGGCGGAGCGCCGGACGGTCTCGGCCCGCGATGGACCTTCTCCCAGCTGGTGGCCACCGAGGTCTACGCCAAGGACCCCAAGTGGCTCGACAAGCTGGCCGCCGGGAAGACGGACTTCAGCGACCCGCTGTTCGTCTCCGCGGCGACGAAGATGAAGGCACTGGCGGGCAAGCAGAACGTCGACGACCTGTCCGCCACCTACGCCGAGGCGCAGGACGCCTTCCTCGCGGGCAAGGGCGCCATGTACCCGATGGGCTCGTGGTTCCCGGCCGCCCCCAACAAGGCGCAGCAGAAGCAGATCGGCGTCTTCGCGATGCCCACGCAGGACGGCTCGCTCGTCATGCCCACGTACACCGGCGGTGGACTGTCGGTGAGCGCCAAGAGCGAGAACGTCGCGAAGGCCAAGAAGTGGGCCATCGAGTTCTCCAAGCAGAACGCCGACGGCGGTGCCCGGTACGACGGACTGTTCGTGGCCCTCAAGGGCTACAAGCCGCCCACCGACCTGCCGCCGCTGTACAACGAGACCCTCGGTCTCTACGAGAAGGGCCGGTCCAGCGGGAAGGTGACGGCCGACTTCGGCAGTGAGGGCGGCTCACTGGCCCTGCCGTCGGGATTCATGACCGAGGTCGACGCCTCACTGACCGATCTGCTCAACGGCCGCTCCGACGTGCCCACGTTCGTCAAGAAGCTGAACACGAAGTTCAAGGAACTGTCGAAGTGACCCCTCTTTCGCCCTCCCGGACGGGGACAGGCGGCGCCGGGGCCTCCGCACCGGCCGCACCGCCCGGTCCCACCCCGGCCGGGCCCGGCGGCAGGCCGCGCAAGCGCCCCGCCTGGTCATGGCCTTCGGCCGGCGGCTTCGCCGTCTTCGTCCTGCCGACCCTCGCGGTCTTCACCGCGTTCGTCCTCGCACCCATTCTCTGGACCCTCTACATCGGAATGACCGATGAGCGGGCGACCCGTCCGAAGACCTCGTTCGTCGGGCTGGACAACTACCGCCTCCTCATCCAGGACGAGGGGTTCCGGCACTCCCTGTGGAACACCGTCATCATCACGGTGATCGTCGTGCTGCTGACGAACGTGCTCGGCCTCGCGATCGCCCTGCTGCTGCGCAAGCAGGGGCGGCTCTACAGCCTGCTCCGCAGCGTCTACTTCACGCCGGTCATCCTCTCCGCCGTGGTGGTGTCGGTGATCGGACGCTCCATCCTGGCGGACAAGGGCCTGCTGAACAGCACCCTCGTCTCCATGGGCGTCGACAACCCGCCCGGCTGGCTCACCGATCCGTCGTACGCGCTCTACTCGGTGTCCGGGATCATGGTCTGGCAGATGCTCGGCTTCGCCGTCGTCGTCTACCTCGCCGGACTCGCCGGAATCCCGGTGGAGCTGGAGGAGGCGGCGAGCCTGGACGGCGCCGGCCCCTGGCAGCAGTTCCGCGCGATCACCTGGCCCATGCTGGCGCCCGCGCTGACGATCAACACCGTGATGCTGATGATCAGTTCGTTCAAGATCTACGACCAGATCGCGGTGCTCACCAACGGCGGCCCCGGCACGGACGGCACCGCCACGGTCGCCTTCGACGTCGTCCGCACCGCCTTCTCCGAGCAGCGGCCCGGAGTGGCGTCGGCGATGGCCGGGATCATGCTCGTCGTCGTCGCGATCGCGAGCGTCACCACGCTGAGGCTCCTGCAACGACGAGAGGCGAACCTGTGAAGACCCGAATCCCCTGGCTGCGGCCGCTGTTCGCCACCGGGGTGGCGGGCGTGTTCTGCCTGCCGCTCTACGTGGCACTCGTCAACGTCTTCAAGCCCAGCGCCGATGTCGTGGCGTCCCCGCTGGCGCTCCCGGCCCCGCCCACGCTGGAGAACCTCCAGCAGGTGCTGACCCGTCCGGACGGGCTCTACTGGTACGGCCTCGTCAACTCCCTCATGCTCACCGCGGCTTCGATCCTCATCACCACCGTGCTGGCCGCGATGGCCGCCTACCGCCTGGTGCGCTCGGGCCGCTGGTGGAGCCGCGCGGTCATCGCCGTCATGCTGACCGGCCTGATGATCCCGCCCGCGGTGATCATCCTGCCGGTGACCCGGATCCTCGACGCGGTCGGCCTGATGCACACGATGCCGGGGGCCGTACTGGTCAACGTCGGGTACTACCTGCCGTTCGCCATGCTCGTCTTCATGGGCTTCGTCCGCTCGATCCCGCGCGAGCTGGAGGAAGCGGCGGCGGTCGACGGGGCAGGCCTGTTCCGGACCTTCTGGCAGGTGGTCTTCCCGCTCCTGCGGCCCGCCTCCGCCAGTGTGCTGATCTTCCTCGGCGTATGGGTCTGGAACGACTTCCTCACCCCGCTGCTCGTCCTGGGCCCGGGAGCGGGCAACACCGTCACCGTCGGCATCTTCCGGTCCATCGGGCCCTACCAGCAGGACTTCGGCGCCGTGTTCGCGTTCATGCTCCTGGCGACCCTGCCCGTGCTGGTGCTCTACCTCGCGTTCCAGAAGCACTTCGTCCGCGGCCTCACCGGCGGCGCCACCAAGGGCTGACCGGCAGAACCTGCTGTGCCGGGCCATGTCCGTCGAGAGTTCAAGGGAGAACATCATGGAAGCCCCGAAGCGCACATCTCACTCCCCGCACGTCCCGCGCAGGGCGGTACTCGGCCGGACAGCCGGCGCCCTGGCAGCCGCGATGCTGCCGACCGGTGCCCTGTCCGCGATCGCCGCACAGCCGGCGGCGGGCGCCACCGGTACGGGGGCACAGGCCGCCTCCGCCGTCGGCGACTCACTCCCCGCGTACAACGAGGTCTGGACGTCGAAGAGCACCGACATCACGGGCTCGATGCCCATCGGGAACGGCGTACAGGCCGCCAACGTCTGGGTCGAGGGCAACCAGCTGCGGCTGCTGCTCACCGCCGGCGACGCCTGGGAGGAGAACGTCCGGCTGGCCAAGGTCGGACGGCTCGACATCACCTTCTCCCCGAACCCGTTCGAGTCCGGCGGCTTCCGCCAGGAGCTCAAGCTCCACGAGGGCGAGATCGTGATCACCGCGGGCAGCAGCCCGGCGATCACCACCCGGATCTGGGCCGGTGCGAACGAGCAGACGATCCACGTGGAGAGCGACGCGCCCAGCGCGTTCACGGTGGACGTGGCCCTCACCAACCTCCGGCCGAAGAACAACCCGACCCCGGCGACCAGCTCCTTCACCTTCATGGACCTCGTCAACACCGAGGACGGCTACGTCGGCATCCAGCCGAAGATCTGGGCCGACGGAGTCCAGGACGTGCCCGGGGCCGTCAGGTGGGCGCACCACAACGGGGCGTCGGCGTACGACGAGATCATGCGTTTGCAGAAGCTCGATCCGGCCGTCCAGGACGACCCGCTCACCGGCCGCACGTTCGGCGGGCAGGTCCGCGGGGACGGCTTCGACCGCGTCTCCGCGACCCGGCTGCTCTCCACGGGCGGCACCTCGCACCGGCTCGACATCACCCTGCACTCGAGCATCGACGCGTCCGCGGGGTGGCGGCAGACGTGGGGCAAGCAGATCGGCGATCTGGCCGCCGCGAGCGCGGCAAAGCCCGTCGAGCAGCTCCGCACCGACCACCGCGGCTGGTGGGACCAGTACTGGAACCGCTCGTACATCTTCGTCACCGGCGACGCGGACGCCACCAAGGTCACCAAGGGCTGGCTGCACACGCGGTACGTCCAGGCCGTCGCGGGACGGACCCCCGCGATGCCGATCCGGTTCAACGGCTCGCTCTTCACCCCCGGGCACCCGGACGACCCCGACTTCCGGATGTGGAACAGCTACCACGGGTTCAACCAGAGGTTCGCCTACTGGAACATGCTCGGGTCCGGTGACTTCGACCTGATGCAGCCGTACTTCGACCAGTACGCCAACTCGTTGCCGCTGGCCAGGGCGAGGGTCAAGGCGTTCTGGGGCCAACCGACCGTCGCGGAACCCTCCGCCGTCGAACTGCCCGCCACGCAGGGGGCGATGTGGCCCGAGGTGATGGGCCTGTGGGGCCAGGCCGTCGGGGGCGAGTACGGCTGGAACCGCAAGGGCCATGGTGACAGCTGGTTCTCCGGCAGCTACACCCGCTGGCTCTACGCGGGCAACGTCGAGATCGTCACGATGATGCTCGACTACTACTCCCACACCGACGACACGGCGTTCGCCCGTGACAAGCTGCTGCCCATCGCCCGGGAGGTCGTGAAGTTCTACGACACCCACTGGCACCACAAGGACGGCAAGATCGAGATGTACCCGATGTACTCGGGTGAGGGCGACCGGAACCTGCACAACCCGGCCGCCGACACCGCGGGCCTGCACCGGATACTCGGCGAGCTGCAGACGCTGCCGACCTCGCTCGTCACGTCCGCAGACCTCGCCTACTGGGCCGAGGTGGAGGGCCGCCTCCCCGCCCTGGCGGTGGGCACGAACGCCCAGGACAACGACACGGCGTGGGGGACGGGCGACCGGCTCAAGACCGCCCACGACGTCTTCCTCGGCACCGACACCAACAACCAGAACCTCTACCCGGTCTTCCCCATGCGGCTGTTCGGCGCCGGACTGCCCCACCTCGACCTGGCGGTCGCCTCGTACCGGGAGCGGCGCGGGAAGTACCCCGCCAACGGCACCCAGGACTGGCGGCACGACGCCATCCACGCCGCGTACCTCGGGCTGACGGCGGAGGCGAAGTTCCAGACCGTCGGCGCGTTCCGTGCCGGAAGCTGGCGCTACTCCGGCTTCGGCCCCGGATCCGCCGACGGCGAACCCGGCCAGGAGGCGCACGCCATCGCGAAGACGGCCCTCCAGTCGATGCTGTTGCACCCCGGGGCCGACGACGACGCGATCCTCTACAACGCCTGGCCGAGCGAGTGGGACGTGCGGTTCAAGCTCCACACCACGGGCGGCCGCACGGTGGAGGGCCAGCTCCTCGCCGGCAAGTCCGAGCACACGGTGACCCCCGCGGGGGCCGGCGACCTGGTCGTCGACGAGCGGGACTCCGGCGCCGCCGCCCGCTGAGCGCGGCTCGCCGCCGGTGACCGGCCACCCCCGGTCACCGGCGGCCTGAAGCACGGCATATATGGCCGCTGCGAGGGGGACACCGGATGCAGATCACATCCCTGGAGACTTTTCCTGTCGCCCCGCGCCGGCTCTTCCTGCGCAGACGTACTGAACACCGGCATCGGTACCCGGCCGGGCCTCGGCGTCGACATCGACGAGAAGGCGGTACGGCGCGCCGCCGAGACCGGGCACCGCTGGCGCAACCCGGTCTGGCACCACAGCGACGGGTCGTTCGCGGAATGGTGAACCGCGCTCTCTAGTGGTGGAACGACGTCGCCGCCCCGTGGTCCCGGCTCAACGGGTGGTCCTGGGAGCGCAGTTCGGGCAGCAGCAGCCGCAGGTCCTCCAGCAGCAGCTCCGCGAGGTCGGAGGAGAAGCCGTTGCGGCACACGATCCGCAGCACCGACAGATCCTCCCGGTTGGCCGGGAAGGTGTACGCGGGCACCAGCCAGCCCCGCTCGCGCAGCCGCCGCGACACGTCGAAGACGTCGTACGCCGTCACCTCGGGCGCGGTCGTCAGCGCGAACACGGGCAGCTGGTCCCCCCGGGTGAGGAGGCGGAAGTCGCCCAGGGCCTCGATCCGTTCGGCGAGACCGCGGGCCACGTCCCGGGACGCCTGCTGCACGGCCCGGTAGCCCTCCCGGCCCAGCCGCAGGAAGGTGTAGTACTGGGCGACCACCTGCGCGCCGGGCCGGGAGAAGTTCAGCGCGAACGTCGGCATGTCGCCGCCCAGGTAGTTGACCCGGAAGACCAGCTCCTCGGGCAGTTCGGCGGGCGAGCGCCACAGCGCCCAGCCGACACCCGGGTAGACCAGCCCGTACTTGTGCCCGGAGGTGTTGATCGAGGAGACCCGGGGGAGCCGGAAGTCCCAGACCAGGTCCTCGTCCAGGAACGGCGCCACCATCGCCCCGGACGCCCCGTCCACATGGACGGGGATGTCGAGGCCGGTGCGCTCCTGGAGGGCGTCGAGGGCGGCGCAGAGCTCCTCGATGGGCTCGTAGGAGCCGTCAAAGGTGGAGCCGAGGATGCCGACCACGCCGATGGTGTTCTCGTCGCAGAGGTCGGCGGCGGCCTGCGGGTCGAGGTGGAAGCGGTCGCCCTCCATCGGGACCAGCCGCGGTTCGACCTCCCAGAACGTGCAGAACTTGTCCCAGCAGACCTGCACGTTCACGCCCATGACCAGATTGGGCCGGGCGGTCGCCGGATAGCGGTCGGCGTTGCGGATGGCCCAGCGGCGCTTCAGCGCGAGCGCGGCCAGCATGCAGGCCTCGCTGGACCCGGTCGTCGAACAGCCCACCGCCGTCGCGGGGTCGGGGGCGTTCCACAGGTCCGCGAGCATCGCCACGCAGCGCCGTTCCAGCTCGGCGGTGCGCGGGTACTCGTCCTTGTCGATCATGTTCTTGTCGCGGCACTCGCCCATCAGCACCCCGGCCTGGGGTTCCATCCAGGTGGTGACGAAGGTGGCGAGGTTGAGCCGCGAGTTGCCGTCGAGCATCAGCTCGTCGTGGACCAGCCGGTACGCGGTGGCGGGCGGCAGCGCGCTGTCCGGCAGCTTGTGCCGGGGCGGCGCCGACTCCATCCCGGCTGTGGGATCGGTCTCCCCGAAGAACGGGTTGAGGGCCAGCCTGCGCTGCTCCGCGGACGGTTCGCTGTGGGGTGAGCCCTTGTGGAGCGGCATCGCCGGCCTGCCCTTCATCGGTTCCTGGCCGCGAGGCCGTACGAATCCGACCATACGGACACTCCGGGCGCCCGGCGCGCCGGGCGGGTCCGCCCGGGTCACCGCAGCGGTGTGCCGTCCTCCTTGAGCTGCATCTGCGGACGGCCCGTCACCAGCAGCCAGGCGGGCAGCGAGGCGACGCAGAGCAGCGGCAGCAGGTTCATGTCGGAGGCCAGCACCGCGGCCGTGAACAGGCTGAGCCAGCCCTGCCGGGTGACGGCCAGCAGCACCCCGAGCACCCCGCACGTCACCGCGACGGCCACCGGCACCCCGTCCACCAGGGCATGGGCGCACAGGCCCAGCGCGACCCCGGAGAACACGGCCGGGAAGATCCGCCCGCCGCGGAATCCGCAGGTCGCCGCGATCAGCAGGGCCGCGGTCTTCACCACGGCCATCAGGGCGAACCGCCCCGCCGACCAGCCGTCCGGGTCCGCGGCCAGCTCCTTCACCTCTTCCAGCCCCTTGAACAGGGTGAGATGCCCGCCCAGGGCGCCGAGCAGCCCGAGCAGCAGCCCGCCCAGGGTCAGCGCCAGGACCGGATTGGGCAGGGCCCGGAAGGCGCGGTGCGCGTACGGGAAGGCGTACACCGCCGCCAGTCCCAGCACCGCCCCCGCGCAGGCGATCACGACGGCGGAGAGCAGGTCGCCCCAGTGCGTGTGGGTGTAGGCGGGCAGCGAGAGGTCGAAGCTGGGGTGGGCGGCCAGCGTCATGGTGAGGGAGCCCGCCGCGCCGGCCGCGAGCGGCCCGAAGAGCCGGTCCCAGAGCGCGCCGGGTCCGGGTCGCGAGGCCAGCGTCTCGGTGAGGATCAGCGCGGCGGCGATCGGGGTGCCGAACAGCGCGCCGATGGTGCCCGCCGCGGCGAGCGAGACCCACAGCTCGGCCGGGGCGCCCGGCGCGAACCGGCGGCCGGCCCAGAAGGCCAGCGCGATGTTCGCCGCCGTGATCGGGTTCTCCGGACCCAGGCTGACCCCGCCCGCCAGCGCCACCACCGTCACCAGCAGCAGCCCCGGCACCACGCCGGGCGGCAGCGGCGGATCGACCAGGCCCATGGTCGCCGGATCGGGACCGGCCCGGCCGGGCACCGCCCGGATGACCAGCCCGGCCACCAGCCCGATCGCGGTGAGCATCACGATCATCCACAGCGAGGAGTACCGGCCGATCGACAGCGCGTCGGGCAGCGTCTCCCAGAGCACGTCCTGCAACCGGTCCGCGAGCAGACTCACCCCGAGCAGCACGAGGGCCGAGGCCACTCCGACGGCGAGCGCGGGGACGAGGAGCGGCAGCAGCCTGCGCGCGGGGGCCTGGTCGGCGGAGACAGCGGAATCGGTGGACATCGGCTCACCATAGCGAGGCAAAAGCCCTATAACCCTCCAAACGGGCGGAGTGTGGCTCCCTTTCGGAGTCGCACCCGGCGTGACGCGGGAGTCGCACCTCACGTCACGTCGGAGTTGCACCTCACGTCACGTCAGGGCGCAGGCTCTGTCACGTATCCAGCACACGGAAAGGGGCACGGGGCCATGGAGCACTCCGTGGGACAGGTCGCCGGGTTCGCGGGGGGTCACGGTGCGCACGCTGCACCACTACGACGCCATCGGGCTGCTCTCGCCCAGCGGGCGCAGCCACGCCGGTCACCGGCGCTACGACGACGCCGACCTCGACCGGCTCCAGCAGATCCTGTTCTACCGGCAACTCGGCTTCCCGCTCGACGGGATCGCGGCCCTGCTCGACGACAACTGCACGCCGGAGATCCACCGGGGGCTCGGCGAGATGTACGTCGCAGAGCCGCAGTTCAAGGCGTTCTACGAGTCGATGCGCTGGCCGAGCACCTGCACGACGCGATCAACGCCAACGCGGACCGCCGGGAGTAGCCGGACGCGCGGTTACGGGGGACAGGGCGGGCTGCCCGTCCCCCGTAAGGCATCAGAGCCTGCTGATCACCGCGGCCGTGCCGTACGCGCATACCTCGGTGCCCACGTCGGCGGCCTCCGACACGTCGAAGCGCATCATCAGCACCGCGTTGGCGCCCCGCGCCCGCGCCTGTTCCACCAGTCGTTCCATGGCCTGGTTGCGGGTCTCGACGAGCGTCTTGGTCAGCCCCTTCAGCTCGCCGCCGATCATGGACTTCAGCCCGGCACCGATCTGGCTGCCGAGGTGCCTGGACCGCACGGTCAGGCCGAACACCTCACCGATGACCTGGGTCACCTGGTGGCCCGGCACGTCGTTGGTGGTGACGACCAGCACATCGGCCTGGGCCGCCTGGCCGCCGCCGTAATCCTCAATGCCCATGGGTGTGGCACCTCCTGGGACCGAGTTTTGCCCCGGTTCGCCCGGTGTGCATCTCCACGGGGGCCAGTGGAACCCGGAGGAGCTCCGTTGCGTTGATAGCTTTGGGCGGCCACGCAGCCGCCATCCACCACATCCTGGAGCCCGGACCCTTGAATACGCTTGCGCTCGGACCGAGCTGGCTGGACCCGGACTATCTCATCGGACAGTTCGGGCTGATCGGTGTGCTGGCCATCGTCTTCGCCGAATCCGGGCTGCTGATCGGGTTCTTCCTGCCCGGTGACTCCCTGCTGTTCACCACGGGCCTGCTGGTGACGACGGGCAAGCTGCACACCCCGTTGTGGCTGGTCTGCGTACTGGTCGCGCTGGCCGCGGTCATCGGCGACCAGGTGGGCTATCTCTTCGGCCGCAAGGTCGGCCCGTCGCTCTTCAACCGTCCGGACTCCCGCCTCTTCAAGCAGGAGAACGTCGAGAAGGCCCACGAGTTCTTCGAGAAGTACGGTCCCAAGTCGCTGATCCTGGCCCGCTTCGTGCCCGTGGTGCGGACGTTCACGCCGATCATCGCCGGGGTGAGCCGGATGAACTACCGCTCGTTCATCACGTTCAACATCATCGGCGGCGTCCTGTGGGGCGTCGGGGTGACGCTCCTGGGCGCGGTCCTCGGCAAGATCGAGTTCGTGCACAAGAACATCGAGGCGATGCTCGTCCTGATCGTGCTGATCTCGGTGGTGCCGATCGGCATCGAGTTCCTGCGGGCCCGCAGCAAGTCGAAGAAGGAAGCGGCCGCCCGGGACGACGAGGGCCAGGACCCGGCCGCCGGGGGCGGCGGCACCGGGCGCCGCGGCCGGCACGCCAAGCGCTGACGCCGCGTCCGCCCCACCCCCGCTCCCGGCCGCGGGACTGCCGGATCAGAAGCCGCGC
The DNA here is from genome assembly GCF_041435055.1 of Streptomyces sp. NBC_00341. Classification (NCBI taxonomy): domain Bacteria; kingdom Bacillati; phylum Actinomycetota; class Actinomycetes; order Kitasatosporales; family Streptomycetaceae; genus Streptomyces; species Streptomyces sp. NBC_00341. The sequence goes on along the minus strand of NZ_CP108002.1, from coordinate 3,912,619 downwards.
GTCCGCTTGGCCGCGCGGCGGTTCGCGCCGCCGATCGCGCCCGGCACCCGCATGAACAGCCGGGAGATCTCGCTTCCCAGGTTCACCCCGATGGCGATGGCCCCGGCCGTCGCCACCGCGGTCGACAGCGAGGCGAGACCCCGGTCCAGCTCGTTCTGCGCGATGCCCAGCAGACCGAAGTACGTCGCTGAACCGGGTAGCAGCGGGCCGATCGCGGCCGTGATGAACGGCAGCGACGACGTGTAGCGGTACCGGGAGAACAACTGCCCGAACAACCCCACCAGACCGGCCGCCACCGCCGTCGCCGCCACCGGCGAGATCTGGCCCGTCCGGGCCATCGCGCCGAAGATCACCCAGGCCACACCGCCGTTCAGGGTCACCGCCAGCACCGTGGACCGGTCCTGCTGGAGCAGGATCGCGAAGGCCAGGCTCAGCAGCATCGACGCCATGATCTGGAGCCACGGCCGGTCGTGCGAGATCAGCCGCTCCTCCGGGTTCAGCTGGGCCCCCAGCTGGAGGCCCCCGTAGAGCACCAGCAGCACCCCCGCGACGATCCCGATGAAGAAGTACATGACTTCCAGGAGCCGCGCGGCCGCGGTGATGTAGTAGCCGGTCAGACCGTCCTGCACCCCCGCCACCAGGGCCCGCCCCGGCAGCAGCGCGAACAGCCCACCGGTGATGACGGCCGACGGGCGTACGTCCGACCAGTGGGTCAGGGTCAGTGCCACCCCCAGCGCGGCGGGCGGCATCGCCGCCACCACGAACTGATAGAACTCCGGAAGCCCGCGCCCGGCGCACAGCCAGGCCAGCCGGTCCCCGAGCATCGCGCCGAGCGCCGCGATCAGGAAGACCACGAACCCGCCGCCGACCAGCACCGATGCCGCGCCCGCCAGGCCGCCGGCGGCCAGCGTGAGCACCCAGCCGGGGTACGGGTGCCGGTTCCTGCGGATCTCCGCGAGCCGCCGGTAGGCCTCCTCCAGGGAGACCTCGCCCTCCTCGGTGGTGATGTCGTCGATGAGCCGGAAGACCGCGGCCAGCCGGGTGTAGTCGGTGCCTCTGCGGCGCACGGTACGGCTCGCCGTCACCGGGTCGTCGACCAGCGAGGGCTGGTGCGAGATCGACAGCAGCGTGAAGGTGACGGTCGGCTCGCAGCGGTCCAGCCCGTAGCTGCGGGTCACGGCGAACATCGCCGCCTCGACGTCCTCCGCGCCCTCGCCGCCGGCCAGCAGCAGCTCGCCGATACGCAGCGTCAGGTCGAGCACGCGCGGCACCGCGGGGCCCGCGTCGTCGTGCTTCTGGACCGGCTCGGGCGCCGGGCGCTCGGCCACCGGCATCCGCAGCATCGTGCGCATCCGGTCCTGCCAGGGCGCTTCCTTGGTCAGCCGGATCATCGGGATGCCGTGCGCGGGCGTGAAGGCGGGGGAGTCCCGGGCGCTGTAGGTGCGCGGCGGGGCGAAGGCCGATCCGGTCGTTTCCGAGCCCGAGCCAGAGGCCGAACCGGAACCGGAAGCGGAACCCGTGCCGGAGGAGCCGCCCGGACCCTGCGGCTCAGGCGTCAGACCGGCCGGAAGGGCGAACTCCGACGTCGGGTGGTCCTCCTCCGACGGCGACGCCGACCTCCCCACCCCGGCGGGCTGGGAAAATGCGCTGCGTGCCTCGTCGGACTGGGGCTTCTGGTCCTCCGGACCGCCCGGTTCCGCCACCACTGACCTCACTCATCATCGGGCTGCGCGTCTTCGGTAGCGCTCCTGCCCAGTATGGCCGCGGAGATGGGCGGCCACGCGAAACGGGCGGCACACCGGTGAAGGTGTGCCGCCCGTCGCTGGAGCGGATGCACAAGCGGAACCGCGAACGGAACCACGAACAGAGCGCGAAACGGAACCGCACAAGCGGAACCGCAGAACGGAACCGCGAACGGAACGTCAGTGCGCGCCGCCCTGCGCCTCCAGGCGCTTGTACGAGTTCTCGATCTCGGCCTCGGCCTCGGTGCGGCCGACCCAGTCGGCGCCCTCGACGGACTTGCCGGGCTCCAGGTCCTTGTAGACCTCGAAGAAGTGCTGGATCTCCAGGCGGTCGAACTCCGACACGTGGTGGATGTCGCGCAGGTGCTCCACCCGGGGGTCGGAGGCCGGCACGCACAGCAGCTTGTCGTCGCCGCCGGCCTCGTCCGTCATCCGGAACATGCCGATGGCGCGGCACTTGATGAGGCAGCCGGGGAAGGTCGGCTCCTCCAGGATGACCAGCGCGTCCAGCGGGTCGCCGTCCTCGCCGAGGGTGTTCTCGACGAAACCGTAGTCCGCCGGGTAACTGGTCGAGGTGAAGAGCCGACGGTCCAGACGGATCCGACCGGTCTCGTGGTCCACCTCGTACTTGTTCCGCGAACCCTTCGGAATCTCGATAACGACGTCGAACTCCACGGGTGGCTCCTCCATGATCAACACATACGACTGATGGTTAAGTGTCCCTCACGGAGATGTGTGCTCGCGAAAGGGGCTGGTCAACGGTGGACGATCCGGTGAAAAGACCGTCGGTCAAGCCGTTCGGCAAGCTGAGCGGGGTGGCCCTGAAGGACCACCTCGGCCTGCGGAACGGGCTGAACAACTGGCAGTTCACGGCCGTCTCCGCCGCCCTCGGCCTGGCGCTCGCAGCCGGCGTCGTCCTTGCCGCCGGTCCCTGGGACTCGGGTCAGCGTAAGGCCGAGCAGGACTGGGCCGCCGCCCGGGACGGCACGGGTGGCGCACATCACGACCCCGACGCGCCCGCCGGACCGGCCCCCGCACCCAGCGCCCCGGCCGTGCTCGCCGCGCTCGGCACCTCCGCGGACCGGTCCGCCCCGGAAACCCAGGACGGCGCGGCGGCCGGACTCGGCTCCGTACTGGACCCCCTGCTGAAGGACTCCGCGCTCGGCACCCGGCGCAGCGCCGTCGTCATCGACACCGCCACCGGCAGGCGGCTGTACGGGAAGGGGGCCGACGCCCCCATGACCCCGGCCTCCACGGTCAAGATCGCCACCACCGTCGCCGCCCTGACCGCCCTCGGCCCCGACCACCGCATCCCCACCACCGTGCGGGCCTCCGCCGACTCCCGCACCGTGACCCTGGTCGGCGGCGGCGACCCCACCCTCGACCGGGCGGCGCTGCGCACCCTGGCCGCAGACACCGCCCGCGCCGTCAAGGCCGCCGGCGTCCACGCGGTCCGCCTCCGGTACGACACCTCCGGCTACTCCGGGCCCGCACTCCACCCGATCGGCCCCAACGAGAACATCGCCCCGCTGAGCGCCCTGATGGTCAACGAGGGCCGCCTCGACGACACCACGAGCGGGCCCGCCCAGCGCGGTACGGACCCCGCCCGGGACGCCGCCGACGCCTTCGGCGAACTGCTGGACCAGGCCGGCGTCGACACCGAGTCCGGGCCGGAGGCGGGCCGGGCGGCCGCGAAGTCCCGTCCCGTCGCCAAGCACCTCTCCGCCCCGCTGTCCGGGCTCATCGAGCGGGCGCTGACCAACAGCGACAACGACATCGCGGAGGCGCTCGCCCGGCAGACCGCGCTGGCCGCGGGCGAACCGGTGGACTTCGCCGGCGGCCGACGGGCGGTCACCGCCCAGCTGAAGAAGCTGAAACTGCCGCTGAAGGGCGTGGTCCTCAGCGACGGCAGCGGACTCGACCGCCACGACAAGGTCACCGCCGCGCTGCTCGCCGGCCTGCTCGCCCGTACGGCCGATCCGGACCACCCCGAACTGCGCTCCGTCCTCTCCGGCCTCCCGGTGGCCGGCTTCAGCGGCACGCTGAGCGGCCGCTACACGACGAAGTCCGGCGGCACCGGCCTGATCCGCGCCAAGACGGGCACCCTCACCGGCGTCAACACCCTCGCCGGCACCGTCGTGGACCCGCACGGCAGGCTGCTCGCGTTCGCTTTCCTGGCATCGGGCACCACAGACCCGCCCGCGGCCCAGTCCGCCCTCGACTCGCTCGCCACCGCCCTGGCCGCCGGCAAGCGCTGACGGCAGCCACCCATTTGCCGCTCGGTCCAGGGACCGAGCACGTACGGTTGACGCATGACGAGCATCGGTGGTGCGGGGATGGTCGACTGGAAGCTCGCGGTTGCGACCGCGACTCGATTTGTGCGGCCGGGGCCGGAGATCAGCCGCGAGGAGGCCCGCGAGGTCGTCGCGGAGCTGCGCAGGCACGCCAAGGCCGCGGAGGAACACGTCCGCGCCTTCACCCGGATGATCCCGGAAGGGACCGAACCGGAGGACACCCCGGTCCTGGTCGTCGACCGGGCCGGCTGGATCAAGGCGAACGTCGCGGGCTTCCGCGAACTGCTGCGCCCCCTCCTGGACAAGATGGAGGAACGCCGCGGCGGCGGCGCGGGCGGCGCCGTGCTCGGCGCGGTCGGCTCCAAGGTGACCGGGGTCGAGGTGGGGATGCTGCTGTCGTTCCTGGCCTCCCGGGTCCTCGGCCAGTACGAGACGTTCGCCCCCGCCACCCGTGACCTCCCCGCCTCGGCCGACGGCGGCGGCAGGCTCCTGCTCGTCGCCCCGAACATCGTCCACGTCGAACGGGAACTGGAGGTGGACCCGCACGACTTCCGCCTCTGGGTCGCCCTCCACGAGGAGACCCACCGCACCCAGTTCACCGCGGTGCCCTGGCTCCGCGACCATCTCCAGGGCGAGATCCAGTCATTCCTGGACGAGACCGACGTCGACCCGATGACCGTGCTGGAACGGCTCCGCGAGGCCGCCCAGTCGCTGGCCGGCGGCCGGCCGGAGGGCGAGGAGGGCGAGGACGGCGGACGCAGCCTCGTCGAGGTCGTGCAGACGCCCGCCCAGCGCGAGATCCTCGGCCGGCTCACCGCGGTGATGTCCCTGCTGGAGGGGCACGCGGACTACGTGATGGACGGCGTCGGCCCCGAAGTGGTGTCGTCCGTCGGGGAGATCCGGGAGAAGTTCCAGCAGCGCAGGGCGCGCGGCGCGAGCCGGCTCGACCAGGCGCTGCGCAAGCTCCTGGGCCTCGACGCGAAGCTGCGCCAGTACCGCGACGGCGAGCGGTTCGTGCGCGCCGTGGTCGACGAGGTCGGCATGGACGGCTTCAACCGGGTCTGGACCTCGCCCAACACCCTCCCGACCAAGGCGGAGATCGCCAGGCCGGCGGACTGGATCGCGAGGGTGCACCGTAAGGCAGAGTCATGATCACGGCGCGAACAGGGGCTCGCGGCAACAGTCGAACGCGCCGGTAATCACCCATCCGAGGGACCGTAGGGGCATGGGAAGGCGTGCAATGCTCGTTGAACGGCATTGCTCTGTCACCATCGACGCACTCTGAGTGACGGCACTCTTTCCTGTCCCGGCACTCCGAGGCTCCCCTCCGAAACTTCACGAAGGGCACCGGACATGGGTCCCCATCCTGCGGTCGCGGCGATACGCCTGGCGGTCCGCCGCGTACTCCACGACGTCATCACCGACTTCGCCGAAACCGACTTCGCCGAACAGACCGAACGAGCTCCGCACGCCGGACGCGCCCCGCACCCCGAGCTCGCCGAAGCCGGTGCAGGCCGGCGGCGCGCCGCACTTCCCGAACGACCCGATACCCCTCTGGTGCTGGTGGCATGCTCCGGTGGCGCCGATTCCATGGCGCTCGCCTCCGCCCTCGCCTTCGAGGCCCGCAAACTCCCCGTCAGGGCCGGCGGCATCACCGTCGACCACGGCCTCCAGGACGGCTCCGACACCCGGGCCACCGAGGTCGTCGGCCGCCTCACCGCCATGGACCTCGACCCGGTCGAGGCCGTCGCGGTCCGGGTCGGCCACGACGGCGGACCGGAGGCCGCCGCCCGCGACGCGCGCTACGCCGCACTGGACGCGGCGGCCGAACGCCACGGCGCGACCGCCGTCCTGCTCGGCCACACCCGCGACGACCAGGCGGAGACGGTGCTGCTGGGGCTCGCCCGCGGCTCCGGCATCCGCTCCCTCTCCGGCATGGCCGCCGCGTCCGGCCCGGCCGGCCGCTACCGCCGCCCCTTCCTCCAGCTCGACCGGCAGACCGCCCGCAAGGCCTGCCTGGTCCAGTCCCTGACGGTCTGGGACGACCCGCACAACATCGACCCCGCCTACACCCGCTCCCGGCTGCGTCACGAGGGCCTGCCCGCCCTGGAGAAGGCGCTGGGCAAAGGAGTCGTCGAGGCCCTCGCCCGTACGGCACAGCTCTCCCGCGACGACGCCGACGCCCTGGACACCTGGGCCGCGGAGGCGGGGCGTGACGTACGCGACGAAGCGGGCCTCCTGGAGTGCGCCAAGCTCTGCGTCCTGCCGCCCGCGGTGCGCCGCCGGGTACTGCGCCGGGCGGCCATAGAGGCGGGCTCCCCGGCCGGTTCGCTCTTCGCCCGGCACATCGAGGAAGTCGACCGCCTCATCACCGGCTGGCGCGGCCAGCAGGCCATCAACCTGCCCGGCCGCGTCGAAGCCCTGCGCCAGGGTGGCAGACTGGTGATTCGGCAGAGCTGACGCACAAGCGGCTGACATGCAGGCGAGCGGCCGCGCAGGTCCGGGACACCACCCGGACCGGCAGGCAAAGAAAGAGACGCGGGTGAACGAGAAGGACATGGGTACCGACCTTCAGTCGGTGCTCCTCACCAAGGAAGAGATCGACGCGAAGCTCGTCGAGCTGGCCGCGAAGATCGACGCGGAGTACGCGGGCAAGGACCTGCTCCTCGTCGGTGTCCTCAAGGGCGCGGTGATGGTCATGGCCGACCTGGCGCGCGCCCTGTCCACCCCCGTCACCATGGACTGGATGGCCGTCTCCTCGTACGGAGCGGGCACCCAGTCCTCCGGTGTCGTCCGGATCCTCAAGGACCTGGACACCGACATCAAGGGCAAGCACGTCCTGATCGTCGAGGACATCATCGACTCGGGTCTGACCCTGTCCTGGCTGATGTCGAACCTGGGCTCGCGCGAGCCCGCCTCGCTGGAGATCTGCACCCTGCTGCGCAAGCCCGACGCGGCGAAGGTCGCGCTCGACTGCAAGTGGGTCGGATTCGACATCCCCAACGAGTTCGTCGTCGGCTACGGGCTGGACTACGCGGAGAAGTACCGCAACCTCCCCTTCGTCGGCACGCTCGCCCCGCACGTCTACGGCGGCTGACCAGGACCCGCGCAACCCGCACCGACTCCGGGGAACCCTCACGGATTTCCCGCCGTTGAGCCTTCGAAGGCGGGTTTGACAGACGTCCCCGGCGGTCGTCGGTGACAATGCTGGGGTACCGTCCGAAGAACAGTCTTTACTCACAGCAGCATTTACCTACGGGCAGGAGGGACGGGGCGTCTTCGCTCCGTATGGATGGACGTGAAGCGATACTTCCGTGGGCCGGTCATGTGGATCGTGCTGGCCGTCCTCGCCGTGGTCGTGCTGATGAATGTCGTCGGCTCGGGCGGCGGCTACAAGACGGTGGACACCGGCAAGGTGATCCAGGCGATCAGTAAGAACCAGGTGGAGCAGGCCAAGCTGACCACCGGTGACGATCAAATCCTCAAGATTGAGCTGAAGGACGGCCAGAAACTCTCCGGCGAGTCCGGCAGCAAGTTCCAGGCCAGCTACATCGGCAACCAGGGCGTCGAGCTCGCCGACATGCTGCAGAAGAAGTTCGAGGGCGGTGACATCGAGAAGGGTTACACCGTCTCGCCGTCGAAGCAGTCCCCGTTCGTCTCGATCCTCTTCTCGCTGCTGCCCTTCGTTCTCATCGTGGTCGTCTTCCTGTTTCTGATGAACCAGATGCAGGGTGGCGGTTCCAAGGTCATGCAGTTCGGCAAGTCCAAGGCCAAGCTGATCACCAAGGACACCCCGAAGACGACGTTCTCCGATGTGGCGGGCTCGGACGAGGCGGTCGAGGAGCTCTACGAGATCAAGGAGTTCCTCCAGGAGCCGGCGAAGTTCCAGGCCGTCGGCGCCAAGATCCCCAAGGGTGTCCTGCTGTACGGGCCTCCCGGTACGGGTAAGACGCTGCTCGCACGCGCCGTGGCCGGCGAGGCGGGCGTCCCGTTCTACTCGATCTCCGGTTCCGACTTCGTCGAGATGTTCGTCGGTGTCGGTGCCTCCCGAGTGCGTGACCTCTTCGAGCAGGCCAAGGCGAACGCCCCGGCGATCGTCTTCGTCGACGAGATCGACGCCGTCGGCCGGCACCGCGGTGCCGGTATGGGCGGCGGTCACGACGAGCGCGAGCAGACGCTGAACCAGCTGCTCGTCGAGATGGACGGCTTCGACGTGAAGGGCGGCGTCATCCTGATCGCCGCCACGAACCGGCCGGACATCCTCGACCCGGCGCTGCTGCGCCCGGGACGCTTCGACCGGCAGATCGCGGTCGACCGGCCGGACATGATCGGCCGGCTGGAGATCCTCAAGGTCCACCAGAAGGGCAAGCCCGTCGCACCGGACGTCGATCTCGGCGCCGTTGCCCGTCGTACGCCCGGCTTCACCGGTGCCGACCTGTCGAACGTGCTGAACGAAGCGGCGCTCCTCACGGCGCGCGGCAATCTGAAGCTGATCGACAACAACATGCTCGACGAGGCCATCGACCGCGTCGTGGCGGGTCCGCAGAAGCGGACCCGGATCATGTCCGAGAAGGAGAAGAAGATCACCGCGTACCACGAGGGCGGACACGCCCTGGTCGCGGCGGCCTCACCTCAGTCGGACCCGGTCCACAAGATCACGATCCTCTCCCGCGGCCGCGCCCTCGGTTACACGATGGTGCTCCCGGAGGAGGACAAGTACTCCACGACGCGCAACGAGATGCTCGACCAGCTGGCTTACATGCTGGGCGGGCGCGCGGCCGAGGAGCTGGTCTTCCACGATCCGACCACCGGCGCTGCGAACGACATCGAGAAGGCCACCGCAACGGCCCGCGCGATGGTCACGCAGTACGGCATGACGGAGCGGCTCGGCGCGATCAAGTTCGGCGGCGACAACACCGAACCCTTCGTGGGCCGCGAGATGGGCCACCAGCGCGACTACTCGGAAGAGGTCGCCGCGCTGGTCGACGAAGAGGTCAAGAAGCTCATCGAGAGCGCGCACAACGACGCGTGGGAGATCCTGGTCGAGAACCGAGACGTTCTGGACGCACTGGTTCTCCAGCTCCTTGAGAAGGAGACCCTCGGCAAGGCGGAGATCGCCGAGATCTTCGCTCCGATCGTCAAGCGTCCGGCCCGTCCGGCGTGGACCGGGTCCGCCCGGCGCACGCCGTCCACCCGGCCGCCGGTGCTCTCCCCGAAGGAGCTCGCCCTCACCAACGGCGCCACCACGGCGAACGGCTCCCCGGTCGCGGACATCGTCCCGGCCACCGAGTCGATCCCCGAGGATCGTCCCGACAGCTAGACCGAATCCGTGCGACCCCCGTCACAGGGGTTCGGACGGGCCCGGAATGGAAGCCGCGTCCTCCAGGTTTTAGCCTGTGGGGGCGCGGCTTTCGTATATCTGCGCGAATGTCCACGCAGCTGACAGCTCAATGGAACGAGGCACAGATGACCGACCCGGTGACGCTGGACGGCCAGGAACCGATCGGTGAGTTCGACGAGAAGCGGGCGGCGGCGGCCGTACGCGAGCTCCTCATCGCCGTGGGCGAGGACCCGGACCGAGAAGGGCTGCGGGAGACCCCGGGGCGGGTGGCACGGGCGTACCAGGAGATCTTCGCGGGCCTGTACCAGGCGCCCGAGGACGTCCTCACGACCACGTTCGACCTCGGTCACGACGAGATGGTGCTGGTCAAGGACATCGAGGTGTACAGCACCTGTGAACATCATCTGGTGCCGTTCCACGGGGTCGCGCATGTCGGGTACATCCCGGCGACCAGCGGCAAGATCACCGGCCTGTCGAAGCTGGCCCGGCTGGTGGACGTCTACGCCCGGCGGCCGCAGGTCCAGGAGCGGCTGACCACGCAGATCGCCGAGTCGCTGATGACGATCCTGGAGCCGCGCGGCGTCATCGTCGTCGTCGAGTGCGAGCACATGTGCATGTCGATGCGCGGTATCCGCAAGCCCGGTGCGAAGACACTGACCTCCGCGGTGCGCGGACAGCTCCGCGACCCCGCGACGAGGGCCGAGGCGATGAGCCTGATCATGGCCCGCTGACCCGGCGGGCGGGCGGGTTTCGGGACCGCGGGGGAAGGCCCTAGGCCCCCGCCGCGTTCTTGTTGTCGTCCTCGTCGTCCGGGAGCTTGCAGACGCGTTCCAGGAAGAGGGCGGCGGCTATCACCGCGATGCCGGCCAGGACCGCGAAGCCGGCGTAGATCGCCTGGTCGCGGCGGGCCGGCATGTCCAGGGAGCCCAGCAGGAAGACGCCGGCGCCGCCGTACATCCCGGCGACCAGGGCGACGACCAGGGCGCTGGCCTGGCCGAAGACCACGGCACGGGCCGCCATCAGGGGCTCGACGCCCTTCGCGCCCGGCCGGCGCTCACGCTGGGCGCGCAGCCGGGAGCGGATGGAGAGCGCCGTCGCCAGCAGGACGACGGCGATCACCGCGAGCACGATGGGGGCGGCCAGCGGCACGCTCGGCAGGGTGCCGAGGGAGTCCCAGAGACGGGCGCCGCCCCAGGACAGCACCCCGGCGGCGGCGAAGAGGCCCGCCAGTACTCCGAGCCGTAGTTGCTTCACCGGGTGAGCCGCCCTTCGCCGCCTGTGATCTGTGCCGCTGTGATCTTTCCTGCTGTCCCCAGAGCCTAACGACTACTCGGGCAGCCGGAGTTCCAGGTCGGCCCGGGGCAGTACGCCGCCGCGGCCGACACCGGCCAGCAGATCGGCGACCGGGCCGACGCCGGGCAGCTGGGCCGCCGGATCCACGTCGTGCCACGGGGCAAGGACGAAGGCGCGCTCGCGGGCCCGCGGGTGCGGGAGGGTGAGCACCGGATCGTCGGAGACCACATCGGCGTACGCCACGATGTCGACGTCGATCGTGCGCGGGCCCCAGCGCTCCTCGCGGACCCGGTCGAAGGCCTCCTCGATGGCCTGGCCGCGCTCCAGGAGGGAGGACGGGGGCAGCGTGGTCTTCACGACGACGACCGCGTTGAAGTACGACGGCTGGGAGCCGGGGTCGACGCCCCAGGGCTCCGTCTCGTACACCGGGGAGACCGCCTTGACCCGGAGGCCGGGGGTGTCCTCCAGGGCGTCGATGGCTCCCTGGAGGGTCTCCAGGCGGTTGCCGAGGTTGGAGCCCAGGGAGATCACGGCGCGTTTGGGGTTGGAGAGGGTGATGTCCGCGGCGTCCACCTGTTCGACCACGGAGGCGGGAACCGGCTGTACGGTCGGGTCGCTCTGCCCCTCGGTAGAAAATGCAGTCATGCTCGGCTCCGGGTGATGGTGATGGTGACGTCGTCGAAGGGCACGGTGATGGGCGCATCCGGCTTGTGCACCACGACCTCCACCTCCTCGACGCCTTCGTGCTTGAGGCACTGCTGGGCGATGCGCTCCGCGAGCGTCTCGATCAGATCGACGGGTTCGCCCTTGACGACATCGACGACCTCCTCCGCGACCACGCCGTAGTGCACGGTCTTCGTCAGGTCGTCGGAGGCTGCCGCGGGGCGGGTGTCGAGGCCGAGCACCAAGTCCACGATGAACGTCTGTCCCTCTTCCCGTTCCCGGGGAAAGACACCATGGTGCCCACGGGCCTTGAGGCCGCGCAGCGCGACACGATCCACGCGAATCACTCCTGCTGTTGTTGGTCGTAGGGGCACGGGCCGCGTGCGGGCGGCGCCCTGCCCTCACTGGAATCTACCTGCGGGCACCGACAGCACTCGCCTGTGGGGCCCACGGCGGACCGCACGGGGCCGGGTAGCCGCAGATACCCCGATGTGCCCGATTCCAATCCCGGGGAGTCGCGATTCGGTCCTCCACCGGGCTTGTACCCATTCAGGAGGCGGACTCTTCGTCCTCTTCCTCACCGGTTTCGGCCAGTACGGGCGAACCGTGGTGGGACCAGAGCTTCCAGCCGTCGGGAGTGCGCCGGAACACATTGGTGGCGACCACCAGCTGGCCCACCAGCGGCCCCAGCGAGCTGCCCTCCTCCGCGGGTCCGCCGCTGAGGATGTTCTCCGTGCAGGTGACCAGGGCGGTGTCGCCGGTCATGGACACCCCGACGTCGGTCAGGAAGAACTGGATGTACTCGGTGTTCGCCATGATCAGCGCGTAGCTGCGCAGCACCTCGCCGCGGCCGGTGAGCACCGGCCAGCCCGGGTGGACGCAGGAGACGGTGAGGTCGTCGCCGGGCAGCCAGAGCCCGGTGAGTTCGTCGAGGTCCCCGCGCTCCATCGCCTCGTAGAAGGCGGTGTTGGCCAGCTCGACCGCCTCGATGTCGGCGGCCGCGTCCGCGTGCTCGTCCCGCGACTCGTTCACGCGGCTCCCTCGACGGCGCGGGCGACGCGTACGGCGTCGGCGGTGGCCCGTACCTCGTGGACCCGGACGGCCCAGGCGCCGGAGCGGGCGGCGAGCGCGGAGATCGCGGCGGTGGCCGCGTCACGTTCGCGGGCGGGCGGCGGGGCGGCGCCCGGACCGGCCAGTACGTGGCCCAGGAACCGCTTCCGGGAGGCGGCGACCAGTAGGGGACGGCCCAGGGCGTGCAGGGCGTCCAGACGGGCGATGAGCGAGAGGTCGTGGCCGGCGTCCTTGGCGAAACCGAGGCCGGGGTCTATCACGATGCGTTCGGGGGCGACACCGCCCGAGACCACGGCGTCCATCCGGGTCCGCAGCTCCTCGACGACCTCCGCGACGACGTCCCCGTAGACCGCCCGGCTGTTCATCGTCTCGCTGAAGCCGCGCCAGTGCATGACGACGAAGGGCACCCCGGCGGTGGCGACGACCGGGACCATGTCCGGGTCCGCGAGCCCGCCGCTCACGTCGTTGACGAGGACCGCGCCCGCCTCGACGGCCTGCTCCGCGACCCGGGCCCGCATGGTGTCCACGGAGACCGTGACGCCTTCGGAGACGAGTCCGCGGACCACCGGGACGACCCGGCGCAGCTCCTCGGACTCGTCCACCCGGCTGGCTCCGGGGCGGGTCGACTCACCGCCGACGTCGACCAGGTCGGCGCCCTCGCCCACCAGGTCGAGACCGTGCTTGACGGCCGTCGTGGTGTCGAACCAGCGGCCCCCGTCGGAGAAGGAGTCGGGGGTCACATTGACGACACCCATGACCGCACAGCGGTCCCACTCCGGCAGGCCCTGGACCGTGCCTCGTCCACGCAACGTACTCATACGACCAAGCCTAGGCCCGTGACGGGGACTGTTACGCCGGGTGGACGCCCTGCTCCGGTGCGGGGGGCCGGGTGTGCGCACAGGGGCGCCGCTCGCCAGAGGGCAGCCGGCGGGCCAGCGGACGGGGCAGCGCGAAGCTGACGAAGCCCTCGGCCTGCATCGCGGCCAGCGAGATCCGGGGCAGGTCGCGGGCGGCGCGGTAGACCACGAAGCGGGGCTCCCAGCGGGGCCGGAACTTGGCGTTGAACTTGTACAGCGACTCGATCTGGAACCAGCGCGACAGGAAGATCAGCAGTCCGCGCCAGACCCGCAGCACCGGTCCCGCGCCCAGCTTCTCGCCGCGGGCCAGCGCGGAGCGGAACATCGCGAAGTTCAGCGAGACCCGGGTGATGCCGAGCCGGGGCGCGGCCTGCAGGGAGGCGACGATCAGCAGCTCGTTCATCCCCGGGTCGGCGGCGCGGTCGCGGCGCATGAGGTCCAGGGACATGCCGTCGGTGCCCCAGGGGACGAAGTGGAGCACGGCCTTCAGGTCGCCGTACGGGGATTCGGCACTCTGTTCGTCGGCCTTGTGGGCGGTGGCGATGAAGCAGTCCCCGTCGGCGCCGTCACCGATCCGGCCCAGCGCCATGGAGAAGCCGCGCTCGTTGTCGGTGCCGCGCCAGTCGGCGGCGGCCCGCCGGATGCGGGCGAGCTCGGCCTCACCGATGTCAGCCACGCGCCGGACCCGGGTCTCGTAGCCGCCGCGCTCGATGCGCTTCACCATCTGGCGTACGTTGCGCATGGCCCGTCCGGCGAGGGAGAAATCCGCGACATCCACCACCGCCTCGTCCCCGAGTTCGAGGGCGGCCAGTCCGGTCTCGCGGGTCCAGACCTCGCCGCCGGTCTCGCCGCAGCCCATCACGGCCGGGGTCCAGGAGTGGGCCCTGGCCTCGTCCATGAACCGTTCGATGGCGCCCGGCCAGGCCTCCACGTCACCGATCGGGTCGCCGCTGGCCAGCATCACCCCGGACACCACGCGGTAGCAGACGGCGGCCTTGCCGCTGGGGGAGAACACCACGGCCTTGTCGCGGCGGAGCGCGAAGTGGCCGAGCGAGTCGCGGCGCCCGTGCCGTTCCAGCAGCGCGCGCAGCCGGGCCTCGTCGTCCTCGGTGAGGCGGGCGGCCGGGTGTTCGGGGCGGAACGCGAAGTAGATGGTGGTGACGGCGGTCAGCAGGCCGAGCGCGCCGAGCGAGTAGGCCACGGTCCAGGAGGTGACACCGGCGTACTCGACCGGGCCCTCGAAGCCGAACAGGCCGTACAGCACGTGCTGGAGCCGGTCGGCGATGCTGGGGTTCCCGACCAGCCGGCCGGGGTGGACGCTGACGATGACCAGGCCGAGGCCGAGCGAACCCGCGCCGAGCAGGACGAAGTTGGCCAGGGCCCGCCAGCGGCTGCGCGGGTCGGGGAGCGCCGCGAACTCACTCCGGTGGCGTACCAGCAGATAGCAGAGCGTCAGGGAGACGGCCGCGCCCAGCACCGAGTGCCGGTAGAGGAACTGGGACAGCGCACCGGCCGGGAGCAGCACGACGGCCGCCCGCCAGGCCCGTCGCTTGTGCCGCTTGAGGCCGTGGGCCAGGAGCAGCAGCAGGACGCCGGCGCTCAGCGAGAGCGCGGCGGCGAAGGGGCCGAGGGCGCCGGGCAGGACCTCGGCGAGGGTGTGCATCCGGCTGTGGCGGAAGCGGGGGAAGACCCCGGCGGCGACGTCGATCAGGCCGACTACGGTGCAGGCGGTGCCGACGAGCACCGGTACGGTCTCGGGTCGCGGTCCGCGCACGAACTTGCGTGCGCTATTCGGAACCGATCCCGATTTATCCCCATCTAGCGTGACAGACATCGCTTCCCGTGGTTCCGCGTGAGGTGTGTGGAGTGCGTCGGCCGGAGCCCGGCGGACGCTGTGCGACCTCTAGGACGAGCCTTCCGGGTGGAGGGTTCACCCGTATCCGGGAAATTTCCTGACAGAAAGTTCAACCGTCATGGGCCTTACCGGCAAGGCAGTGCTGATCCTGGCGATCACGCTGGCCGTCGTGCTGTTCGCCGTCACCGTCTGGCTCTGGCCGAGGTTCGCCCGGCGCAGTGTCCCCATGGTGTTCGGCAGGGTCGGACTGCTCCTGGCGACCCAGGTGGCGGTCTTCGCCTCGGTCGGCCTGATGGCCAACAACACGTTCCTCTTCTACGGCTCCTGGGCGGACCTGTTCGGCCAGAAGCAGGATCTGGGCGTGGTCAACGACCACGCCGCCGGGACCCTGGCCGCGAAGAACATCGTCCGGGTGGGGACGCAGCGGCCCGACGTGCCGGGCGGTTCGCTGGCCACCAGGGGCGGCCGGATCGACAAGGTGGTGATCGCGGGGCGGCACTCCGGGATCGAGAGCTCGGCGTACGTGTACCTGCCGCCGGAGTACTTCCAGCCGGCGTACGCCCGGCGGAAGTTCCCCGCGGTGGTGGTACTCACGGGCTACCCGGGCACTTCGGAGAACCTCCTCAAGGGGCTGCGCTACCCGCGTACGGCACTCGATCAGGTGAAGGCCGGACGGTCGCAGCCGATGATCCTGGTGATGCTGCGGCCGACGCTGGCGCCGCCCCGGGACACCGAGTGCGTGGACATAAAGGGCGGACCGCAGACCGAGACGTTCTTCGCGCAGGATCTGCCGCGCGCGGTCTCGGCCGCCTACCGGGTGGGCAGCCGCGCCCGTAACTGGGGCATCATCGGCAACTCGACCGGCGGTTACTGCGCCCTGAAGATCGGGCTGCACCACCCGGACCGGTTCACGGCGAGCGCGGGGCTCTCCGCGTACTACAAGGCGGCGGAGGACCCGACGACCGGCGACCTCTTCCACGGCGACCAGGGGGCCCGGGACCACGCCGACCTGCTGTGGACCCTGGACCACCGGCCGATGCCCGACTCGTCGTTCCTGGTGACGACCTCCCGCCACGGCGAGGCGAACTACGCGGACACGAAGAAGTTCCTGGCCAAGGTGAAGTCGCCGGCGCAGGCCTCCTCGATCGTGCTCGGCAGCGGCGGGCACAACTTCAACACCTGGCGCCGGGAGATCCCCGCCGCCCTGGAGTGGCTGAGCAGCCGGCTCAGCGAGAACTGAACCGGCGCCTCATCCTCCTGCGGTTCTCACTGTCCTGCGGTTCTCACTGTCCTGCGGTTCTCACCGTCCCGCGGTTCTCACCGTCCCGCGGTTCCGGTTCCGCCCGAGACGCTCGCGACGCTCTCCACGGCCACCTCGGCGCGCGGCACGGCCCGGTCGTCCGCGTCGATCGAGCGGCGCAGCGCCTCGTGCAGGCGGGCGGGGGTGAGCACGCCGAGGAACCGGCCCGCGCTGTCCTTGTCGATGACCGCGATCCAGCCGGCGTCGTGCTGGAGCATGGTGGCGAAGGCCTGCTTGAGCGGGGCGCCCACGGGCAGCCAGGCCTCCATCCGGCGGGCGTGCTCGCGGATCGTGCCCTTGGTGGTGGCGAGCGCGTCACCGGCCGGGAGCCAGCCGTGCAGATGGTCGTCGCCGTCCAGGACGACGGCCCAGCGCGCGCCCTCCGCCCGCAGCCGTTCGGTCGCCGTGGACAGCGGGTCGTCGAGGTGGACGACCGGCGGCTGGTCGAGGTCGCTCTCCTCGATGGGGGTGACGGAGAGCCGCTTGAGCCCCCGGTCGGCGCCGACGAAGTCCGCGACATATCCGGTGGCGGGGGCGCCGAGCACGGTGGCCGGTGAGTCGAACTGCTCGATCGAGCCCTGTCCGTAGACGGCGATGCGGTCCCCGAGGCGGACCGCCTCCTCGATGTCGTGCGTGACGAACAGCACTGTTTTGCGGACCTGCGCCTGAAGCTTGAGGAATTCGTTCTGCAGCCGTTCCCGGACGACCGGGTCGACCGCGCCGAAAGGCTCGTCCATCAGCAGGACGGGCGGGTCGGCCGCCAGCGCCCTTGCCACGCCCACGCGTTGGCGCTGACCGCCGGACAGCTGTTCCGGATATCGGTCACCATAAACGGAAGGATCGAGTCCGACCAGATCGAGGAGTTCCGCGGCGCGTTCGCGGCCCTTTCCGCGTTTCCAGCCCAGGAGATGGGGCACGGTAGCGGTGTTTTCGAGCACCGTTCTGTGCGGGAACAGCCCGACCTGCTGGATCACGTAGCCGATACGGCGCCTCAGCTGGACGGGATCGATGGCCGATATGTCGTCCCCGTCGAGGAATATCCGGCCCTCGGTCGGTTCGATCAGCCGGTTCACCATCTTCATGGTGGTCGTCTTGCCGCACCCCGATGGCCCGACGAGCGTGACGAGTTCACCCTCGGCGACCTCGAAGGAAAGGTCGTCGACGGCGGTGGTGCCGTCCGCATACCGCTTGGTGACGTGCTCGAAACGGATCATGGTTCCCCATTGTGGCGCGTGTTTTGTGAAGGACATGTTGCTGGAATACAACGGCTTCCGCGATTGTCAGTGGTCGAGGATAGGCTCGCCGGACATCAGTACGAGTGGGCGATCGGGAGGTGGGGGACAAGATGGCCGCACAGAACTGCCTGGTGACGAACGACTGGATCTGCGGGGAGTATCTCCGTTCCCGCAGCCAGGAGTTGACCGATGCCACGGTCCAGCACATCTGGATCACCGCGGTCTCGGTGGCGATCGGGGTCGCCGTGGCATTCCCGCTGGCCCTGCTCGCCCGCCGCAGCCGACGGTTCGCCGGACCGGTGCTCGGGCTGACCACGGTGCTCTACACCGTGCCGTCGCTCGCGATGTTCTCGCTGCTGCTGCCGCTCTTCGGGCTCTCCGCGGCGCTGGTCGTCACCGGACTGGTGCTGTATTCGCTGACCATTCTCGTGCGGAACATCCTCGCGGGTCTGGAAGCGGTCCCGGAGGAGGCGAAGGAGGCCGCGCGCGGCATGGGCTACGGGCCCGCCCGGCTGCTGTGGGAGGTCGAGCTGCCGCTCGCGATGCCCGCGCTGATGGCCGGAATACGCATTGCCACGGTCTCCACGATCGCGCTGACGACCATCGGTTCGATCGTCGGCCGCGGCGGTCTCGGCAACCTCATCGACGACGCGCTGCCGAGCTTCTTCAAGGCCCAGGTGCTGGCCGCCTCGGTGCTCTGCGTACTGCTCGCGGTCGTCGCGGACCTGCTGCTGCTCTGCGTGCAGCGGCTGCTGACCCCGTGGACACGCATATCAAGGACCCGCGGAGCCGTGGACGCGGCCGGTACGGCGAAGGCGGTCTGACCCCATGGGAGTTCTCGGCGAGGCCTGGACCTGGCTCACCACCGGCGCCAACTGGTCGGGGGAGAGCGGGGTGAGCCACCGGCTCGGTGAGCACCTGTACGTCAGCGGCGTGGCGCTCGCCCTGGCCTGCGCCATAGCGCTGCCCGTCGCGCTGTACCTCGGACACATCGGGAAGGGCGGCGCGCTGGCCGTCAACATCTCCAACGTGGGCCGGGCGGTCCCGGTCTTCGCGGTGCTGGCGCTCTTCATGGTCTCGCCGCTGCGCAACAGCGGATACGTGCCGACCATCATCGCCCTGGTGCTGTTCGCCGTGCCGCCGCTGCTGACCAACGCCTACGTCGGGATGACCGGGGTGGACCGTTCGGTGGCGGAGGCCGCGCGCGGGATGGGCATGTCGGGCGGCCAGCTCTTCGTCCGCGTCGAGCTCCCGCTGGCCTACCCGATGATCATGACCGGGCTGCGTTCGGCCGCCGTCCAGGTGGTGGCCACGGCGACGATCGCCGCGATGGTCGGCCAGGGCGGCCTCGGCCGGATCATCACCGCCGGCTTCAACACTTACAACACCCCGCAGGTGGTCGCGGGGGCCCTGCTGGTCGCCGTGCTCGCCCTCCTGGTGGAGTCGGTGCTGATCGCCCTCGACCGGCTGCTGTCACCGCTGCGCCGCCGCCGGACGGCGTGAACCGGCCCGCCTTCGTCACCCCCTCGCAGATCGCACCCCCCGCAGATCGCACACCTCGCATATCGCATATGGCCCTGTTGCCGTGGACGGAGAACCAACATGAGCAAGACCTCGCGCATAGCCGGCGCGGTCATCGGCATGGTCGCGCTGGCGGGCTCGCTCGCCGCCTGCGGCGGTGACAGCCTGGAGAAGGACAAGAGCGGACCGGCCGACGGCGGCGGCTCCGGGAAGAAGGGCTCACTCGTGGTCGGCGCCGCCGCCTTCACCGAGTCCAAGGTGCTCGCGGAGCTGTACGCGCAGATCCTGGCCGACGCCGGATACAGCACCTCGGTCACCACGGTGAAGAACCGCGAACTGTACGAACCCTCCCTGGAGAAGGGCGAGATCGACGTCGTACCCGAATACGCGGCGACGATCACCGAATTCCTCAACGCCAAGGTGAACGGGGCGAAGGCGGCCGAGGAGAAGCCGCTCGCCTCCGGCGACACCGACGCCACCGTCGCCGCCCTGGAGAAGCTCGCGACCCCGCGCGGACTCAAGGTCCTGCCGCCCGGCAAGGCGGTCGACCAGAACGCCTTCGCGGTCACCAAGGAATTCGCCGCGAAGAACAAGCTGAAGACGCTTTCCGATCTCGGCGCCTCCAAGGTCAAGGTGAAGATCGCGGCCGGTGACGAGTGCGAGGTGCGGGCGTTCTGCGCACCCGGTCTGAAGAAGACGTACGGCATCGATGTGACCGGCATCGACCCCAAGGGAGTGGGCACCCCGCAGTCCAAGCAGGCGGTCAAGGACGGCAAGGACCAGCTGGTCCTGTCCACCACCACGGACGCGGTGCTGGACAGCTACGGACTGGTTTTCCTGGAGGACGACAAGAAGCTGCAGAACGCGGACAACGTGCTGCCGGTCGTCAATGCCAAGGACGCGGGCGGCGAGGACATCGCCGGCGCACTCGGCAAGCTCACCGACACACTCACCACCCAGGACCTGGCGGAACTGAACCGCAAGGTCGACGCGGAGCGCGCCAAGCCCGAGGACGCGGCCAAGGAATACCTCCAGTCCAAAGGTCTGATCAAGAAGTAGGCGCTTCGGAAGGGATTTTCGGGGGCCGTCAGGTAACCGGCGGGGAACAGATTGCCGGGCGGCCCCCCAAGCAGGCCGTACGCACGGTAAATTTCAGGCCATGCCACGTGGACGCCATCGTCATTCGCCACCTCTGCACAGAATCCTTCCGCCTTCGGTCGTGGCCGGAGCCTCGGTTCTCTGTGCCGCAGGGGCCTGGCTGCTCGCCGAGCCCCTGGTCCTGCGCGCCCTGGTCGCGGCCTCCGCGGCCGCCGCCCTGACCGGCGCGTATCTGATGCGCAGCTGGGACCGGGAGGCGGGCCGTCGCGTCGCGGAGCTGACGCGCGCCCGCGTGGGCGACGAGTGGCGGGCCGAGGAACGCATCGCGGAGATCGAGGCCGATCTGGACGAGTCGCGCGAGCTGCGCGCCCGGCTGGAGACGAAGCTGCGCCGCAAGCGCGTCGAGCTCGCCGGGCTCCGTGGCGAGCACGCCGCGCTGCTGCGGCGGTACGCCAACGCCGAGACCGAGCGCGCCAGCGTGCTGGAGAGCCGTCGGCAGCTCGCCCTGGAGGCGGCCGCGCCGCCGCCCCGCGAACTGCCCGCCGCGCGCAGCACCCCGACCCCGGCCGGATATCTGCGCGCCGCCCAGGCGCTGGAGGACCTCCCGCGCAACCGCGCGCTCCAGGAGGCCCGGCGCACCGCGGAGCAGGCCAGGAAGCGCGATCTCGCGGAGCGCGCCCGCGAGGCGGAGGAACGGCGGGGGAAGTACGCGGCGACCGCGTACCACGGCGCCCCGACGGGCGACGAGCAGCACCGCCGCCCCGCGGCCGCCCTGCCCGCGCCGCCCCGGCCGGCCCAGGAACGGCCGTCCCAGGAAGCGCCGTCCCAGGCGCTGCCGGACCGGCGCGCCCTCCCGGCAGCCGGCGCGGTCGTCCCGTACGCCGCGGCCCGCCGCCACCTGGTCCCGCAGGGCAGCTTCGACTTCTTCGGTACGCAGAAGGCGCACGCCGCGATCGAGTCCGTGCAGAACGAGGACCTCGCCGACGTGGTGGGCGAGGAGGCGCTCGCCGCGCACCGCACCGGCGCGGCCGAGAACCGGGCCGTCGGCAAGGTCATCGACCTGACCGCGCACGACGAGACCGAACAGCTGGACGTCGCGGAGCTGCGCAGCGCGATCTCGTAGGACGGAACAGGCGGCAGCCGGCGCCGTCCGGGCGGGGTCCGCTACTTGTCGATGTCCCCGACGACGAAGAACAGCGACCCCAGGATCGCCACCATGTCCGCGACCAGCGTGCCGGGCAGCAGCTCGGTGAGTGCCTGGATGTTGTTGAACGACGCCGAGCGGAGCTTGAGCCGGTACGGGGTCTTCTCGCCCTTGGACACCAGGTAGTAGCCGTTGACGCCGAGCGGGTTCTCGGTCCAGGCGTAGGTGTGGCCCTCGGGGGCCTTGAGGACCTTGGGCAGCCGCTGGTTGATCGGGCCGGGTGCCAGGTCCGCCATCCGGTCCAGGCAGGCGTCCGCCAGGTCCAGGGCGTTGTGCGTCTGGTCCAGCAGGCATTCGAAGCGGGCCAGGCAGTCGCCCTCGGTGCGGGTGACGACCTTCAGGGTGTCCTGGAGCTCCCCGTACGCGAGATACGGCTCGTCGCGCCGCAGATCGAAGTCGACGCCGGAGGCGCGGGCGATCGGCCCGGACACCCCGTACGCGTGCACGGCCCGCGCCGACAGCACGCCGACCCCGCGGGTACGGCCCCGGAAGATCTCGTTGCCGAGCACCAGCTTGTCGTAGACGTCCATCCGGGACCGGACGGAGGCGACCGCGTCCCTGGCCCGGCCCAGCCAGCCGGCCGGGAGGTCCTCCTTGAGGCCGCCGACCCGGTTGAACATGTAGTGCATCCGGCCGCCGGAGACCTCCTCCATCACGGCCTGGAGCTCCTCGCGCTCCCGGAACGCGTAGAACACCGGGGTGATCCCGCCGAGTTCCAGCGGGTAGGAGCCGAGGAACATCAGGTGGTTGAGGACCCGGTTCAGCTCGGCCAGCAGGGTGCGGGTCCAGACCGCGCGCTCCGGGACCTCCATGCCGAGCATCCGCTCGACGGCCATCACGACGCCCAGCTCGTTGGAGAACGCCGACAGCCAGTCGTGGCGGTTGGCGAGCATCACGATCTGCCGGTAGTCACGGGCCTCGAAGAGCTTCTCCGCGCCCCGGTGCATGTAGCCGATGACGGGTTCGGCCTGCTGGATGCGTTCGCCGTCCAGCACGATCCGCAGTCGGAGCACGCCGTGCGTGGAGGGGTGCTGCGGGCCGATGTTGAGCACCATGTCGGTGCTTTCCGCCGCGCCGCCGATGCCGACTGTCGTCTCCGTCATGCCGACAGTATTGCCTGCGGCCCGGCTTCCCGGGGCTTTGCCCCGGACCCCGCTCCTCAATCGCCTGAGGGGCCGGACGCGGCCCGGACCCGTTGCGTCAGCCAGCCGAAGTCGCCCAGCCCGCCCCGTGCCGTCAGCTCCGCCGCCTCGCCCGCGGAGGCCAGCGCCCGTACGTACCCGGCCGGGTCGCTCGACGCGAGCGCCAGCGGCGGGCGTTCACCGCTGACGCCCAGCTCCCGCAGCGCCTCGCGCTGGGTGCGGAGCTCCGCGCCCCGGCCGCCCGCCGCCGCGCACGCGTCCAGCGCCACGTGCGAGGTGAGGTCGCAGCTGCCGTCCGGCACCGGCCGCACCTCGCGCCCCGCCCGGAAGCCGGTCAGCGTGCCGAGGGGCGGCCGGGCCTCCCGTACGTGGCTGTAGTCCACCGCCACCGCGAGCCCGGCGCTCACGGTGGCCACCGCACGCGCCCACGCGTCGTCGCGCGGGCGGCCGATCTCGGCCCGGCTGCCCGGTCCGGCCGGCGGCCACCAGTCCGCCAGCCACCGGGCGTCGGCCCCGCTCACCGGATCGCCCAGCCGCTCCGTACCGTCCGAGGGACGGACCAGGACGTAGCGGCGGACGCCGTCCTGATCCGTCTCGGCCACCGGCGTCACGACGTTGTCCAGCCACTCGTTGGCGAACAGCAGCCCGCGCACGCCCCGTGGGGGCTCCGCGCACCACTCCACCCGGGGGTCCAGACCGTCGGGGCGCGCGGCCAGCTCCACGGCGTACGCCCGTACCGCGAGGTGCTCACCGCCCTGCGCCGGGAGCGCGGCGAGCACCCCCGTCAACAGCTCTCCGCGCCCCGCCCCCAGATCCACCAGGTCCACCGAACCGGTCCCGAGCTCGTCCGCGGTCCTGACCAGCAGCCGGGCGACGGCCGCGGCGAACAGCCCGGAAGCGTGCACCGAGGTGCGGAAATGCCCCGCGGGCCCTTCGGGGCTCCGGTAGAACCCCCCGTCCCCGTACAAAGCGGTCTCAGCCGCCTCCTGCCACCCGCGCCACTCATCCGTCACATATCCAAGTCTCCACCTTGGGGAGTACGGTCTCCGGACCCGGATCGGCCCTTTGGCTGACCCACCCACCCGTCGGCTGTCCCTACGCTGGGTTACGTGCAGCGCCTCTACGATTTCATCCGCAGACACCCGACGGGCGTCGACTGCTTCTGGGCTGTCTTCCTCCTCGGGCTCTCCGGCGTGACCATTGTGGCGGGCGGTGCCGGGCGCGGAGGCGGTGAACGCTTCGCCGTGGTGCCGGTCGTCGTCGGTCTCAGCGTCGTCGTGGCGCTGCGCCGCCGCGCGCCGGAGAAGATGCTGCTGCTCGCCATCGCGATGGGCGTCGTCCAGCTGGTCTTCGGGGTCAGACCGACCACGGCGAACTTCGCCATGCTGGTGATCACGTTCACGGTGGCCACGGTCGGCGAGCGCTGGGCCTCCCGGCTCGCGCTGACGTGCAGTCTGTGCGCGGCCGGGCTCTCCCAGCTCCGCTGGCCGAACGACGAGCCGGGCGGCTGGGCGCAGAAGCTGTTCATCGTCATCGTGATGACCGTGCCCTTCGTGCTGGCCTGGGTGCTGGGCGACTCGATGCGGACCCGGCGGGCCTACTTCGACCAGCTGGAGGAGCGCAACGCCCGGCTGGAGCGGGAGCGCGAGGCGCAGTCGAAGGTCGCGGTGGCCGCGGAGCGGGCCCGTATCGCCCGCGAACTCCACGACGTCGTCGCGCACAACGTCTCGGTGATGGTGGTGCAGGCCGACGGCGCCGCCTATGTCATGGACGCCGCCCCAGACCAGGCCCGGCAGGCGCTGGAGACCATCTCCAGCACCGGCAGGCAGGCACTCGCGGAGATGCGGCGGCTGCTCGGCGTGCTGCGGACCGGTGACGTGCGGGAGAGCGGGGAGTACGTCCCGCAGCCCGACGTCCAGCAGATCGAGGACCTGGTCGACCAGGTCGTGCAGTCCGGTCTGGCCGTCGACTTCAAGATCGAGGGCACCCCGCGCCCGCTGCCCAGCGGCGTCGAGCTGACCGCGTACCGCATCGTGCAGGAGGCGCTGACCAACACCCGCAAGCACGGCGGTCCGAACGCCGGGGCCAGCGTGCGGCTGGTCTACTTCGACGACGGACTCGGCCTGCTGGTGGAGGACGACGGCCGGGGAGCCGCGCACGAGCTGTACGAGGACGGCGGCGCCGACGGCGCGGGCCACGGGATGATCGGCATGCGCGAGCGGGTCGGCATGGTCGGCGGCACGCTGGACGCCGGACCGCGCCCCGGCGGCGGATTCCGGATCAGCGCGCTGCTGCCGCTCAAGCCGGCCAACTGACCCGCCCACGGAACCCACTGGACGAACCCACCGACGACCGACGATCCACGACCGACCGCAGGACGAAACAGGAGACAGTGACCCCCATGGCGATCCGCGTGATGCTCGTCGACGACCAGATGCTGCTGCGCACCGGCTTCCGGATGGTGCTGGCCGCGCAGCCGGACATGGAGGTCGTCGCGGAGGCCGGCGACGGCGCGGAGGCGATCGAGAACCTGCGGACCACCTCGGTCGACGTCGTGCTGATGGACGTGCGGATGCCGAGGCTGGACGGCGTCGAGGCCACCCGCCGGATCTGCGCGGAGCCGGACGCGCCCAAGGTGCTCATCCTGACGACGTTCGACCTCGACGAGTACGCGTTCTCCGGGCTGAAGGCCGGGGCCAGCGGCTTCATGCTCAAGGACGTGCCGCCGGGCGAACTGCTCGCCGCGATCCGTTCCGTGCACAGCGGCGACGCGGTCGTCGCCCCGTCCACCACCCGGCGGCTGCTGGACCGCTTCTCACCGATGCTGCCGAGCGGTACGGCGGAGCCGCGCCACAAGGACATCGCCAAGCTCACCGAACGGGAGCGCGAGGTGATGCTGCTGGTGGCGCAGGGCCTGTCGAACGGCGAGATCGCCGCGCGGCTGGTGCTCTCGGAAGCCACCGTGAAGACGCACGTCGGCCGCATCCTGACCAAGCTCGGCCTGCGCGACCGGGTGCAGGTCGTCGTCCTCGCCTACGAGACCGGACTGGTGCGGGCCGGCGGCCGCCACTGACCGCCGTAGCGGGGCGCCGCCCGGCGCTCAGCGCAGGATGCCCTCCAGGAAGTCGCTGCCGAGCCGCGCCACCACCGTCAGGTCCAGCTGGTGCAGGACGTACCGGCCGCGCCGCCGGGTCGTGATCAGACCGGCCTTCTTGAGCACCGTGAGATGGCGGGAGACCTCGGGGGACGTGATGCCGTTCGTGTCCGCGAGCTCCCCGGTCGTGTACGGGGAGCGGGCGATGTTGCGGCACAGCCGCATCCGCATCGGGTGGGCCAGCGCCTCCATCCTCAGCTGGAGCAGCTCGACGGAGGCGGGCGAGGGCAGCTCCGGCCGGTGCACCGGGTAGTGGATCACCGGGCGCCAGCCCGGCGCGTGCAGCACCGTCAGGTGCGGCCAGCCGAGGCTGGTCGGGATGAGGGTGAGCCCGGGGCCGACGGCCGGGTCGGTGGCGTCGGTCGCGCCCTCGGTCAGCTTGTCGATGCTGATCCGGTCCCCGGACGCGTCCAGTGACACCGCGGTGGACACCGCGCCCATCGCCTCACCGATTCCCTTGCGGCGCAGCAGATCCGTCTTGTGCCGGGCGTCGGCCACCAGCTGGACCCGGGTCCGCTGCCAGGTGTCCGCGAAGAACGCCTCGTCGCAGTCCTCGAAGAGGCGCCGCACCCAGCGTCGTACGGAGGCGGGGTCGGTCAGCAGCCGCTGGGCGAACTCCACCTGCTGCGGGCCGCGCGTCGCCGCCATGTCCAGGGCGCGGGCGCGCATCCCGGCGTCGACCAGCGGCGAGGGGGCGCCGGCCCCGTACTGGCTGGCGCAGGTGAATTCCAGGGCCGCGGCGACGAAGCGCTCGTCGTCCAGTCGGTCCAGGATGTCCAGGTCGTCCGCGAGGGCGGCGCCCGTCCTGCCGTCGCCGCCGCGGACCCCGGCGAACGGCATGAAGACGTCGGAGAAGGTGTTCCGCCACAGGAAGTCCGCCTCGTGCAGCCGGTCCGCGAGGTCCGGCTCCAGGGCTGTCGTGGTGGCCGTCGCCCAGCCGTGCAGCCCCGGGTGGTGCCCCGGCTCGGAGAGCGCGTGCAGGGCGAGCCCCAGCTCCGCGAGGGGGGAGGTCTCGAAGACGATGCGTCCGGGGTCCAGCCCCGTGATGTCGATGGTCACGCTCACCCCTCCATGGTGCGGGGTGAGCGGGGCGGGCCGGGCCCCGATTGACGGCCGGCGTCAATCGGGGCCCGCCGGGGCGCGTCCTACCGCTTCCGGGCGAGCTGATCCTGCTCGGCCACCCGCTCCAGGAACCCGCCCAGAGCCGTCTTCACGTCCGTGGCCGACCAGTCGAGCCCCGCCGCGGTCACCGTGACCTCGGTGCAGGAGATCCCGGGCGGTCCGGCGTCGGCCGGCACCCACATGCGGAAGAGCGCCGTGCCCGTCTCCTCGGCCAGCCGCACCGACGCCTGGGTCAGGACCTCGGGCGCGTACGGCAGCCACACCTGGAACTGGTGGGTGTGCGGCGGCTCCGGATGCACCCGGAACCATCCGGCACCGGCCTCCGCGAACCCCTCGGCCAGCGCCCCGGCCACCATCCGGGCCTGCGCCACGTACGACGGCAGCCGCGGCAGCTCCCGCGCCAGGCCGCTCAGGGCGGAGAGCGCCGCCGGGAACTGCTGGAAGAGCTGGCCGCCGTACCGGTGCCGCCAGGCGCGGGCCTCCTCGATCAGCGAGGCGGAACCGGCGAGCGCGGCCCCCGAGATCCCGCCGAGGGTCTTGTAGAACGACACGTACACGCTGTCCGCCAGCGCCGCGATCTCCGGCAGCTCCCGCCCGAAGTGCGTCGCGCACTCCCACAGCCGCGCCCCGTCGAAGTGGACCACCGCATCGCGTTCGCGCGCGGCCGCCACCACCGCCTCCAGCTCCTCCCAGGTGGGCAGGACGTAGCCCGCGTCCCGCAGCGGGAGCTCCAGCATCAGGGTGCCGAACGGCTCCTCGAAATCGCGGATCTCGTCCGCCGTGGGCAGCCGGGGCTCCGACGTCGGGTGGACGGTACGCAGCCCGCTCACCACGGACAGCGCGTCGCGCTCGTACCTCTCGGGGTGGGCGAGGGGGTGCAGCGCCACCGTCGGATTGCCGGTGCGGCCCGCCCAGGAACGCAGCGCGGCCTGCTGCGCCATCGTCCCGGTCGGGAAGAACGCGACCGCCTCCTTGCCGAGCACCTCGGCGATCCGCTGCTCCAGCTCGGCGACCACGCCGCCACCGTAGATGTCCACGGGCTGCCCGAGGTCGGTGAGCGTGCCGGCGTCGGCGCTCAGCGCGGCCAGCTGCTCACCGATCGAGCGGTCCATCGGCGCCCGCCACAGGGTCCGCTCGGCCCGCTGCCACGCGGCGATCCGGCGGCCGCGCGGGAAGTCGCCCGCGCCCCGGGCTCCGTCCGCGACCGGCGTCTCGTCCGCCGTCTCGTCGCGCGGCTGCTCGTTCGTATCTGCCATGGGACGATCATCACGCAGAACCGGGCTCCCCTCCACGGGATATTCGAGCTCGGGTTCGAGTCCGGGGCGAGTCCCGGTCGAGCCCGGTTCAGGCCCCGGTGCGCGTCACGGTCCGCGCGGACACGAGTGGGGTACGAGGTTTCCCACAGCCTGTGGACAGCCGGGAGCCGGACGAAACGCTGGCGTAGCATGCAGAGAAATCGTCCGGTACCCCCCGCGGACTGGAACGGAAGGCCTCTGCCGCGTGAACGCAACAGCCCCCAAGGGGCCCCTCGACGCGAGGGACCGCCCCGCCCGTCTCACCGTCGGTGTCGTCGGCGCCGGCCGGGTCGGCCCCGCCCTGGCCGCGGCCCTGCGGCTCGCGGGACACCGCCCGGTCGCCGTCTCCGGCGTCTCCGACGCCTCGGTCGCCCGCGCCGCCGCCCAGCTCCCCGACGTCCCCCTGGTGACGCCCGCCGAAGTCCTGGCGCGCGCCGAGCTCGTCCTGCTGACCGTCCCCGACGACGCCCTGCCCGGCCTCGTCGAGGGCCTGGCAGAGACCGGTGCGGTCCGGCCGGGGCAGCTGATCGTGCACACCTCGGGGCGCTACGGCACCAAGGTGCTGGATCCCGCGCTGCGGGCCGGCGCCCTGCCGCTCGCCCTGCACCCGGCGATGACGTTCACCGGCACCTCCGTGGACGTCCAGCGGCTGGCCGGCTGCTCCTTCGGCGTCACCGCCCCCGAACAGCTGAGGCTCGCGGCCGAGGCGCTGGTCATCGAGATGGGCGGCGAACCCGAGTGGATCGCGGAGGAGTCCCGCCCGCTCTACCACGCCGCCCTCGCCCTCGGCGCGAACCACCTGGTGACGCTCGTCGCCCAGTCGATGGAGCTGCTGCGCACCGCCGGGGTCGCCGCCCCCGACCGCATGCTCGGCCCGCTGCTCGGCGCCGCGCTCGACAACGCCCTGCGCTCCGGTGACGCGGCCCTGACCGGGCCGGTAGCCCGGGGCGACGCCGGCACCGTCGCCGCGCACATCGGTGAGCTGCGCGCCCACGCCCCGCAGGCGGTGGCCGGATACGTCGCGATGGCCCGCGCCACCGCCGACCGCGCCCTCGCCCACGGCATGCTCAAGCCGGAACTGGCCGAGGACCTGCTCGGCGTCCTGGCCGAGGACGGCCGCACCGACGGCCGCAGCGACGGCGGCCGCACCGGCGGCACCGGACCGGAGGAGCCCCGATGAACGAGCCCGCCGCCACCCTGCTCCGCACCGCCGCGGAACTGGCCGCGTACGCCCCCGGAGCGCCGGGCGCACCCCGGCCCGAGCGCGCCGTCGTGATGACGATGGGCGCCCTGCACGAGGGCCACGCCTCGCTGATCCGGCACGCCCGCGCGGTCGTCGGCCCGGCCGGTCAGGTCGTCGTCACCGTCTTCGTCAACCCGCTCCAGTTCGGGGAGGCGGCCGACCTCGACCGCTACCCCCGCACGCTGGACGCCGATCTCGCGCTCGCGGGCGCGGCCGGCGGCGATGTCGTCTTCGCACCGTCAGGCGACGAGGTCTACCCCGGCGGCGAACCGCAGGTCCGGATCTCGGCCGGCCCGATGGGCGGGCGTCTCGAAGGGGCCTCGCGCCCCGGGCACTTCGACGGGATGCTCACCGTCGTCGCCAAGCTGCTCCACCTCACCCGCCCGGACCTCGCGTTCTACGGGCAGAAGGACGCCCAGCAGCTGGCGCTGATCCGTCGCATGGTGCGCGATCTGAACTTCCCCGTGGAGATCGTGGGGGTCGAGACGGCCCGGGAGCCCGACGGCCTCGCGCTCTCCAGCCGCAACCGTTTCCTGGACGCGCACGAGCGGCACACCGCCCTCGCCCTGTCCCGGGCCCTGTTCGCCGCCCGCGACCGGCTCGCCGCCCAGCAGGCGCTGCACGCCCGCGCGCTGGCCGGCGGGGCGAACGAGGACCGGGCCGCCGGGCTCAACCGGCTCGGCGAGGCCCGGCTGGCCGCCGACGCGCAGGCGGTCGCCCGAGCCGTTCCGGACGGCGGACCCGCCGCGGTGCGCGCCGCCGCCCGCGCCGTCCTGGAGGACGCGGCGGCCGCACAGCCCCCGCTCGCGCTGGACTACGTGGCGCTCGTGGACCCGGCGGACTTCACCGAGATCCCCGACGACCGCACATCGGGCGACGCGGTACTCGCCGTCGCCGCCCGGGTGGGCGCCACCCGCCTCATCGACAACATCCCGCTGACCTTCGGAGCCACCCCGTGACCGGAATACGGCTGACCGCACCCGCCCCCGGCTGGTCCATCGACGCCGATGTCGTGGTCGTCGGCTCCGGCGTCGCCGGACTCACCGCCGCACTGCGCTGCGCCGCCGCGGGCCTCGCCACCGTCGTCGTCACCAAGGCCCGCCTCGACGACGGCTCCACCCGCTGGGCCCAGGGCGGCGTCGCGGCCGCGCTGGGGGAGGGCGACACCCCGGAACAGCACCTGGATGACACCCTGGTCGCGGGCGCCGGCCTGTGCGACGCGGAGGCGGTCCGCACCCTCGTCACCGAGGGCCCCGACGCCGTACGCCGGCTGATCGGCACCGGCGCCCACTTCGACACCGCGGACGACGGCACCATCGCGCTGGGCCGCGAGGGCGGCCACCACCGCCGCCGCATCGCCCACGCGGGCGGCGACGCGACGGGCGCGGAGATCTCCCGCGCCCTGGTCGAAGCGGTCCGCGAAGCCGCACTGCACACCGTCGAGAACGCCCTCGTGCTCGACCTCCTCACCGACGAGGAGGGCCGTACGGCAGGCGTCACCCTGCACGTGATGGGCGAGGGCCAGCACGACGGGGTCGGCGCGGTCAACGCCCCCGCGGTCATCCTCGCCACCGGCGGCATGGGCCAGGTCTTCTCCGCCACCACCAACCCGCCGGTCGCCACCGGCGACGGCGTGGCACTCGCACTGCGGGCCGGCGCGGAGGTCTCGGACCTCGAATTCGTCCAGTTCCACCCCACCGTGCTCTTCCTCGGCTCCGGCGCGGAGGGCCAGCAGCCCCTGGTCTCCGAGGCGGTACGCGGCGAGGGTGCCCATCTCGTCGACGCGCACGGCACGCGCTTCATGCTCGGGCAGCACGAGATGGCGGAGCTCGCCCCGCGCGACATCGTCGCCAAGGCCATCACCCGCCAGATGCAGCTGCACGGCACCGAGCACATGTACCTCGACGCCCGCCACTTCGGCGCCGAGATGTGGGAGCAGCACTTCCCCACCATCCTGGCGGCCTGCCGCGCCCATGGCATCGACCCGGTCACCGAGCCGATCCCGGTCGCCCCGGCCGCGCACCACGCCTCCGGCGGCATCCGCACCGACCTGCGGGGACGCACGACCGTGCCCGGCCTGTACGCCTGCGGCGAGGTCGCCTGCACCGGGGTGCACGGCGCCAACCGGCTGGCGTCCAACTCCCTGCTGGAAGGCCTCGTCTTCGCCGAGCGCATCGCGGCGGACATCGTCGCGGACCGGCCCCGCGCGGGCGCCGAGGCCGTCGTCGACCGTCCCGCGCCCTCTCCGCTGCTGCCCCCGGAGGCCCGGAGCACGATCCAGCGCATCATGACCCGCGGCGCCGGCGTCGTACGTTCCGCCGACAGCCTCGCCAGGGCCGCGGAGGAGCTGGAGGACCTGCACCGCAGCGCGTTCCTGAAGGCCGGGGCCGCGGAGCCCAAGCTCGCGGAGCCCGGCGTCGAGGCCTGGGAGGTCACCAACCTGCTCCTGGTCTCCCGGGTACTGGTCGCCGCCGCCCGGCAGCGCGAGGAGACCCGCGGCTGTCACTGGCGCGAGGACCGGCCCGATCGCGACGACGAGAACTGGCGCCGCCACCTCGTCGTCCGGCTCACCCCCGACCGGCAGCTGACGCTCCGCAGGACGGATACCGAGGCGTTCGGCCCCGTACGCCCGGCCGGGGCAGCAGACTGCGCAGCAGCAAGCACCACCCACCCCACTCCCGAGGAGCCGTAACCGTGAGCACGCCCGAAGAGAATCCGCGCCCCACACCCGTGGACGTACCGCTGATCCAGATCGGCGCGCCCGCACCTGCCGCGGGCGGCTGCGGCGACGGCTGCGGCTGCGGCGGGGACGACGGCTACGAGGACGAGTGCGGGCTGGACCCCGCGCTCGCCCAGCTCCTCGCGGACGCCGGTCTCGACCCGGTCCAGGTCGAGGACGTCGCGCACGTCGCGATCGCGGAGGACCTGGACGGCGGGGTGGACGTCACGACCGTGGCCACCGTCCCCGAGGACGCCGTGGCGACCGGTGACTTCACCGCCCGGGAGGCGGGGGTGGTGTCCGGTCTGCACGTGGCCGAGGCCGTCCTGTCCATCGTCTGCACGTCCGCGTTCGAGGTCGAGCGGCACGTCCTGGACGGCGACCGCGTCGTCCCGGGCCAGAAGCTGCTGACCGTCACCACCCGCACCCGCGACCTGCTCACCGGCGAACGCGGCGCGCTCAACCTGCTCTGCCGGCTCTCCGGCATCGCCACCGCCACCCGCGCCTGGGCCGACGTCCTGGAAGGCACCAAGACCAAGGTCAGGGACACCCGCAAGACGACTCCGGGCCTGCGTGCCCTGGAGAAGTACGCGGTGCGCTGCGGCGGCGGGGTCAACCACCGGATGTCGCTGTCCGACGCCGCGCTCGTCAAGGACAACCACGTCATCGCGGCGGGCGGGGTGGCCGAGGCCTTCAAACGGGTCAGGGCCGAGTTCCCGGACCTCGCGATCGAGGTCGAGGTCGACACGATGCAGCAGGTCATCGAGGTGCTGGAGGCGGGCGCCGATCTGATCCTGCTGGACAACTTCACCCCCACGCAGACGGCGGAGGCCGTCGCGCTGGTGGGCGGTCGCGCGGTCCTGGAGTCCTCCGGCCGGCTGGCGCTCGACTCCGCCCGAGCCTACGCCGAGGCCGGCGTGGACTACCTGGCCGTCGGTGCGCTCACCCACTCCGCGCCGATCCTCGACATCGGCCTGGACTTCCGCGAGACCGACGGGGCCGGCGCCTGATGCTGCTCACCATCGACGTCGGAAACACCCACACCGTGCTCGGCCTGTTCGACGGCGAGGAGATCGTCGAGCACTGGCGGATCTCCACCGACGCCCGCCGCACGGCGGACGAGCTGGCGGTACTGCTCCAGGGCCTGATGGGCATGCACCCGCTGCTGGGCATGGAGCTGGGCGACGGGATCGAGGGCATCGCCATCTGTTCCACCGTCCCGGCCGTCCTGCACGAGCTGCGCGAGGTGACCCGCCGCTACTACGGCGACGTCCCCGCCGTCCTCGTCGAGCCGGGCATCAAGACCGGCGTGCCGATCCTGATGGACAACCCGAAGGAGGTCGGCGCGGACCGCATCATCAACGCGGTCGCCGCGGTCGACCTGTACGGCGGCCCGGCGATCGTCGTCGACTTCGGCACGGCCACCACCTTCGACGCGGTCTCCGCCCGGGGCGAGTACACCGGCGGCGTCATCGCGCCCGGCATCGAGATCTCGGTCGAGGCGCTCGGCGTCAAGGGCGCGCAGCTGCGCAAGATCGAGCTGGCCCGGCCGCGCAGCGTGATCGGCAAGAACACCGTCGAGGCCATGCAGGCGGGCATCATCTACGGTTTCGCGGGCCAGGTCGACGGGGTCGTCGGCCGGATGAAGAAGGAACTGGCGGCCGACCCCGACGACGTCACCGTCATCGCGACGGGCGGCCTCGCGCCGATGGTGCTGGGCGAGTCCTCGGTCATCGACGAGCACGAGCCCTGGCTCACGCTCATCGGCCTGCGCCTGGTGTACGAGCGCAACGTGTCGCGCCTGTAGGCCGTGTCCGCCAGGTCTCGTCCGGCCCGTGACCGGTGATGTTCCGGCGCGGCGGCCCGCCCGGCCGCCGCGCCGCCCCACGGCCAGTTAAACGGATTTTGTCCATTTAGCACGTATTGTCGCGTCATGCCCACGCCCTACGGATCACGCGGCGGTATGGCGTTCAGCGCGGACGAGCTGCGAGTGCTCCGACGTGCCCTCGCCATCGCCCTCCACCCCGCGCCCCTGCCCGAAGAGGATGTCCAGGACTGCCTGCGGCTAGCGGGCTCCGTGGACGAGACGGTGAGCGAGGCGGGACGGCTGCGCGCCTTCCTCCTCGCCGACCTCACCCGCTACAGAAACGCCCTCCCCGGCTCCCTCAGCGGCTATCTGGAGCTCCTCCAGGACGCCCTGGCCGCCGGGTACGACCCCCGCCCCGAGGATCTGGCCGCGCTGCGCGCCCTGCGCGGCGGACCGGTCGCCGCGGCGCTCCTGGAGCGCTGTCAGGTGCTCGCGGAACGCTCGGTACGCGCCCGGCTGTCCGGGCGTGCCGTGTCCGCGACGGCCCCCGCGCCCCGCAGCCGGCTGCTCGCGCTGCCCGGCGGCCGTGCCGCGGAGCCGGACAAGCCGAAGGTCCCGGCGGCCCCGGCCCGCCCGGCGGCGCCGTCCGACCGCCCGGCACCGAAGCCCTCGGAGGTCTTCCCGCCGCGCCGCCGCCCGGTGCCCCCGCCGCAGCAGCGCGCCGCGGGGTAGGGGGCGCGCGTAGGCCCGTACCCGCCTCGCTACTCTGGACGTCATGGACTACGTATCCGCGCTCGTGCCCCCCGTGGTGATGGCAGCCTTCTTCATCGGCCTGGTCGTGACGATCGTCAAGAGCCAGGGCGGTCCCAACAAGGGCAAGGAGGACGCGGCCGTGGACGCGGCGATCAGCCGCGCGGAAGCGGCCCACCAGGCTCCCCGGACCGAAACGGTCTGACTCCCGCGAGGCCGCGCGTATCGCGCACAGCACCGTACGAAGGGCGTACGGCTCCCAGAGAGCCGTACGCCCTTTTTGCTGGGTGAATAACCGCCCATTCCAGACATTTGGCACTAGGGTGACGCTGTGCCCCGTCAATTGGGAGAGCTGGAAGACGCCGTGATGACCCGGGTCTGGCAATGGAACCGTCCGGTTACCGTGCGGGAAGTCCTTGAGGACCTTCAGCAGGAACGGTCCATCGCCTACACCACCGTCATGACGGTAATGGACAATCTCCATCAGAAGGGCTGGGTGCGCCGGGAAGTGGACGGCCGCGCATATCGATATACGGCGGTCTCCACCCGCGCCGCGTACTCGGCCGCACTGATGAACGAAGCCTGGTCGACGAGTGACAACCCGGCCGCCGCGCTCGTCGCGTTCTTCGGCATGATGTCGGCCGAGCAGCGTGAGGCTCTCCGGGACGCCATGCGGATGGTTGTGCCCACTCTTCCCGAGGACGCCGCAGCGCCTGCCGACGAAGCCGCCGAAGCGGCCGATGGAGCGGAGCCGGAGCCCGAACGATAGCGTCTGGGTATGTCCTCAGAGCTTCCGCAAACCGATTTCCGGACCGTACCGTCGGTTATAAACGTGCCCATCACCGTCCGGCGTGCGAGGACGAGCGATGTGGCCTCCGTCCGGAGTCTCCTCGACGGCTACGTGCGTGAAGGCATCCTGCTCGACAAAGCGACGGTCACCCTTTACGAGGACATCCAGGAGTTCTGGATCGCGGAACGCGACGAGGACGCCCGGGTCATCGGCTGCGGTGCACTGCATGTGATGTGGGAAGACCTTGCCGAAGTCCGTACTCTCGCGGTCGATCACAGCATCAAGGGAGCCGGAGTCGGGCACCAAGTGCTGGACAAGTTGTTGCAGACCGCCCGCTGGCTGGGCGTGCGACGGGTTTTCTGTCTCACCTTCGAAGTCGACTTCTTCGCGAAGCACGGCTTCGTGGAGATCGGAGAGACGCCGGTCGACGGAGATGTCTACAGCGAGCTGCTGCGTTCCTATGACGAGGGAGTCGCGGAGTTCCTGGGTCTCGAACGAGTGAAGCCGAACACCTTGGGTAACAGTCGGATGCTTCTGCACCTGTGACGGTCGGAAGAACCCCGAGGTCTATGTCCGAATCGCGCACGTTTCCCGTCTTCTTGCGCTCCTGAACCCCTCCCGAGGGTTTGTGTTTTCCGGGGAAAAGCGGTTTCCTTTCCGCGTACTCCATTTTCGATGAAAGGAAATCCGGTGGCACAGAAGGTTCAGGTCCTTCTTGTTGACGACCTCGACGGCGGCGAGGCGGACGAGACCGTCACGTTCGCGCTGGATGGCAAGACCTACGAGATCGACCTCACCACGAGCAACGCGGACAAGCTGCGCACGCTGCTCGAGCCTTACGCCAAGGGCGGCCGTCGTACCGGTGGCCGTGCCGCTTCCGGGCGTGGCAAGGGCCGCGCGGTTCCCGGTGGCAACAAGGACACCGCCGAGATCCGTAAGTGGGCGCGCGAGAACGGCCACAATGTGAATGACCGGGGCCGTGTTCCCGCGGACATCCGTGAGGCTTACGAGAAGGCCAACGGCTGAGCAGCCGGCTCTTCACAGACCGGCCTCTTCCGGGCGCGCGTCAGGCGGGCCCGGTGGCATTCCGTCGCCACGGCGTCCACGAGCCGGACGAGATCGGGAGTATCCCCACCCCTGCTCCCGAAGCCGGAGAGGGCCGGGAGCACCGGTTCCCCGTTCTGCCCGTGCGGTGACCAGGGGGGTCGCAGCCAGACGGCGGCCCCCGGCGGGCCGGGCCGACCGGGCGGCGGGGGTGCGGTGATCCGGCCGCCGGTGCCGAGGGCGGTCAGGGTGAGGGCGACCGGCCCCCACTCCAGCCAGTCGAGCAGTCCGGGCAGCTCATCCGCGCTTCCCGCTGCCACCAGCAGACTCATCCGCTCACCCATGAGCGCCACGGGGCCCGCACGGCCCACCCGACGCAGCGCCGCGTGACCGGCGGCGGCGGGGACGACGAGCGCGTCGAACCGCAGCCCGGTCAGCAGCCGCACCGGAGCGACGCCGGCGGTGGCCCAGCCGAGCCGCTGCTCGTACCACTGGGACCAGCCGCCCCGCGGTTCAGCCCCGGCACGGCCGTTCCGGCCGACGGGCGGTGGAGTGCCGACGGGCAGCGGAGTTCGGGGCGGCGGGACGGTGAGAGCCATGCCGGAAGAACTCCCGATCCCGGTCCCGGGTTACGCAGAGTCCTCGCTCGAACGCTTAGTGTGTCCGGGTTGGGGGCGTACGGGCGCATTCAGGAGTACGAAGATGTTCGCCCGTAGCGGAGGGAACCCACGTACGCCGCATGGACTGTCTGTAATTGCGGGTAAGACATCCCTAGTGGGGAGGGGCGACACGCGGCCACCGGGCGTCTCACGTTCGCCATCGGCGTACTGGAGATAGGGGTATCCGCCTGGCCTGCGGGAACATCGTCTCGCACCATCGGGTTGGAGCAGTTGTCGGCGTTCGGGGCGGGAGAACCCCCGGGAAGCAGGGCCGGGTGTCGGCAGTTGAAATGAGCGGTCCCCGCTTGCGGGACTAAGCTGCGGAAGGACAGGGAGGGGACCGACCCCTTACTGCCTGACCGCTCTGAGGAGCGATTAACGATGTTCGAGAGGTTCACCGACCGCGCGCGGCGGGTTGTCGTCCTGGCTCAGGAAGAAGCCCGGATGCTCAACCACAACTACATCGGCACCGAGCACATCCTCCTGGGCCTGATCCACGAGGGTGAGGGTGTCGCCGCTAAGGCCCTGGAGAGCCTCGGGATTTCGCTCGAGGCGGTCCGCCAGCAGGTGGAGGAGATCATCGGTCAGGGCCAGCAGGCCCCGTCCGGCCACATCCCCTTCACCCCCCGAGCCAAGAAGGTCCTGGAGCTGTCGCTCCGCGAGGCCCTTCAGCTCGGCCACAACTACATCGGCACCGAGCACATCCTGCTCGGCCTGATCCGCGAGGGCGAGGGCGTCGCTGCCCAGGTCCTCGTGAAGCTGGGCGCCGACCTGAACCGGGTCCGCCAGCAGGTCATCCAGCTTCTCTCCGGTTACTCGGGCGGCAAGGAGGCTGCCACAGCGGGCGGCCCCGCGGAGGGCACGCCCTCCACCTCCCTGGTGCTGGACCAGTTCGGCCGGAACCTCACCCAGGCCGCTCGTGAATCCAAGCTCGACCCGGTCATCGGGCGCGAGAAGGAGATCGAGCGGGTCATGCAGGTGCTGTCCCGCCGTACGAAGAACAACCCGGTCCTCATCGGTGAGCCCGGCGTCGGCAAGACGGCGGTCGTCGAGGGCCTGGCCCAGGCCATCGTCAAGGGCGAGGTGCCCGAGACCCTCAAGGACAAGCACCTCTACACCCTCGACCTCGGTGCGCTGGTCGCCGGTTCCCGCTACCGCGGTGACTTCGAGGAGCGCCTGAAGAAGGTGCTCAAGGAGATTCGCACCCGCGGCGACATCATCCTGTTCATCGACGAGCTCCACACCCTGGTGGGTGCGGGTGCCGCCGAGGGCGCGATCGACGCCGCGAGCATCCTCAAGCCCATGCTGGCGCGAGGCGAGCTGCAGACCATCGGTGCCACCACGCTCGACGAGTACCGCAAGCACCTGGAGAAGGACGCCGCTCTCGAGCGCCGCTTCCAGCCCATCCAGGTCGCGGAGCCCTCGCTGCCGCACACCATCGAGATCCTCAAGGGTCTGCGCGACCGCTACGAGGCCCACCACCGCGTGTCCATCACGGACGAGGCGCTGGTCCAGGCCGCGACGCTGGCCGACCGGTACATCTCGGACCGCTTCCTGCCGGACAAGGCGATCGACCTGATCGACGAGGCCGGTTCCCGGATGCGCATCCGCCGGATGACCGCGCCGCCGGACCTCCGCGAGTTCGACGAGAAGATCGCGGGCGTCCGCCGGGACAAGGAGTCGGCCATCGACTCCCAGGACTTCGAGAAGGCAGCCTCTCTCCGCGACAAGGAGAAGCAGCTGCTCTCCGCGAAGACCAAGCGCGAGAAGGAGTGGAAGGCCGGCGACATGGACGTCGTGGCCGAGGTCGACGGCGAGCTCATCGCCGAGGTCCTCGCCACCGCCACCGGCATCCCGGTCTTCAAGCTGACGGAGGAGGAGTCCTCCCGTCTGCTGCGCATGGAGGACGAGCTCCACAAGCGCGTCATCGGCCAGAAGGACGCCATCAAGGCCCTCTCGCAGGCGATCCGCCGTACGCGGGCAGGCCTGAAGGACCCGAAGCGTCCCGGTGGCTCGTTCATCTTCGCCGGTCCGTCCGGTGTCGGTAAGACCGAGCTCTCCAAGACGCTCGCCGAATTCCTCTTCGGTGACGAGGACGCGCTGATCGCCCTCGACATGTCGGAGTTCAGCGAGAAGCACACGGTTTCCCGGCTCTTCGGTTCTCCCCCCGGATACGTGGGATACGAGGAGGGCGGTCAGCTCACCGAGAAGGTGCGCCGCAAGCCGTTCTCCGTCGTCCTCTTCGACGAGGTCGAGAAGGCCCACCCCGATATCTTCAATTCCCTGCTCCAGATCCTGGAGGACGGTCGCCTGACCGACTCCCAGGGCCGGGTCGTGGACTTCAAGAACACGGTCATCATCATGACGACCAACCTCGGGACCCGGGACATCTCCAAGGGCTTCAACCTGGGCTTCGCCGCCCAGGGCGACGTGAAGACGAACTACGAGCGGATGAAGAACAAGGTCAACGAAGAGCTCAAGCAGCACTTCCGGCCCGAGTTCCTCAACCGTGTCGATGACACGGTCGTCTTCCACCAGCTCACCGAGGAAGACATCATCCAGATCGTCGACCTCATGCTCGCCAAGGTGGACGAGCGGCTGAAGGACCGCGACATGGGCATCGAGCTCAGCGCGGACGCGAAGTCGCTCCTGGCGAAGAAGGGCTACGACCCCGTGATGGGCGCCCGGCCGCTGCGCCGGACGATCCAGCGCTCGATCGAGGACATCCTCTCCGAGAAGATCCTCTTCGGTGAGCTGCGCCCCGGTCACATCGTGGTCGTCGGCACCGAGGGCGAGGGTGACGAGAAGACGTTCACCTTCCGTGGCGAGGAGAAGTCGGCTCTGCCCGACGTCCCCCCGATCGAGCAGGCGGCAGGCGGCGCAGGCCCGAACATGACGAAGGAAGCGTGACAGGCGCCTAGCGCGCCCGAGCGTCGGAAGGGGCGGCCCCGGACCGGTTTCGACCGGTCGGGGGCCGCCCCTTCCGCGTGTGCTCAGGGCAGCACGACGAGCCCCCAGCCGCCGGACACCTCGCGGAAGCCGCCGGCTTCGACCATGAGCCCCGCCAGGGCTTCCAGCGGCGTCAGATCGATGGCCTGGTCGCGGGAGAAGGCCCTGAGCCAGAGCGTGTCCAGTGAGGGGAAGACCCGGGGGAGCGAACTCAGGTCAGGCAGCTCTCCGACCCTTTCGAGCCTGAGCTCGGTGACGGACGGGACGACGGCCGCGCCCAGGAACTCGGAGGCGTCCGACCGTACGGTCAGGTGCGTCACCTGAGGGGACTCAGCCAGGGCGACGCAGAGGGGAGGCACCGCCGTCGGGGACAACAGATCGAGGTCGCGCAGGCCGTCCCAGCCGTGCAGCGTGTCGATCATCACCGGGCGCTCGCCTTTGAGGACCAGTGTGGACACCCCCGGGTGAGCGGGTATGTCGCTCAGCTGCGGGGTTCTGAGGCTGTCGAGGCTGAGAGTGAGGACCTCGCTCGCGGCCGTGGCCCGCAGGGCGCTGAGCGGCAGGCAGCTCATGTCCAGGTCGAGCCGGTGCAGTCTCGGGAGTCCGCCGAGCGGGCCGAGGTCCTGAACGTTCGGGCAGTCCGTCAATGACAGCTCCGTCAGTGTTCCGGCCGCGTCGGCCAGGAAGGACAGGTCCGTCAGCGCGGTGTTCTGCCAGAGGTCGAGGCAGCTCCATGGCCTGCCGCGCAGCCCGGCCCGCAGTTCCGACGAGGTGAAGTCGCCGCTGATGCTCAGTTCGGTGACGGCCGGGAGGTGGCGCAGCGCCGTCAGCTGGTCCAGCGAGCTGATGATCAGATTCTGGCGCGCCAGATCCATCGTGGAGAGGACCTGCTGGGCGTAGAGGTCCGCCGGGAACCTGTCCCAGTTCCGGAACGCCGGGCCCAGCTCGGGGTGGGCGAGCAGCCACCGGCGGGCGTACGGGACGGCTTCCGCGCCGCCGACCTCTGTGATCACGTGC
The DNA here is from genome assembly GCF_041435055.1 of Streptomyces sp. NBC_00341. NCBI lineage: Bacteria > Bacillati > Actinomycetota > Actinomycetes > Kitasatosporales > Streptomycetaceae > Streptomyces > Streptomyces sp. NBC_00341. The sequence continues at coordinate 3,871,454 of NZ_CP108002.1, read as the reverse complement.
GCGATGTGAACGATGCCGTTGGCCCCGAGGCCCGGGTCGTCCGGCTCCGGAAGGCAGTGCAGGCCGGCCGGGCCGAGCCGGGCGATCTGCCGGACCTCCCGCCTGGACCGGAGCGGGAACAGCGACGCCACCGCCTCGGAGACCCTGGCACGCGTCGTGTCGTCGAGCCACGTCGCGTGCTGCGCGCACAGCGCGGCCAGGACGAAGAGCTCATGGACCGTGACACTGCTGTCCGGGCTCGCCCGGGCGTCCAGGATTCCGTTGATCAGGGCGGGGTGCTCCCGCCGGCCGCAGTGGCCCGCCGCGAGCAGGATGACGTCCTGCCACTGCTGGGAGTCCGCCCGGCCGATCAGTTCGTGGAGGTGGCCGCCCTCGACGAACTCCTTCGCCGCGAGGAAGTCCTGGAAGGTCCGGTGGGCGAACTGGTAGACGCCGTCGGCCCGCTCCTGGAGGACGCCGCTGCGGTTCAGCAGATGGGTCAGGACCTCCGGCGCCGCGCCCTGGCGCCGGATCTGTTCCATGCCCCGCAGCCCCTGCTCCAGCTGGTGCAGCGCCTGCTCGCGGTCCAGCTCCGTCTGGCCGCCCCGCACCAGCCAGATCGCGATGCGCTGGAGGAGTTCGGCCTGCTCGTCCACGTTCATCGTGATGCCCTCGGGAGCGTCGATCCGACGCCGCTTGTCGCGGTTGCCGAGCAGCATGGTGAGCGCCGAGTCGTACAGGCTCCAGCGGGTCTCCGGCAGGAGGCCCTGGCGCCGCCGGTGCAGGGCGCAGATCACGGCGCACAGGAGCGGGGTGCGGGCCAGGTTGCTCAGGGTGGAGTTGGTGTCGAACTGCCGGACCAGATCGCGCTCCAGCTCGCCCAGTGCCGCGTGGTCCGGGTCGTCCAGCCGGGCCGCCCGGTGCCAGGCCGCGACGAACGCCGCGATGTCCTCGTTCCGCATCGGCAGCAGCCGCAGCTCCTCGAAGTCCTCCGAGGCCAGCCAGTCCGGGGCGACCGCGTGCGGGCGCACGGTCGCCACGCAGCGGGTCGCCGGGTAGCGGCGCAGCAGCCGGGACAGCCAGTCGTACGCGGCCTCGCGCTCGTCCGGCGGGACCTCGTCCAGGCCGTCCACGAGCAGCAGCCCGCGGCCCGCCTCCAGGACCCGCCCGGTCCAGCCCTCCGGCGGGTCGTCGACGGCTGTCGAGGCGGCGGCGGCCAGCTGTCCGACGGACGGGAAGGCGCCGCCCCGCGCCCGCAGGGTGCGCAGCGGGACGACGAAGGGCACCAGCCCGTTGAGCGCCGTCAGCTTCGGCCCGAGGGTGCCGGCGGAGGCGTGCGCCGCCAGCCACCAGACCAGGGTGGTCTTCCCGGCCCCCGCGTCGCCCCGCAGCAGCACCCGGGGGCGCTCTGCGAGCAGGGCGTCGACGCGCCGGGGTGCGGGGCGCGGCTCCTCGGGCGCCGCGGAGCGGTCGCGCGGCTGGGCCTCCAGGCTGAGGTAGGCGGTGTCCAGGTCCCATTCGGAGTCGTGCCGGCCGAGCTCGTCCAGCCCGAAGATCTTGGTGCGCCGGTACGCGGCGCCGAGCGCGGCCGCGTACTCCTCCTCGTAGCGCAGGTCCTTGGGGAAGTGCCCGTGGACCTGTTCGTGGTGGGGTTCGGCGCCGCTCTGCCGGTGGTACACCAGCCGGAAGGGCTCGGAGGCCAGGAGCGGACCGAGCGGTACGCATTCCACCCGGCGGCCCCCGCGCCGCGGCGGGATCTGCCGGGCGATGCCGAGCAGGACGCTGCCCGCGAAGACCGGTCCGCCGGAGAGCCCGCGCAGCGCGGGCGGCTCGCGGTCCGGCCCGGCGGGCGGACCGTCCAGCTCGCAGACGAGCACATTGCGCGGGCGGCCCGCCACGGGCAGCACGGTGGCGGTGTACTGGTCGGCCTCCAGGTGCTCGTCGGGGCCGTGGCGCTGCACGTCGGGGAAGCCGGTGAGCTCGCAGCCGGTGAGCGCCTGGCTGCTGTGCAGGACGCCGAGCCGTACCGGTTCTGCCGGGAGCAGCGGGGCCGTCGTCCGGACGAGGGCGGCGTCGAGGCCGTGGTCGATCCAGACGACGGCCGAGGCGGTGTGTCCGGCGAGGCCCGGGTGCGCGACGGAGCAGAGGGCGCTGCCCTTGACGACGTGGGCGCAGGTCAGCACCAGCCGGTCGGTGAGCAGGACACCGCTGCCCTGGACGGAGCCGGCGCCCAGGACCACGACGGTGCGGTCCGTGGGCGGTATGGCCGTCACGGCCGGGGCCGCCCCTGGCCGAACCGGTCGGTACCGCCGCCGCTGCCGGGCCGGTCGGTACTGCCATCGGCGCCGGGCCGGTCGGTACTGCCGCCGGCGCCGAACCGTTCGGTACTGCCGTCGGCCTCGTGGCCGATCTGCCAGGCCTCGCCGGTCGTGGCGTCACGCGGTCGCAGGGTGAAGGCGACCTTGTGGGTGTGGCCGGTGGCGCGGCCCGCGTCGGCGCCGGCCTCCACCACCCAGGCCTTCACCCGGGCGGAGCCCTTGACCTCCTTGCGGAGTTCCAGGGTGAACTCCATCTGGATGTCGCCGACCTCGAAGGACAGCGGGCGGCCGGTGCCCCGGGTGGCGGCCTCGATGAGCTGGTTGCGGACCGATTCGACGGCGTCGGCGAGCTCGATGCCGTCGTGGCGTCCGCTGCCCGAAACCCCGCCGCCGCTGTTTCCGCCCGTACCTGCGGTGTTTCCGGTCATGTGCCGTCCCCCCGGAGCTGTTCGGTTCTCGCCGTGCCAGCGTAGTCAGGTTGCCTGCCGAAGGTCCCGAAACGGACAGCCTTTGGTCCCACCGGCGGTGACAAGGCGCACAGCCCTTCAGAGGCCTACTAGCCGGCCTAGGAGCACGCGCCATGATCGCCGGAGGGACCTTCGGCCCTGCGCCCGGCGGGACCTTGGGAGCTACGGGATGAAGTGCCCAGAAAGCGGGGTCATGTCCGTTTGGGGTGGATTGGAACTGGGCTTAAACGTCTTCGCGCGAAGAGAGGCGAAGAGATTCGACGGCTCGCCAGAGGTCCGGGTCCGGGACCCGCGGAAGCGAATTCCCGGGGCGGCGGCTACGGCTTTTCTTCGTAGATGGGGGGTTTGAGCACCGGCGGGGTGGCGGGTTACCAAGGGATAGCCAGCCCGGCGGATGTGCCGGGTCCAGTCATCCCGGAGGTCTTCCGCTTATGTCGAAGCGCGTTACGTTCAAGCACTCCCACCGCCCGTCCGCCTCCCGTGTGCGCGGCGCCGTGGTGGCGGCCGGTCTGGGGACGTCGATGGTTCTCGGTGCGGGCGCTGCGTTCGCGGCCGGCACGACGGGTACCCCCCACGCCGCGAGCCTGGCGAGCACCGCCACGGCCGACTCGGTCGCCGAGCAGGCGGCCGCGCAGGGCAAGGCGGCCAAGCACACGGCCGAGAAGAAGGCCGACGCCGCGAAGAAGAAGGCCGCGGCGGCCAAGAAGAAGGCCGAGGCCAGGAAGAAGGCGGCCAAGAAGGCCGCCAAGAAGCTTCGCTGGGAGACCCCGGTCCACCACTACGAGCTGAGCGCGAGCTTCGGCAACGACGGCAGCCGCTGGGCGCACAAGCACTCCGGCCAGGACTTCGCCGTGCCGATCGGCACCAAGGTCGAGGCCGCGCACACCGGCACCATCGTGAAGGCCGGCCCGAACGGCGGCGGCGACGGTCCCGCGTACGGCAACGCCATCGTGATCAAGCACAGCGACGGCCGGTACTCGCAGTACGCGCACCTCTCGAAGATCAAGGTGCACATCGGCGAGCACGTGAAGAAGGGGCAGAAGATCGCCCTCTCCGGCAACACCGGAAACTCCAGCGGCCCGCACCTGCACTTCGAGATCCGGAACACCGCGAACTACGGTTCCGCGATCAACCCGGTCAACTACCTGCACAAGGTGGGTGTCCACGTCTGACCCGCACCGGCCCGGTCCGCTACCTCGCGGCACCCGGGTCGTGCGCCTGAGTCATCAGTTCGACGGCGACCTCCAGGACGGCCTTGCGCTTGTCCTCGGGGTCGCCGTCGACGTCCTTGAGGGCGAACATGCCGGCGTGCATCGTGAAGAGCGCGCTGAAGCACCGCACCTGGTCGATCATCGGCGCCTCCGGATCCTTGATCAGGTCGACGAGCGCCAGGATCCGGCCCTTGATCGTCACGCCGATGCTCAGGTCGCGCACGGTCGCCTGGTTCTCCTGCATGAACTGGAAGAGCGGGGCGGCGGTGGTCAGCGCGTCGCTGTAGCGGGCGAGGATCTCCTTCCTCGTCTCCAGGGTGCGAGGCTGCTCCCGGCCCCAGGCGATCAGTTCCTCGACGGGCCGGTTGAGGTCCTCGAAGATGCCGACGAGGATGTCCTCCTTGGTTTTGAAGTGGTAGTAGAGGGCGGCCTTGGTGACGTCCAGCTTCTCGGAGATCTCCCGCAGGGAGGTCTTCTCGTAGCCCTGCTCGGCGAAGAGTTCCAGAGCGACGTCCTGGATGCGCTGGCGGGTGTTGCCCCGGCGCGGCTGCGTCGTGCTGCTCATGGTGCTCTCCCCATACTTACTTGACGCCCGGCTAGTTGCGGGGGTACTTTCCCCCAGTGTAGTCAACTAGCCGGGCGGCAAGTAAGGGCCCGGTGAGCAGGGGATCAGGGGAGTTGGGGAACATGTCGGACCTGAAGACGGCGACGGGTGGGAAGGCGGCCGGCGGCAAGCCGAAACGCGCGCCGAAGAGCGAGCCGCAGCAGCGCAGCGTCCGGGTGGTGATCGTCGCCCTGCTGATCGCCATGCTGCTGGCGATGCTCGACAACCTGATCGTCGGCACCGCGATGCCGACGATCGTCGGCGACCTCGGAGGGCTGGAACATCTGTCCTGGGTGGTGACCGCGTACACCCTTGCCACCGCGGCCTCCACGCCCATCTGGGGCAAGCTCGGCGACATGTACGGGCGCAAGGGCATGTTCCTCACGTCCATCGTGATCTTCCTGATCGGCTCGGTCCTCAGCGGCATGTCCCAGGACATGGGCCAGCTGATCGGCTTCCGGGCGATCCAGGGCCTCGGCGCCGGCGGTCTGATGGTCGGCGTCATGGCGATCATCGGTGACCTCGTGCCGCCCCGCGAGCGCGGCAAGTACCAGGGCCTGATGGCCGGTGTCATGGCGATCGCGATGATCGGCGGACCGCTGGTCGGCGGCACCATCACCGACCACCTCGGCTGGCGCTGGGCCTTCTACATCAACATCCCGCTGGGCATCGTCGCCCTGGCCATGGTCACCGCCGTACTGCACCTCCCCAAGCGGGAGCGCAGGAAGGCGAAGGTCGACTACCTCGGGGCCGGGCTGCTGACGGTCGGCATCACCGCCATCGTGCTGGTGACCACCTGGGGCGGCTCGGAGTACGACTGGAACTCCGCCGTGATCATGGAGCTCATCGCGATCGGTGTCGCCTCGCTGGCCGGCTTCGTCTTCGTCGAGACGAAGGCCGCGGAGCCGATCATCCCGCTGCACATCTTCCGCAACCTCAACTTCACGCTGATGTCCGTGGTCGGCTTCATGGCGGGCTTCGTGATGTTCGGCGCGGTGCTGTTCCTGCCGCTGTTCCAGCAGTCCGTCCAGGGCGCGTCCGCGACCAACTCCGGACTCCTGCTGCTGCCGATGCTGCTCTCGATGATGGTCGTCTCGCTGATCGCCGGGCGCGTCACCACCAACAGCGGCCGGTACAAGATCTTCCCGATCATCGGCTCGATCCTGATGGTGGCCGGACTCTTCCTGCTCTCCACGATGGACACCGGCACCACCCGCCTCACCTCGGGCATCTACATGGCGGTGCTCGGCGCCGGCATGGGCTTCCTGATGCAGATCACGATGCTCGTCGCGCAGAACAGCGTCGAGCTGAAGGACATGGGCGTCGCCTCGTCCGCCACCACCCTGTTCCGTACGCTCGGCAGCTCCTTCGGCGTCGCGATCATGGGCGCCCTGTTCACCGGCCGGGTGCAGGACGAGATGGCCGCCCGCGGCGGCGGGGGAGCCACCTCGCACTCCGCCCAGCTGGACGCGGCGAGCCTGGCGAAGCTGCCGGTGCCGGTGCGCGAGGCGTACGAGTTCGCGGTGTCGTCCGGTACCCACATCGCCTTCCTGGTGGGCGCCTCTGTCGGAGTGGTCGCCCTGGTGGCGGCGCTCTTCGTCAAGGAGGTCCCGCTGCGCGGCGCGGCCCCGGACCCGGCCGAGAGCATGGTGTAGCCGTAGCGGTGTAGCCGTCATGGCGGCCAAGCCGTACGAAGAGGCCCCCGGGGCGCACGCGATGTACCGCGTGCGCCCCGGGGGCCTTTCCGTTGCCGGGGCCGGCCGGGCACCCGGGCGTACCGCTCAGCTCTCCGAGGGCCCGCGGCCGTGGTCCTTGCCGCTGCTCGCGGCCGTCCTGCCGTTCGGCCGGGGAGCGCGCTGCTCGGCGAACTGGAGCATCGGGTAGCTCCCGGTGTCCGTCGGCGCGTGCTCGGGCAGCCACAGCACGGCGATCGCCCCGCCCACGCCCGGCACCGAGCCCTCCGGAGCGGCGTTGCGGAAGGTCAGCCGGGCGCCGAGCACCCGCGCCTGACCGGCCGCGATCGTCAGCCCGAGACCGTGCCCGTGGCCCGCCCGGTCGGTCGATCCGGTACGGAACCGGCTCGGCCCCTCCCGCAGCAGCGCCGCCGGGAACCCCGCACCGTGATCGCGGATCCGGACCACCCGGCCCTCGACCGTGACCTCCACCGGGGTGGAGCCGTGCTTGGCGGCGTTGCCCAGCAGATTGCCCAGGATGCGCTCCAGCCGGCGCGGATCGGTGCTGACCCACGACTCATGGACCACCTGGACCCGCACGTCCGGGTCCAGCAGCGCGATCCGGCGGCTCACGAAGTCCCCCAGCGCGATCTCCTGCAGCTCGGCCCGCTCCGACGCGCTGTCCAGCCGGGCCACCTCCAGCACGTCCTCGACCAGGGTGCGCATCGCCTGCGCCCGGTCCCGTACCAGCTCCGTGGGGCGGCCGGGCGGCAGCAGCTCGGCCGCCGTCAGCAGCCCCGTCACCGGGGTGCGCAGCTCGTGCGCGATGTCCGCGGTGACCCGGCGCTCCGCCTCGATCCGCTCGTTCAGCGCGTCCGTCAGCGCGTCCACCGCACCGGCCAGCTCATCGGTCTCGTCCCGCACGACACCGCCGACGGCGTCCCGGACCCGGACCTCCGTATTGCCCTGCGCGACCTTTCCGGCCGCCGTCGCCGCCTTGCGCAGCCGGCGCGACAGCTGACCGCCGATCAGCACCCCCAGCGCGCAGCCGCCGAAGACCACCGAGACCGAGCCGATGATCAGGGCCCGGTCGAGATCGCCCATGATCGTGGTGGAGCGGTCCGCGAACCGGGTGTGCAGCGAGAGCACGTCACCGTTGGCCAGCGGCACGGCCGCCCACACGTCCGGCACCCCGCCGCCGTCCTCCACATGGGTGGCACGCCGGTTCTTCCGGGTCTCCTGGCGCAGGCTCTGCGGCATCGTCGGATCGTTGATCTTCGCGCCGAACCGGGGGTCGGCCTTCTTCGTCTTCTTCGCCTCGTAGAGCAGCTGGGCGTAGGTCAGCCGCTCCAGCTGGACCTCGCGGGCGTTCTCCAGCATCGAGACCCGGGCCGCGTTGTGCACGACCAGGCTCAGCGCGACCGCGATCAGGGCGCCGACCGCGGCGATCGCGATGCTGATCTTCCAGCGGACACTCGTCCGCAGGGACGGCCGCCTCATGCCCTGAGCTTGTAGCCGAAGCCGCGGACCGTCTCGATCCGGTCCTGGCCGATCTTCGTGCGCAGCCGCTGCACATGGACGTCCACGACCCGGGTGTCACCGCCCCAGCCGTAGTCCCAGACCCGCTCCAGCAGCTTGTCGCGGGAGAGCACGGTGCCGGGCGCGGACGAGAACTCCAGCAGCAGCCGCATCTCGGTCGGCGTCAGGCCCACCTGCTCGCCGGCCCTGCGCACCTCCATGCCCTCGGTGTCGACCTCCAGGTCGCCGAAGACCAGCACCCCGCCCTCCGGCGCGTCCTCCGTACCGGCGGCGCCGCCCTGTCCGCTGCCCGAGGCGTGGCCGAAGCGGCGCAGCACGGCGCGGATCCGGGCGACCAGCACCGCGCCGTCGAAGGGCTTGGTGACGTAGTCGTCGGCGCCGGCCTCCAGACCGAGCACCACGTCGATCGAGTCGGCACGGGCAGACAGCATGATCACGGGCACCGTCGACTCGTCCCGGATGCGGCGGCACAGGCTCACCCCGTCCAGTCCGGGCACCATCACGTCGAGCAGCGCGATGTCGGGCCGGTCGGCCCGGAACGCTTCAAGGCCCCGCAGCCCGTCGGGCATCGCGGTGACCACGAAGCCGTCCCGCTCCAGCGCCAGCTGGGTGGCCTCGCGGATGACGTCGTCGTCCTCGACGAACAGGACATGGGTCTCGGCCATCGGAAAGCTCTCAGTTCTTCGTCGGTTCCGTGGGCTCCGGGAAGTCCCCCTCCCCGGCACCGACGGCTCGGTTGAAGTCGTTGCGCACCCGGTCCGTCTCGCTGAACCGGGTGTTCGCCCAGTGGTACGTGATCACTTCCTCGCCCGAGGGATAGGCGACCGAGTCCTTCTTCCCGTAGACCTGGGTCGTCACCACCAGATCACCTCGGTCGATGGTCCCGTAGACCGCCGGCTGTTCGGTGGTGAAGACGTTCTCGTACGTGCCGTCGGCGCGGGGCCGGTACACATAGGTGCCGACGCCCACCGAATCGCCGCAGGTCATCACGTTCACGACCACGTCGGCGCCGGGGCCGCCGGTCAGCTTCCCGTACGAGGTGTCCACCGGGTACTCGTCACCGGTGCAGGGCTTCAGATCCGTCCGGACCCGTTCGCTCACCTTCGTGTCCGCCTTGAGCAGGGCGACGGCGTCGACCCGCGGGGTCGGCTTCGCCCTGGACGGCGTCGTGGCGGTCGGCGTGATCCGCACGACCGGCTGGGTGCCCGCCGGGCCCTCGTCGCGGGTGCCGGTACCACCGGTGGAGCAGCTCACGGCGAACAGCCCGACGACGGCGAGCCCGGCCAGAGCCGTACTGCTCGCCGCCCATCCGGTCAGCCGCCGTCCGCGCCCCGCGCCTGTTCTCCCGCCGCTTCCCCCGTCGGTGACCGCGTCGTCGCTCGCGCCGCCGCCGTCACCGCTGCCTTTCAGGCCGCGCACCGCTCCCGCCCCCGCTCGTCATGACGCCCGATCCCCTGCGCCGCGCTCCGGGTCCGTACCGGAGCGGTGGCCGACGCGGCACGGGCGGCCGGGCGGTGCTCCCGGTCCTCGCGGATCCGGGCCTCCCTGGCCGCCTCTTCCCTGCTCTCCAGCTCCTGGCGCAGCCGCGCCAGGGCACGGTGCAGCGTGCTCTTCACCGTACCGGCCGACATACCGAGCGCGGCGGCCGTCTCCTCCGTGCTCATCTGCTCCCAGTGTCGCAGGACGACGACGCTGCGCTGCTTGGGAGCCAGCACGCCCAGGACGTCCATCAGCAGGGCGCGGTCGGCGCGCTGCTCGGTGCCGTCCTCGATGCTGGCGTCGGGGAGCTGCTCGGTGGGGACCTCGTCCAGCCTGCGGGCCCGCCACCACTCGGTCCGGGTGTTGATCATGACGCGGCGCAGATAGGCGTCGGCGAGGGACTTGTCGGCGATGCCGTCCCAGCGGCGGTAGGTACGCGCCAGGGCGGTCTGCAGCAGGTCCTGCGCGTCCACGGGGTCGGGGACCAGCCGGCGTGCGCTGCGCAGCAGCGCCTCCTGCCGGGTACGCACGTACTCCTCGAATCCGAGCACCTCGCCCTGCGCCATAACAACCGCCTCCATCCCCGTGGATCCCCGTAGTACCGCTGCCAGCCGCTTGGTCGTCGGGCTGACGTCGGTGACGCTACGGAGCGGTTGTCACGAGGCTGTGCGGAGCAGCCATACGCCGACGCACGGCTGCCCATCGGTTGTGTAACAGCGCAGGAGGAGTGGGGCAAAGGGCCCCCTCTGGGGCTGCCGGCGGTCCGGGCGGGGAAGATCCCCGCCCGGCCGTCAGGTCAGCGGCAGCCGGTACTGGCCACCGGCCAGCGGTTCCACCAGTCCGTCGGCGACCAGCCCGTCCAGGGCGCGGGCCCGCTGCACCGGTTCGTCCCACACGGCGTCCAGCGCCGACTGCGGCACCGGGGTCACCGCCTCGCGCAGCACGGCGAGCAGCCGGCCGCGCACCTGCCGGTCGGTACCGGCGTACGTCTGGCCGCGGCGCGGCGGCCCCTGGTGCGCGGGCTTCCCGGCCAGCCGCCAGGCGCACTGCTCCGCGATCGGGCAGCGCGCGCAGTCCTCGTTCTTCGCGGTGCAGACGAGGGCGCCGAGCTCCATCGTGGCGGCGGCCCACTGGGCCGCCCGCTCGTCCTCCTGGGGCAGCAGCGCGCGGGCGAGCTTGCGCTCCGCGGCGGTGGTCGCGTTCGGCGGGTACTGGATGCCGCTCGCGGCCCGTGCGAACACCCGGCGGACGTTCGTGTCGAGGACGGCGTGCCGCTGCCGGTAGGCGAACGAGGCCACGGCCGCCGCCGTGTACTCACCGATCCCGGGCAGCGCGAGCAGCTGGGCGTGCTCGCTCGGTACGTCGCCGCCGTGCCGTTCCGTTATTGCCTGGGCGGCCCCGTGCAGCCGCAGCGCTCGCCGGGGGTAGCCGAGCCGGCCCCAGGCGCGGACCGCCTCGCCGGGAGGGTCGGCCGCGAGGTCGGCGGGGCGCGGCCAGCGGGCCAGCCACTGTTCGTAGACCGGGAGGACCCGGTTGACGGGGGTCTGCTGCAGCATGAACTCGCTCACCATCACACCCCAGGCGCCCGCTTCGGGGCGGCGCCAGGGCAGATCGCGGGCGTGCTGGTCGAACCACCCGATGACGGGGGTGTGGAGGGAGGCGGGGGGCGTCTGTGTCGCTGTGGTGGCAGTCATCGCACGTCCGATCCTGGCACGGAAGGGCAGACGACGGACCGGTGCACGGGGGTGTCGCCCCTCATAAGAGCCCTTGGAGTGATAGTGCCACCCGTCTGTCCCCGCGCCGCCTGACCTCCGGTCCGGCAACTGGCCGCACCCCCCGGACCCGGTTGCGGCAAGTGGCCGCACGGCGCGGTCCCCGGGGTTGCGGATACGCCCTCCCAGGATGATGATCCGCAAAACTTGGGATCTGGGCGGCGGGTGGGGCGGGAGTTGGGGCGGATCTCTCGTAGAGTTTGCGCCGTGGGATCTTTGCGTAATCCGATCGGGCCGCTTCCCTCCACCATTTACTGGCGACGGAGGGCAGTCGCGGCGACGCTGATCGCGCTGCTCGCGTTGCTGGTCGTATGGGCCGTCACCTCCCGTGGCGGCAAGGGGGACCACGACGACTCCAGGGGCCCCGGCTCCGGTCCCACCGACGCGATCACGCCAGGGCCCTCGGGATCCGGCCCGGCGATCAGCGAACAGCCGGGCGGGCGCGACGAGTCGGGCGGCTCCGGCGGGGACGGCGGCGGCAGCGGAGGCTCCGGTTCGGGCGGTTCCGGTGGCTCCGGCAGCGGCAACGGCGGCTCGGACAGCGCCGGTTCCGGTTCCGACGGCGGCTCCGGCAGCGGTTCGGGTTCCGGCTCGGGCAGCTCCGGCGGCAGCGGCACGACCGCCGGACAGCGGCTCCCGGCCGGCTCCTCGGTCCCCGACTGCACCGCCGGCGCACTGCAGTTGACCCTCAAGAGCGACGTGAGTTACGCGCCCGGCGAGAAGCCGAAGTTCCGGCTGATCGCCAAGAACACCTCCGCGACCGACTGCAAGGCCGACCTCGGCCCGAAGAGCACGGTGCTCACCATCACGGAGGCCGGTGGCGACGACAACGAGGTGTGGTCCTCCAAGGACTGCCCGCGCAACGCGGCCACCGTGCTGCTGAAGGTCCCGGCGGGCGCGACCGTCGTGCACACCGTGGAGTGGAACCGCGCCAAGAGCGCGCCGAAGTGCGCGACGCCGCCGCCGGGGAACGCCGGACCCGGTACGTACCTGGTCGAGGCCAAGGCACCGGGCGAGCCCGTGCAGCGCGCCTCGTTCGTCCTCGCGAAGGACTGACCCGCCGAAGGACACACGGATGCGGGGCGGGGGGCGTACGCCCCCCGCCCCGCATCCGTACCGCTACACGTACCGTTCGAGGATCGACGACTCGGCCAGCCGCGACAGGCCCTCGCGCACACTGCGCGCCCGCGCCTCCCCGACCCCGTCCACCGTCTGGAGATCGTCCACGCTCGCCGCGAGCAGCTTCTGCAGACCGCCGAAGTGCTCCACCAGCCGGTCGATGATCGCCCCGGGCAGCCTCGGCACCTTCGCCAGCAGCCGGAAGCCGCGCGGCGAGACCGCGGAGTCCAGCGTCTCGGGGGAGCCGCTGTAACCCAGGGCCCGCGCCACGACGGGCAGTTCGAGCAGCTCGGTGTGGGACAGCGCGTCCAGCTCGGTGAGCGCCTCCGCCACCGTGCGCGACCGCCTGGCGGTCGGCTCCGGCACGTAGTCGCGCACGACCAGCTCGCGCTCCGGCTCCACGCCCGCGATCAACTCGTCGAGCTGGAGCGAGAGGAGCCGGCCGTCGGTGCCCAGCTCCACCACGTACTCGGCGATCTCGGTCGCGATCCGGCGCACCATCTCAAGACGCTGCGCGACGGCCGTCACGTCCCGGACGGTCACCAGGTCCTCGATCTCCAGGGCGGAGAGCGTGCCGGCGACCTCGTCGAGCCGGAGCTTGTAGCGCTCCAGGGTGGCGAGGGCCTGGTTGGCACGCGAGAGGATCGCGGCGGACTCCTCCAGGACCCGGCGCTGCCCGTGCACGTACAGCGCGATCAGGTGCATCGACTGCGATACCGAGACGACCGGGAAACTGCACTGCCGGGAGACCCGGTCCGCCGTGCGGTGGCGGGTGCCGGTCTCCTCGGTGGGGATGGAGGCGTCCGGGACCAGCTGCACGCCGGCGCGCAGGATCTTGGTCATGTCCTTGTCGAGGATCAACGCCCCGTCGAGCTTGGCCAGCTCTCGCAGCCGGGTCGCGGTGAATTCCACGTCCAGCACGAAGCCGCCGGTGCACATCGACTCGACGGTCCTGTCCATGCCGAGCACGATCAGCCCGCCGGTGTTGCCACGGAGAATGCGCTCCAGGCCGTCCCGCAGGGCCATTCCGGGCGCGACGGCGGTCAACGAGGCGCGCATCAGCGCCTCGTTACCGGTGCCTTGGCCGGACTTTCCGGGCGATGCTGCCCGGTCGCTGGCTGCCACTGCACTCCTCCGGTCACAGGTTTGCGGTGCCCTCGGGGCCCCTCCTCCGGATCGGGCACGATCCGAACGAAACACCCCACGTCCCTCGTACCGTTCGTACGGACGGGCGAGACCAGGGCAAAGTCTACCGGCGTGCGCCGTCCTCCTGCGGGGCCTGGGTACGAGACCGGCGCGGGAGGACTCTCAGCGCGTCGCCCATGTTGGCGACTTCCGTGACCTTCATACCGGCCGGGACCTTCCCCGGATCGGTCGGCACCAGCGCGTGTGTGAAGCCCAGACGGTGCGCCTCCGCCAGTCTGCGCTGGACCCCCGTGACCCGTCTGACCTCGCCCGCGAGCCCCACCTCACCGATCGCCACAAGATTCTTGGGCAGCGGTGTGTCACTCGCCGCACTGGCCAGGGCCAGTGCGATCGCGAGGTCCGCGGCGGGCTCCGTGAGCTTCACGCCGCCGACCGTCGCGCTGTAGATGTCCCGCTTGCCGAGCGAGCTGATCCGGCCGCGCTGCTCCAGTACCGCCAGCATCATCGACACCCTGGACGTCTCAAGACCCGAGGTGGTGCGCCGGGGCGAAGGGATCTGCGAGTCGACCGTGAGCGCCTGCACCTCCGCGACCAGGGGGCGCTTGCCTTCGAGGGTGACGGTCAGGCAGGTGCCGGGCACGGGTTCGTCGCGCCGGGTGAGGAAGAGGCCGGACGGATCCGCGAGGCCGGTGATGCCCTCGTCGTGGAGCTCGAAGCAGCCGACCTCGTCGGTCGCCCCGTACCGGTTCTTCACGCCGCGTACGAGCCGGAGCCGGGCATGGCGGTCGCCCTCGAAGGACAGCACCACGTCGACCAGGTGCTCCAGCAGCCGGGGCCCGGCGATCGCCCCGTCCTTGGTGACGTGGCCGACCAGGAGGGTGGCCATGCCGCGCTCCTTGGAGGCCCGGATGAGCGCCCCGGCGACCTCGCGGACCTGCGCCATCCCGCCGGGCGCGCCCTCGATCTCGGGCGAGGCCACGGTCTGCACGGAGTCCAGGACCAGCAGGGACGGCTTGACCGCGTCCAGGTGGCCGAGGACCGCCGACAGATCGGTCTCCGCGGCCAGGTACAGATGGTCGTTGATCGCCCGGATCCGGTCGGCCCGCATCCGGACCTGGCTGGCGGACTCCTCCGCGGTGACGTAGAGCGTGCGGTGCTCGTCGCTCGCGGCCTTGGCCGCCACGTCCAGCAGCAGGGTGGACTTGCCCACGCCCGGCTCGCCCGCCAGCAGCACCACGGCACCGGGCACCAGACCGCCGCCCAGCACCCGGTCGAGCTCACCGACGCCGGTCGAGCGGGCGGTGGCCTGCCTGCTGTCCACCTGGCCGATCGGGAGCGCCGCGGTGGAGACGCGGCCGGCCGCCGTGGTCCGTACCGCGGGGGCGCCGCCGAACTCCTCGACCGTCCCCCACGCCTGGCACTCGGGGCAGCGGCCGAGCCACTTGGCGGTCGTCCAGCCGCATTCCGTGCAGCGGTAGGACGGCCGGTCCTTCGCGGATTTCGTACGGGTGGCCATGGCGCCACCGTATAGGTGACCTCGGACAGTGCCGTCCGGCGCGGTACGGGGGACGGGGCGCCCACGGACGTACGCCCGTTCGGGGGACGGGACGTGCACGGGCGTACGCCCCCTTCGCGTCGGGACGCCGGGAACCGGGAATCCCGCCCGATCCTGTCCGCTTTCACGCGATACGTTCACCCGAAAGGGTTAAATCTACCCAAGGGGCGCCAGGGCCGGGCCCCGTTCTGCCTACGGTCGCAAGGTGACGAGCAGCAGGCTGGAGACACCCGCGAGCACCCCCGGCGCACACCGGACGCAGCACCGTGCGCCCCAGTCCTCACCGAAGAAGCCGCCTGCCCGTTACGAACCGCATCTCGACGGTCTGTTCACCTACTGCCTCTCCGTGCTCTGCGACCACGACGCCGCCACCGACGCGCTCGGCGGGGTGCTCGCGCTGGCCGAACGGCAGGGCGGGCGGTGTCCCTCGGACGAGGAGGAACGTAAAACCTGGCTGTACGCGCTGGCCAGGTGGACGTGCCTGCGCAGGCTCACCGAACAGAAGCAGGGCCGCCAGGCCCACCGTCAGCACGACAGGGCCGGGGCGGCGAAGGGGAACCGTCGCGCCCAGGCCGTCCAGGGAGCGCGTACGGGACGGCGTACGCCCCCCGTGGCCGCCCACACCTCCAAGGCGCCGGCCACACCGTCCCGCTCCGTGCTGCCGCAGCCGGCCCCGGCCCCGGCCCCCGCCCCCGCCCTCGCCTCCGAGAGCCCCGCGGCCGCGGAGGCGCACCGCCGCGAGCTGGCGCAGCTGGCCTGGCCCGAGGCCGCCGGCACCACCCCAGAACAGCGGGAGGCGCTGGAGCTCGCGGTACGGCACCGGCTCACCCCGGTCGCGGTCGCGGCGGTCCTGGGCCTGGAGACCGCCGCCGCCAGGGAGCTCCTGGCCGCGGCCGCCTGCGAGGTCGAGCGGACCAGGGCCGCCCTCGCGGTCGTCGGGTCGGGCGGCTGCCCCGCGGCGGGCCGGCTCACCGGCGACCGGCGCGTGCTGCTCTCCGCCACCCTGCGCCGCGAGCTCGTACGGCATGTGGACGACTGCCCCCGCTGCCGACGCACCGCGGAGCGGGCCGATGCCGAGGGCCCGTGGCCGGGCGCGGCCGTCACCCCGGCCGCCGCGCTGGCGGTCGTCGAGGCACCGCGCCCGTCCGCCTACGTGGCGATGATCCATGCCCAGAAGCACCAGAAGAATCGGTCCGCCACTCCGCGGTTCGACCGGGCGGGCTTCCCGATGGACCCCAAGGACCACGCCGCGCGCCGGGACCGGCTGCGGTCCAGGGTCATGACGACGACGGTGGTCGCCACGGTCGTCGCCGCCCCGGTGATCGCCCTGTGGTCCGCCTACCGGGGCGCACCGCTCACCGGCGAGGGGCACGACGGTGCCTCGGTCACCGCGACCGAGACGGACGGCAGCGGCAGCGGCGATCCGTACGAGCGCTACGAGAACGCCGGCAACGCCACCCCCGAGTCCGGCTCCCGTTTCACCGACGACGACGGCCGCCCGGACGTCTCGGCCGAGGTCATCAGCGTCGACACGCGGTCCGGGCCCGGCGGGGGACGGCACCGCGGGGGTGGGCTCACCGTCGAGGCGCGCCCCTACGGCTCCACCACGATGATCACGCTGACCGCGTCCAAGGCCGGCCCGGTCGCCTGGTCGGCCCGCACCGGCGCGTCCTGGCTGCGCCTCAGCAGCGCCTCCGGGAAGCTCGCGGCGGGCGGCAGCGTCACGATCCGCGTCCTCGTCGACCACGGGCGCGAACCCGCCTCGCGCTGGACGGCACGGGTCGCGCTCACCCCGTCGGGCTCTGTCGTCGCGATCCACGGCAACGGCGGGAGGCGCCCGTCGGGCGTCAGGCCGCACCCCTCGGACCTCCCGCAGCCGAGCCGCTCCGTCCACCCGCGCCCGCCGGTGCCGTCGGACCCGTCACCGTCCTCACCGGATCCCACGGAGCCGACACCGGACCCGACGGACCCGACGCCGGACCCGACGGACCCCACCACGACACCGACGGACCCGGGCGGGCCGAGCCCGTCCCCGGACCCGCCGGACCCGACCGGCCCGGGAGAGACCCCGAGCGTCCCGCCCCCGGCGAACTGACGCGCCACCCGGCGGAACGGCCCCCGGAAGCCGTAAATCCGGAAGCCGTAACTCCGAAAACCGCAGGTACTACGCCGGATCGGCCGGGTGCGGCGCCATCGGCAGCAGTGAGGAGAGCCGCTCCTCGCACAGCCCGACCAGCCGGTCGTACGCCTCCTTGCCCATCAGCTCGGTCAGCTCGGGGCGGTACGACACGTACACCGGCTCACCGGCCCCGTGCGCGGAGGTCGCGGACGTGCACCACCAGTGCAGGTCGTGGCCGCCGGGACCCCAGCCCCTGCGGTCGTACTCGCCGATCGTCACCTGGAGCACCCGGGTGTCGTCGGGCCGGTCGATCCAGTCGTACGTACGCCGCACCGGCAGCTGCCAGCACACGTCCGGCTTGGTCTCCAGCGGCTCCTTGCCCTCCCGCAGCGCCAGGATGTGCAGCGAGCAGCCGGCTCCGGCCGCGAAGCCGGGCCGGTTCTGGAAGATGCACGAACCCTCCCAGCGCCGGGTCTGGCGCTCCCCGTCGTCATCGGTCTGCACCCAGCCCGACCCCGTGCCCACGTCGTGGAACTGCCACAGATCGGGCGTCAGCCGGGCCACGTTCTCCGCGACCCGCTTCTCGTCGTCCTCGTCCGAGAAGTGGGCGCCCAGCGTGCAGCACCCGTCGTCCGCGCGACCGGCCTGGATGCCCTGGCAGCCGCTGCCGAAGATGCAGGTCCACCTCGACGTCAGCCAGGTCAGATCGCAGCGGAAGACCTGCTCGTCGTCGGCGGGGTCCGGGAACTCCACCCAGGCCCGCGCGAAGTCGATCCCCGTCTCGTCGGACCCGTCGGGCCCCTTTGCTTCCGTCTGCCGCATCTCCTGCTTCGTCTTCTGCTTCTTCGTGACTTTGTCCGGCTTCGCCTTTTTCGTCTTTGGCACGCGCCCAGAGTAAGGCGGCAGGCGGCAGTAGCGTTCGTCGTATGAGACTCGGAGTCCTCGACGTGGGGTCGAACACGGTTCATCTGCTGGTGGTGGACGCGCACCCCGGCGCCCGCCCGCTGCCCGCGCACTCGCACAAGGCGGAGCTGCGCCTGGCCGAACTCCTCGACGAGGACGGCGCGATCGGCCCGCTCGGCGTGGACCGGCTGGTGGCGACCGTCACCGACGCGGCACAGGCGGCGGAGGACAAGGGCTGCGAGGACGTGCTGGCCTTCGCCACCTCCGCGGTACGGGAGGCGAGCAACGCCGACACCGTGCTGGCCCGGGTACGGGACGAGACCGGCATCGACCTCACCGTCCTCAGCGGTGCGGAGGAGGCCCGGCTCACCTTCCTCGCCGCCCGCCGCTGGTTCGGCTGGTCGGCGGGCAAGCTGCTGGTCCTGGACATCGGCGGGGGCTCGCTGGAGATCGCGTACGGCATCGACGAGGAGCCGGACGCCGCGGTGTCACTGCCGCTCGGCGCCGGACGGCTCACGGCCGGCTGGCTGCGGGGCGATCCGCCGGACCCGGTGGAGGTGCGGGCGCTGCGCCGGCACGTCCGGGCGAGCATCGCCCGCAGCGTCGGGGAGTTCACCCGCTTCGGCCGCCCCGACCACGTCGTGGCCACCTCCAAGACCTTCAAGCAGCTCGCCAGGATCGCCGGCGCCGCCCGCTCCACCGAGGGGCTGTACGTGCAGCGCACCCTCAGCCGCAAGGCGCTGGAGGAGTGGGTGCCGAAGCTCGCCGCGATGACGGTCGAGGAGCGCGGCAGCCTCCCCGGTGTCTCCGACGGACGCTCCGCCCAGCTGCTGGCGGGCGCCCTGGTCGCGGAGGGGGCCATGGACCTGCTGGGCGTCGAGGAGCTGGAGATCTGCCCCTGGGCGCTGCGCGAGGGCGTCATCCTGCGCCGTCTGGACCACCTCCCCACGCGGGACGCGGCGGCCCTGGCCTGAGGGCTGCGGCGTACGGGTGCGGACGGCCATGGGCCTTCTCACTTTCAGCCGGGCTCCCTCGGCGCCGCGCACCGGGGCCCGTACGCTGTCTGCGTGGCAGAACCAGTGGTGCGCATCCCGGATGCGAAGGTCGCCCTGTCGACGGCCTCCGTCTATCCGGAGTCGACGGCGACGGCCTTCGAGATCGCCGCGCGCCTGGGGTACGACGGCGTCGAGGTCATGGTCTGGACCGACCCCGTCAGCCAGGACATCGAGGCGCTGCGCCGGCTCTCGGACTACCACCAGGTGCCGATACTGGCCGTGCACGCCCCCTGTCTGCTGATCACCCAGCGCGTCTGGTCCACCGACCCGTGGGTCAAGCTCCAGCGGGCCCGTGCCGCCGCCGAGAAGCTCGGCGCCTCGACCGTGGTCGTCCACCCGCCGTTCCGCTGGCAGCGGCAGTACGCGCGTGACTTCGTCACCGGGATCTGGCGGATGGCGGAGGAGACGGACGTGCGGTTCGCCGTCGAGAACATGTACCCGTGGCGCTACCGGGACCGGGAGATGCTCGCGTACGCCCCCGACTGGGACGTCACCAACGACGACTACCGGCACTTCACCGTGGACCTCTCGCACACCGCGACCGCCCGCACGGACGGCATGGCCATGGTCGACCGGATGGGCGACCGGCTGGCCCACGTCCACCTCGCGGACGGCAAGGGCTCCGGCAAGGACGAGCACCTGGTGCCCGGCCGGGGCGACCAGCCCTGCGCCGAGCTCCTGGAGCGGCTGGCCCGTACCGGCTTCGGCGGCCATGTCGTCGTCGAGGTCAACACCCGCCGGGCGATGTCCACCGCGGAACGCGAGGCCGACCTGGCCGAGGCGCTGGCCTTCACCCGGCTGCACCTCGCGTCGTCCTCCGCCCCGTCGCCGCGCCCATGACCGAGGGCGACGGGAGCCAGGCCCCGCCCCCCAGACGCCGCGGCCGTCCCTCCCGCACGGAGTCGGAGAGCGGCCCCGACGCCCGCACCCGCATCCTGGAGGCGGCCCGCACCGAGTTCTCCGAGCGCGGCTACGACAAGACGT
The DNA here is from genome assembly GCF_041435055.1 of Streptomyces sp. NBC_00341. NCBI lineage: Bacteria > Bacillati > Actinomycetota > Actinomycetes > Kitasatosporales > Streptomycetaceae > Streptomyces > Streptomyces sp. NBC_00341. Next base: position 3,851,531 of record NZ_CP108002.1, on the reverse strand, counting down.
CCGTCCGGGGCATCGCGAAGGCGGCCGGCGTGGACGCGGCCCTGGTCCACCACTACTTCGGTACGAAGGACGAGGTGTTCGCCGCCGCGATCGAGCTCTCCTTCGAGCCCGCCCTGGTGATCCCGGACATCCTCGGGAGCAGCACGGAGGGCCTGGGGGAGCGGCTGGCCGGCTACTTCATCGGGATCTGGGAGAACCCGGCGTCCCGGGCCCCGCTGCTGGCGATCATGCGTTCCGCGATGACCCACGAGGCGGCGGCGAAGGTCCTGCGCGTCTTCGTACTGCGACGCCTGCTGGACCGGATCGCCGACCGGCTGGACGTCCCGGACGCCACCTTCCGCGCGGAGCTGGCCGCGTCGCACATGGTGGGCATCGCGGTACTGCGCTACGTGATCCAGGCGGAACCCCTGGCCTCCGCCGACCCGCAGAAGATCATCGCGATGGTGGGCCCCACGCTGCAGCGCTACCTGACGGACGCCTGACCGTTTCGGGGGCTCTGCCCCCGTACCTCCGCTCCTCAAACGCCGGAGGGGCTGAATCCCGCCCCGATCCCGGATACCGGACACCCCGTCCAGATCCTGGCCCCACAGGCGTACGCTCGGAACCAGTCTTTTCTGTCGAAGGAGCGAGAGACGATGCCCCAGCTGAGGTCCCGCACTGTCACCCACGGCCGCAACATGGCGGGCGCGCGCGCCCTTATGCGCGCCTCGGGCGTAGCGAGCGAGGACATCGGCAAGCCGATCATCGCGGTCGCCAACTCCTTCACGGAGTTCGTCCCGGGCCACACCCACCTCGCACCCGTCGGCCGGATCGTCTCCGAGGCGATCCTGGCCGCAGGTGCCGTCCCCCGCGAGTTCAACACCATCGCGGTCGACGACGGCATCGCGATGGGCCACGCCGGGATGCTCTACAGCCTCCCGTCCCGCGACCTGATCGCCGACTCCGTCGAGTACATGGTCGAGGCGCACTGCGCGGACGCGCTCATCTGCATCTCGAACTGCGACAAGATCACCCCCGGCATGCTGATGGCCGCGATGCGCCTCAACATCCCCACGGTCTTCGTCTCCGGCGGCCCGATGGAGGCCGGCAAGGCCACCCTCGTCGACGGCACGGTCCGCAAGCTCGACCTGGTCAACGCGATCAGCGACGCGGTCGACGAGAGCATCTCCGACGAGGACATGCTCCGCATCGAGGAGAACGCCTGCCCCACCTGCGGCAGCTGTTCCGGCATGTTCACCGCCAACTCGATGAACTGCCTGACCGAGGTCCTCGGCCTCTCCCTCCCCGGCAACGGCTCCGTCCTCGCCACGCACACCGCCCGCAGGGCGCTGTACGAGGAGGCCGGCCGCACGGTCGTCGAGATCACCAAGCGCTACTACGAGCAGGACGACAAGACGGTCCTGCCGCGCGCCATCGGCACCCGCGCCGCGTTCGACAACGCGATGGCGCTCGACATCGCCATGGGCGGCTCGACCAACACGATCCTGCACCTGCTCGCCGCCGCGGAGGAGGCGGAGCTGCCGTACGACCTCGACGACATCAACGAGGTCTCGCGCCGGGTCCCGTGCCTCGCCAAGGTCGCGCCCAACGTGGCGCCCGGCGGCACGTACTACATGGAGGACATCCACCGGGCCGGCGGCATCCCCGCCATCCTCGGTGAGCTGCACCGCGGCGGACTGCTCAACGAGGACGTGCACTCCGTGCACTCCGACACCCTCGCCGAGTGGCTGAAGAACTGGGACATCCGCGGCGGCTCGCCGTCGCCGGAGGCCGTCGAGCTGTGGCACGCCGCCCCCGGCTGCGTCCGTTCCGCGACCGCCTTCTCGCAGTCCGAGCGCTGGGACACCCTCGACCTGGACGCGGCGGGCGGCTGCATCCGCGACATGGCGCACGCGTACTCCAAGGACGGCGGCCTCGCGGTCCTCAAGGGGAACCTCGCCGTGGACGGCTGCGTCGTGAAGACGGCCGGCGTCGACGAGTCGATCTGGACCTTCGAGGGCCCGGCGGTCGTCTGCGAGTCGCAGGAGGACGCCGTCGACAAGATCCTCCGCAAGGAGATCGAGCACGGCGACGTCGTCGTCATCCGTTACGAGGGCCCGCGCGGCGGCCCCGGCATGCAGGAGATGCTCTACCCGACCTCCTTCCTCAAGGGCCGGGGCCTCGGCAAGACCTGCGCGCTGGTCACCGACGGGCGCTTCTCCGGCGGCACGTCGGGCCTGTCCATCGGCCACGCCTCTCCGGAGGCGGCGTCCGGCGGCACCATCGCGCTCGTCGAGGACGGCGACCGGATCCGGATCGACATCCCGAACCGCTCGATCGAGCTGCTGGTCGCGGAGGACGAGCTGGCCACCCGCCGGGAGGCGCTGAACGGCGTCTACGCGCCGAAGGACCGCGACCGCAAGGTCTCGGCGGCGCTGCGCGCCTACGCCGCCATGGCGACGAGCGCGGACCGCGGCGCCGTCCGTGACGTCTCCAAGCTCGGCTGACACCCGCACGCACACCCACTCGCTCCACCGTCCGGCCCCTCTGATGAGGGGCCGGACGTGTGTGCGGCCCCGGAGCGTCGCCGGCATCCCTCCCGTGCCCGTCGTGGCCCGAGAACGACTCCGTGTGACCGGTCGATCGCAGTAAGCTCACCCCCTTGCCATGTATGACCATGATTGGGGGAGTATGCGCACTTCCGTACGCAGCTCAGTAGTCATCGCGTCAGCCGTCACCGCCCTCGCGGCCCTGGCCGCCGTCCCGGCCGGTGCGGCGTCGGCCGCACCCACGCCGATCGCACCCGCGCCGGCCGCCGCCACTCCGGCCGGCGTCTGCGGATCGGGGTACACCCAGATCGACTCGCACGTGTTCAAGGACTCGTCGGCCGAACTGGCCCGCGTCTACCTGCTCTACAACGCGAGCACCAAGTCCAACTGCGTCGTCACCTTCCACGCCGCCGCCACCGAGGGCAAGGCGCTGACCACCGGCGCCTGGCTCGACGTCGACGGGGACGGCAAGGAGCAGGTCAAGGACCAGGGAAGGTACTCCTCGTACGCGGGCCCGGTCCGGCTCGCCGCCGGCAGCCACTGCGTGAAGTGGGGCGGCATGATCGAGACGGGCGCCGGTACGTACGCGTACACGAGCCCGTGGAGCCACTGCGGCTGACGCGCGACGGCCGCTGCGCCCGCCCCCTCGGGCGCGGGCGCAGCGCCACCGCCCCGGCCCTGGGACAATCGATCCTGTGAGCGAGAACAGCGAGACCCCCGACGACATCGCGCCCGGCACCACCGAGTCCGCGACGGCGCCCGCCGGTGCCACCGCGACCGCCCCCGGTCCGCAGCCCGAGCCCCTCCGCTTCTTCGGCACGACCTGGGTCGCCCACGACGGCAACTACGGTCTGCGCCGCGTCGGGGTCGCCGTCGGTTCGCTCGCCGCGGCCGCCGCATCGTGCTTCGTGCTTCGGTTCGCCTATCAGGGTCTGGAGATCGCCGACGTCGGCAGCTTCGTCGGCATCCTGGTGGTCCTGATGTTCGCCATCTGCAGTGCGATCGCCTTCCGCAAGACGTGGGAGGGCTTCAGCAGCCGCCCGGCCGACCCCGCCCGCGAGGACAATCTGCGCGGCCTCAAGACCATCGGCTTCATCGGCGGGCTGCTCGCCTACTTCATCCGTACGTTCTCCGAGGCCCCGGGCGAGAAGCTCCGGCGCGCGGAGTACGAGGCGGCGCAGGTCCGGTACGCGAAGCGCCGTTCGTCCCGCACCGGGAACCCGGCGGCCCGCAAGACGGCCAGGGCGAAGAAGGCCCGCCGCAAGTAACGCGCCGCCGCGGCGGGTCTGTCCGGCGGATCATGGCCGGGCCACCATGGGGCACATGGCCACTAAGAACACCCCGGACCCCAGCTCCCAGCCGCCGTCCCCGCACCCGCCGTCCCCGCACCCCTCGCCCCCGCGCGCCCTGTCGTTCGACCGTGCCGCCGCCCAGTACGGCGCGGCCCGACCCGGCTATCCGGACGCCCTCCTGGATGCCGTCGAGGAGCTCGCGGGCCGGCCGCTGCGAGGTGCCCGCGCCCTCGACGTCGGGGCGGGTACCGGCATCTCGACCCGCCGCCTCCGCGACCGGGGCGCCGCCGTCGTCGCCGTCGAGCCGGGCCCCGGGATGGCGGCGGAACTGCGCAGGACCCTGCCGGACGTCCCGCTGGTACGGGGTGACGGCAACCGCCTCCCCTTCGCCGCGGGCTCGGCCGACCTGATCACGTACGCCCAGTCCTGGCACTGGACCGACTCCGCCCGCGCCGCCCCCGAGGCCATGCGCGTACTGCGGCCGGGCGGCGCGCTGGCCCTGTGGTGGAACGTGGCCGACCCCGACGTCGGCTGGATCGCGGAACAGGGCGAGCGGCTGCTGAGCTTCTTCGCCGCCGAGCTGCCCGAGCTCGCCGGCCCCGGAGCGGCAGGCGGACCCGCGGCGGCCAACACCGGCGCCCACGGCTCGCCCGTATCCGCCCGCGACCTGCCGGCCGGGCTGTCGTTCGTACACCGCCGGGTGCCCTGGACCCGGCGCGTCCCCATCGCCACGCACCTCGCCAACCTCGGCAGCCACTCCGCCTTCCTGATCCTCGGTGACGAGCCCGCCCGGCGCTTCCTCTCCGAGGAGCGCGAGCACCTCGCACGGCGCTTCCCGGACGGCACGGTGGAGGAGACGTACGTCGTCGAGCTGAGCGTGGCCATCCGCTGAACCGGCAGTCGCGGAGGCCGCGGGCCCTTGACGGAAGGACACCACCGCGACAAAATTCATCACATGATGAATTCTTCGGGTGTCGCCATCGAGGCCCGCGGCCTCACGGTCGTACGGGGCAACCGCACCGTCCTCAAAGGCCTCGGCTTCACCGTCGAACCCGGCAGGATCACCGGACTCCTCGGCCCCTCCGGCTGCGGCAAATCCACCCTGATGCGAGCCGTCGTCGGCACCCAGGCCAAGGTGACCGGCACCCTCGACGTCCTGGGCAGCCCGGCCGGCCACCCCGGCCTCCGGCCACGGATCGGGTACGTCACCCAGGCGCCGTCCATCTACACCGACCTCACCGTCCGGCAGAACCTCGACTACTTCGCGGCGATCCTGCAACCGGGCCGCCGGCACCGCGACGCCCGCCGCGAAGCCGTCACCCGGGCCATCACAGAGGTCGACCTGACCAGCCACTCCGCCGCCCTCGCCGGCACCCTCTCCGGCGGCCAGCGCACCCGCGTCTCCCTCGCCGTGGCGCTGCTCGGCACCCCCGAACTGCTCGTCCTCGACGAACCCACCGTCGGCCTGGACCCGGTGCTCCGGCGCGATCTGTGGAGCCTCTTCCACCGCCTCGCCGCCGACCGGGGCACCACCCTCCTGATCTCCTCCCACGTCATGGACGAGGCCGAGCGCTGCCACCGCCTCCTCCTGATGCGCGAGGGCGAGATCCTCGCCGACGACACCCCGGAGGCGCTGCGTACCGCCGCCCGCACCGAGACCGTCGAAGAAGCCTTCCTCCACCTGGTCGACGCGGCCGCCACCCGTCAGGAGAACGCCCGATGAGCACGACCACCACCTCACCCCTGAGCGCGGCCCGCACCCTGGCCACCGCCGCCCGCGTCCTGCGCCAGCTGGCACACGACCCCCGCACCATCGGGCTGCTCCTGCTGATCCCGGTCGTCATGATCACGCTGCTGCGGTACGTCTTCGACGGCAGCCCGCGCACCTTCGACTCCATCGGCGCCTCGCTGCTCGGCATCTTCCCGCTGATCACGATGTTCCTGGTGACCTCGATCGCCACCCTGCGCGAGCGCACCTCCGGCACCCTGGAGCGCCTCCTCGCGATGCCGCTCGGCAAGGGCGACCTGATCGCCGGCTACGCCCTCGCCTTCGGCGCCGTCGCCGTGGTCCAGTCGCTCCTGGCCACCGGCCTCTCGGTGTGGGTGCTCGGGCTGGACGTCACCGGGTCCCCGTGGCTGCTGCTCCTGGTCGCCGTGCTCGACGCCCTGCTCGGCACGGCGCTCGGCCTGTTCGTCTCGGCCTTCGCGTCCTCCGAGTTCCAGGCCGTCCAGTTCATGCCGGCCGTGATCTTCCCGCAGCTCCTGCTCTGCGGACTGTTCATCGCCAGGGACCGGATGGCGCCCGTCCTCGAATGGATCTCGAACGTGCTGCCCATGTCGTACGCCGTGGACGGCATGAACGAGGTCCTCCGCCACCCGGACGTCACCGGCGACTTCGTCCGCGACGTCGCGATCGTGGCGGGCTGCGCCCTTCTCGTCCTCGGGCTCGGCGCGGCCACCCTCCGCCGCCGCACCACCTGACGGGCCGGTGCGAGGATGGCGGACACGAGTACCGAGAACAGCCGGCACCGCGAGCCGCCGGCACCGCCCGGAGGGTGAAACCGCATGACCCAGACAGTCGCAGTCCTCGGCACCGGCAAGATCGGCGAGGCCCTGCTCAGCGGCATGATCCGGGCCGGGTGGCGCCCGGCGGACCTGCTCGTCACCACCCGCCGCTCCGAGCGCGCTGAGGAACTCCGCAACCGCTACGGGGTCGACTCCGTCAGCAACGCCGAGGCCGCCGGGCGCGCCGACATCCTCATCCTCGCGGCCAAGCCCCAGGACATGGGCCGCCTCCTGGACGAGCTCTCCGCCCATGTCACCGCAGAGCGCCTGGTCATCAGCGCCGCGGCCGGCATCACGACCGCCTTCATCGAGGACCGCCTCACCGAGGGCACCCCGGTGGTCCGGGTCATGCCGAACACCCCCGTGGTGGTCGACGAGGGCATGTCCGTCATCTCCGCGGGCAGCCACGCCACCGGCGCCCACCTCGCCACCGCGGAGGCGATCTTCGGCGGCGTCGGCAAGACGCTGCGCGTCCCGGAGTCCCAGCAGGACGCGGCCACCGCGCTCTCCGGCTCGGGCCCGGCGTACTTCTACTTCCTCGTCGAGGCGATGACGGACGCCGGAATCCTGCTCGGCCTGCCCCGCGCCCAGGCCCACGACCTGATCGTCCAGGCCGCCATCGGCGCCGCCGTGATGCTCCGGGACAGCGGCGAGCACCCGGTCAAGCTCCGCGAAGCCGTCACCAGCCCGGCGGGCACCACGATCAGCGCCATCCGCGAACTGGAGAACCACGGCGTACGCGCCGCCCTCATCGCCGCCCTCGAAGCCGCCCGCGACCGCAGCCGCGAACTCGCCTCCGGCAACGGCTGACCTACCCCGCGGCGGCGATCAGCTCCGCACTGCGCACCACCTTCGCGAACCCACCGTCGTGCAGCGTCACGGCGGTGGCCCGCGCCAGTTCCTCCGCGCCCATCGTCCAGCCGAACGGCCCGGTCCCGTCGAAGGTGTACGTCGCGTCGAACGCGAAGAACACCTCGTACCCGAGGTTCCCCGCCATCCGGGCCGTCGTCTCCGCGCACATGTTGGTCTGGATACCGGCCACCACGATCTGCCGCACCCCGCCCCCGCGCAGCCAGTCCGCCAGATCCGGCGTCCCGTAGAACGCCGAGTTCACGCTCTTCGTCAGGAACAGCTCGGGCCCGCTCCCCTTGCCCCGCCGCTCCTCCACGTACGGCTTGAAGGCGTTGCCCGGATATCCCACCCGCAACGGCGAATCCGGCTTGGGCGAGTCATGCCGTACGAAGGCGACCGGCCGCCCGCTCGCCTGCCAGGCATCGATCAGCCCGGCGATGTTCTCGTCCGCGGACGGATTGTTCCGCGGCCCCCAGTACGCCTCCTCCTCGAAGCCTTCCTGCACGTCCACCACTACCAGCGCTGCGTTCTCCGCGATCTCCATGGCCCCTATGCTTCCGCGCACCCATCCGGTCGCCCAGAGGTCGCAAAGCCATCGATCGATGATTTACTGCCAGCATGACCGCCGCCCCCGCCGTTGCCGCCACCACCCGGATCGCACTCGTCTCCTTCCCGGGCATCCGCGCGTTCGACGCCTCGGTCATCACGGAGGTCTGGGGCGTGGACCGGACGGACCGCGGAGTCCCGCCGTTCGAGCTGCGCCGCACCGCGGCCGCCACCACCCCCATCCCCCTGCGCGGCGGACTCTCCCTCACCCCCGACCGCACGCTGAGCTGGCTGACCCGAGCCGACCTGATCGTCGTCCCGGGGCTGGACGACCATGTGACGCCCGCGCCGGAACCCGTCCTCGAAGCGCTGCGCCGCGCCCATAACCGCGGTACACCGATCGCCGCGCTCTGCGGAGGCGCCTTCACCCTCGCCCAGGCCGGGCTCCTCGACGGCCGACGAGCGGTCACCCACTGGAACCTCACAGACCTCCTGCGCACCCGCCACCCCGGCGTCACCGTCGTACCCGACGCCCTCTTCGTCCACGACGACAATCTCTGGACCTCGGCGGGCACCGCGGCCGGCATCGACCTCTGCCTCCACCTCGTCCGTACGGTCCATGGCGCCGAGACCGCGGCGACGATCGCCCGTTCGATGGTCACCGCCCCGTTCCGCACCGGAACCCAGGCACAGTTCATCGAGCACCCGACCCCGCACACGGACCGCGACGCCGACACCCTCGCGGACGTTCGTGCCTTCGCTCTGACCCATCTGGCCGAACCGCACACGGTGGCGGAGCTCGCCGACCGCGCCGGCATGTCCCCGCGCTCCTTCGCCCGGCACTTCCAGGCGACCACCGGCACGACGCCCCTGCGCTGGCTGATCACCCAGCGCATCGCGGCAGCTCAGAAGCTGCTGGAGCGCACCGATCTGCCCCTCCCCGAGGTGGCCCGTCGCACGGGCTTCGGCAGCGAGATCACCATGCGCCAGCACTTCGCGACCCACCTGGCCACCAGCCCCCGCGACTACCGGCTCGCCTTCCACCGAACCCCGCCGGGGACCGGGGTTGACACGCCCGCACCGCATCCGTAGTGTGCTCCGAGTTGTCCGACGTGAGCGCCGACCCCGGTCGGTCCCCGGACAGCCATTCCGCAGTAACCACAACGAACGAGCGACAGCTGTCGCCTGCCTCTGCGTGCGCATTCGCGAAATGAGGAATCCACGTTCGAAGGAACGTGACCCCGATTAGCGTCGGGGCCCCGGATTCCGCTAATGTCTCACTCGTCGGAACGGCCCAACAGCCGGGAAGACAAGCCCCACTGACTGGGAATCGGGCCCGAAAGGATCTGATAGAGTCGGACTCGCCGGAAAGGGAAACGCGAAAGCGAAGAACTGGAAAGCGAAAATGCGAGGCCCGCTTCGACCGGGAATCGGACACGAAAGAGTCTGATAGAGTCGGAAACGCAAGACCGAAGGGAAGCGCCCGGAGGAAAGCCCGAGAGGGTGAGTACAAAGGAAGCGTCCGTTCCTTGAGAACTCAACAGCGTGCCAAAAGTCAACGCCAGATACGTTGATACCCCGACCTGCTTCGGCAGGTTCGAGGTTCCTTTGAAAGTCCTGGCAGACCCAGTTATGGGTTCTACCAGGCAATGCACATAGCGAGGACACAGTGAACAGTCGGTCTTATTCCGACTCGACTGTTCCACTCTCGTGTTGTGATCCCGATTACGGGAAAACATTCACGGAGAGTTTGATCCTGGCTCAGGACGAACGCTGGCGGCGTGCTTAACACATGCAAGTCGAACGATGAAGCCCTTCGGGGTGGATTAGTGGCGAACGGGTGAGTAACACGTGGGCAATCTGCCCTTCACTCTGGGACAAGCCCTGGAAACGGGGTCTAATACCGGATAACACTTTCCCTCTCATGGGGGAAGGTTAAAAGCTCCGGCGGTGAAGGATGAGCCCGCGGCCTATCAGCTAGTTGGTGGGGTAATGGCCTACCAAGGCGACGACGGGTAGCCGGCCTGAGAGGGCGACCGGCCACACTGGGACTGAGACACGGCCCAGACTCCTACGGGAGGCAGCAGTGGGGAATATTGCACAATGGGCGAAAGCCTGATGCAGCGACGCCGCGTGAGGGATGACGGCCTTCGGGTTGTAAACCTCTTTCAGCAGGGAAGAAGCGAAAGTGACGGTACCTGCAGAAGAAGCGCCGGCTAACTACGTGCCAGCAGCCGCGGTAATACGTAGGGCGCAAGCGTTGTCCGGAATTATTGGGCGTAAAGAGCTCGTAGGCGGCTTGTTGCGTCGGTTGTGAAAGCCCGGGGCTTAACCCCGGGTCTGCAGTCGATACGGGCAGGCTAGAGTGTGGTAGGGGAGATCGGAATTCCTGGTGTAGCGGTGAAATGCGCAGATATCAGGAGGAACACCGGTGGCGAAGGCGGATCTCTGGGCCATTACTGACGCTGAGGAGCGAAAGCGTGGGGAGCGAACAGGATTAGATACCCTGGTAGTCCACGCCGTAAACGTTGGGAACTAGGTGTTGGCGACATTCCACGTCGTCGGTGCCGCAGCTAACGCATTAAGTTCCCCGCCTGGGGAGTACGGCCGCAAGGCTAAAACTCAAAGGAATTGACGGGGGCCCGCACAAGCAGCGGAGCATGTGGCTTAATTCGACGCAACGCGAAGAACCTTACCAAGGCTTGACATACACCGGAAAGCATCAGAGATGGTGCCCCCCTTGTGGTCGGTGTACAGGTGGTGCATGGCTGTCGTCAGCTCGTGTCGTGAGATGTTGGGTTAAGTCCCGCAACGAGCGCAACCCTTGTTCTGTGTTGCCAGCATGCCCTTCGGGGTGATGGGGACTCACAGGAGACTGCCGGGGTCAACTCGGAGGAAGGTGGGGACGACGTCAAGTCATCATGCCCCTTATGTCTTGGGCTGCACACGTGCTACAATGGCCGGTACAATGAGCTGCGATGCCGCGAGGCGGAGCGAATCTCAAAAAGCCGGTCTCAGTTCGGATTGGGGTCTGCAACTCGACCCCATGAAGTCGGAGTTGCTAGTAATCGCAGATCAGCATTGCTGCGGTGAATACGTTCCCGGGCCTTGTACACACCGCCCGTCACGTCACGAAAGTCGGTAACACCCGAAGCCGGTGGCCCAACCCCTTGTGGGAGGGAGCTGTCGAAGGTGGGACTGGCGATTGGGACGAAGTCGTAACAAGGTAGCCGTACCGGAAGGTGCGGCTGGATCACCTCCTTTCTAAGGAGCATCTAGATTCCGTAAGGAATCCAGAGCCACTACGCCTGGCAAATGTTCGGCGGTGGTTAGCTCATGGGTGGAACGTTGACTATTCGGCACGACAGGTTGTTTTTCACTAGTACTGCTTCGGCGTGGAATGTGGGAAGTGATCGGTCGGGTCGGGCACGCTGTTGGGTATCTGAAGGTACGGCCGTCATGGTCGTCCTTCGGTTGCCGGCCCCAGTGAACTCACCTGTTAAGGGTGGGGTGATGGGTGGCTGGTCGTTGTTTGAGAACTGCACAGTGGACGCGAGCATCTGTGGCCAAGTTTTTAAGGGCGCACGGTGGATGCCTTGGCACCAGGAACCGATGAAGGACGTGGGAGGCCACGATAGGCCCCGGGGAGCTGTCAACCAAGCTTTGATCCGGGGGTGTCCGAATGGGGAAACCCGGCAGTCGTCATGGGCTGTCACCCGCTGCTGAACACATAGGCAGTGTGGAGGGAACGAGGGGAAGTGAAACATCTCAGTACCCTCAGGAAGAGAAAACAACCGTGATTCCGGGAGTAGTGGCGAGCGAAACTGGATCAGGCCAAACCGTATGCGTGTGATACCCGGCAGGGGTTGCGCATGCGGGGTTGTGGGATCTCTTTTTCACAGTCTGCCGGCTGTGAGACGAGTCAGAAACCGTTGATGTAGGCGAAGGACATGCGAAAGGTCCGGCGTAGAGGGTAAGACCCCCGTAGCTGAAACATTAACGGCTCGTTTAAGAGACACCCAAGTAGCACGGGGCCCGAGAAATCCCGTGTGAATCTGGCGGGACCACCCGTTAAGCCTAAATATTCCCTGGTGACCGATAGCGGATAGTACCGTGAGGGAATGGTGAAAAGTACCGCGGGAGCGGAGTGAAATAGTACCTGAAACCGTGTGCCTACAAGCCGTGGGAGCGTCGCGCGCCGAGTTTACTCGGTGCGTCGTGACTGCGTGCCTTTTGAAGAATGAGCCTGCGAGTTTGCGGTGTGTTGCGAGGTTAACCCGTGTGGGGAAGCCGTAGCGAAAGCGAGTCCGAATAGGGCGATTTAGTAGCGCGCTCAAGACCCGAAGCGGAGTGATCTAGCCATGGGCAGGTTGAAGCGGAGGTAAGACTTCGTGGAGGACCGAACCCACCAGGGTTGAAAACCTGGGGGATGACCTGTGGTTAGGGGTGAAAGGCCAATCAAACTCCGTGATAGCTGGTTCTCCCCGAAATGCATTTAGGTGCAGCGTCGTGTGTTTCTTGCCGGAGGTAGAGCACTGGATAGGCGATGGGCCCTACCGGGTTACTGACCTTAGCCAAACTCCGAATGCCGGTAAGTGAGAGCACGGCAGTGAGACTGTGGGGGATAAGCTCCATGGTCGAGAGGGAAACAGCCCAGAGCATCGACTAAGGCCCCTAAGCGTACGCTAAGTGGGAAAGGATGTGGAGTCGCAGAGACAACCAGGAGGTTGGCTTAGAAGCAGCCACCCTTGAAAGAGTGCGTAATAGCTCACTGGTCAAGTGATTCCGCGCCGACAATGTAGCGGGGCTCAAGCGTACCGCCGAAGTCGTGTCATTCCAGCACATACCCCCAACGGGGGCTGGGATGGGTAGGGGAGCGTCGTGTGCCGGGTGAAGCAGCCGCGGAAGCGAGTTGTGGACGGTTCACGAGTGAGAATGCAGGCATGAGTAGCGATACACACGTGAGAAACGTGTGCGCCGATTGACTAAGGGTTCCTGGGTCAAGCTGATCTGCCCAGGGTAAGTCGGGACCTAAGGCGAGGCCGACAGGCGTAGTCGATGGACAACCGGTTGATATTCCGGTACCCGCTTTGAAACGCCCAGTACTGAATCAGGCGATGCTAAGTCCGTGAAGCCGGCCCGATCTCTTCGGAGTTGAGGGTAGTGGTGGAGCCGACGAACCAGACTTGTATTAGGTAAGCGATGGGGTGACGCAGGAAGGTAGTCCAGCCCGGGCGGTGGTAGTCCCGGGGTAAGGGTGTAGGCCGTGTGGTAGGTAAATCCGTCACACATTAAGGCTGAGACCTGATGCCGAGCCGATTGTGGTGAAGTGGATGATCCTATGCTGTCGAGAAAAGCCTCTAGCGAGTTTCATGGCGGCCCGTACCCTAAACCGACTCAGGTGGTCAGGTAGAGAATACCGAGGCGTTCGGGTGAACTATGGTTAAGGAACTCGGCAAAATGCCCCCGTAACTTCGGGAGAAGGGGGGCCATCACTGGTGAGGGAACTTGCTTCCTGAGCTGGGGGTGGCCGCAGAGACCAGCGAGAAGCGACTGTTTACTAAAAACACAGGTCCGTGCGAAGCCGTAAGGCGATGTATACGGACTGACGCCTGCCCGGTGCTGGAACGTTAAGGGGACCGGTTAGCTGACTTTCGGGTCGGCGAAGCTGAGAACTTAAGCGCCAGTAAACGGCGGTGGTAACTATAACCATCCTAAGGTAGCGAAATTCCTTGTCGGGTAAGTTCCGACCTGCACGAATGGCGTAACGACTTCTCGACTGTCTCAACCATAGGCCCGGTGAAATTGCACTACGAGTAAAGATGCTCGTTTCGCGCAGCAGGACGGAAAGACCCCGGGACCTTTACTATAGTTTGATATTGGTGTTCGGTTCGGCTTGTGTAGGATAGGTGGGAGACTTTGAAGCGGCCACGCCAGTGGTTGTGGAGTCGTCGTTGAAATACCACTCTGGTCGTGCTGGATGTCTAACCTGGGTCCGTGATCCGGATCAGGGACAGTGTCTGATGGGTAGTTTAACTGGGGCGGTTGCCTCCTAAAGAGTAACGGAGGCGCCCAAAGGTTCCCTCAGCCTGGTTGGCAATCAGGTGTTGAGTGTAAGTGCACAAGGGAGCTTGACTGTGAGACCGACGGGTCGAGCAGGGACGAAAGTCGGGACTAGTGATCCGGCAGTGGCTTGTGGAAGCGCTGTCGCTCAACGGATAAAAGGTACCCCGGGGATAACAGGCTGATCTTCCCCAAGAGTCCATATCGACGGGATGGTTTGGCACCTCGATGTCGGCTCGTCGCATCCTGGGGCTGGAGTCGGTCCCAAGGGTTGGGCTGTTCGCCCATTAAAGCGGTACGCGAGCTGGGTTTAGAACGTCGTGAGACAGTTCGGTCCCTATCCGCTGTGCGCGTAGGAATATTGAGAAGGGCTGTCCCTAGTACGAGAGGACCGGGACGGACGAACCTCTGGTGTGCCAGTTGTCCTGCCAAGGGCATGGCTGGTTGGCTACGTTCGGAAAGGATAACCGCTGAAAGCATCTAAGCGGGAAGCCTGCTTCGAGATGAGTATTCCCACCAACTTGATTGGTTAAGGCTCCCAGTAGACGACTGGGTTGATAGGCCAGATGTGGAAGCCCGGTAACGGGTGGAGCTGACTGGTACTAATAGGCCGAGGGCTTGTCCTCAGTTGCTCGCGTCCACTGTGTTAGTTCTGAAATAACGAACGGCCGTGTTTTGTTCCGGTGTTGGTTAATTTCATAGTGTTTCGGTGGTCATTGCGTTAGGGAAACGCCCGGTTACATTCCGAACCCGGAAGCTAAGCCTTTCAGCGCCGATGGTACTGCAGGGGGGACCCTGTGGGAGAGTAGGACGCCGCCGAACTCCTTTTAAATAGTTGAGCCCCGTGCCCTTGTGGCACGGGGCTTTTCTGCGTTCCCGACAGTTTAAGGTCGTGACATGCGCTACGAACTGGTCATCTTCGACAACGACGGTGTGCTCGTGGACAGCGAGCCGATCTCCAACACCCTCCTGGCCGCCTACCTCACCGAGCTCGGCCACCCCACCACGTACGAGGAGTCCCTCCGCGACTACATGGGGGCCGCCATGCACCGGGTGCACGACCTCGTCGAGGAGCGGGGCGGGGAGAAGCTGCCCGCGGACTTCGACGACACGTTCCACTCGCGGGTGTTCGCCGCGTTCCGGCAGGAGCTGCGGCCCGTACCCGGTGTCGAGGAGGTGCTGGGGGACCTCGTCGCCGAAGGGGTCCCGTACTGCGTCGCGTCCTCCGGCAGCCACGAACGGATCCGGGTCGGGCACCGGACGACCGGGCTCGACCAGTGGTTCGAGGAGGAGTGGATCTTCAGCTCCGAGGACGTGGGGCGCGGGAAGCCCGCCCCCGACCTGTTCCTGTACGCCGCAGACCGGATGGGGGTGCCGCCGGAGCGGTGCGTCGTCATCGAGGACAGCCCGCTCGGGGTGGAGGCGGCCAGGGCCGCGGGGATGGATGTGTACGGGTTCACGTCGATGATGCCGGCGGACCGGCTGGCCGGGGTGACCGGGCACTTCTCCGACATGGGACAGCTGCGGGAATTGCTTGCCTGACGCGTCTACCCATGGGTAGAAACTGGCTCTACGCTCGCGGCCATGACAGATGCACGTTTGCGGCACGGCAGAGCTTCCCTTGCGTTGAGCTTCTTCGTGCAAGGGGTCACGTTCGCTTCTCTCGTGACGCGGATCCCGGCCATTCAGGACAGGTACGGGATATCCGACGGCCTGCTGCCCGTGTTCCTCGCCGCCGTGCCGATCCTGGCCGGTGTGGGCAGCGTGGTCACCGAGAAGGTGGTCGCACGCCTACGACCGCGCGTCGTCCTGCGGTGGACGCAGCCCGTCGTACTCCTGGCGCTTCTCGGCGTCGGCGCCGGGAGCGAGTTGTGGGCGGTGGCCCTGGCGCTCGGCGTGTTCGGGCTGGCCGTCGGCGCGCTGGACGCGTCCACGAACATGATGGGGGTCAGCCTCCAGCGGGCGTACGGACGCTCCATCATGCTCGGCTTCCACGCCGCGTACAGCCTGGGCGGGATCGCCGGGGCGTCGATGGCGTGGGCCGGGGCGCACTGGGATCTCTCGCTGCTGGTCTCGTACCTCCCGGTCGTGGTGGTGCTGTTGCCCGTCGCGTTCGTCGGGAGCCGGTGGTACGTCGAGGGGAAGCAGGAGGACGAGGGGCGGTCCGCGCCGAAGGGGAAGGCCGGGGCTGTCTCGTTCAAGCTGCTGCTGCCGCTCTGCCTGGTGATGAGCTTCGCGTACATCGGGGACTCGACCGTCTCCAACTGGAGCGCCAAGTACCTGCAGGACGTGCTGGGGAGTTCGGAGCAGCTGTCGACGCTTCCGTACAACGTCTACATGGTGACGACGTTGCTGGGGCGGGCCGTCGGGGACTTCGGGGTGCGGCGGTTCGGGGCGGTGGCCGTGGTGCGGTTCGGGAGTGTGCTGGCCGCGGCCGGTTTCGGTGTGGTGGCCGTCGCCGGCGGGGCCTGGATCGGGATGCTCGGGTTCACCATGCTGGGGTTCGGGCTGTGCGTGATCGTGCCGCAGACGTTCGCGGCGGCCGGGCGGATGTTCCCCGACGACAGCGACACCGCGATCGCCCGGCTGAACATCTTCAACTACGTGGGATTCCTGGTCGGCTCGCCCCTGGTGGGGGCGATCGGGGACGCCTGGAGCTACCGGGGCGCGATGCTCGTACCGATGGTGCTGGTGCTGGCGATGCTCGTGTACGCCAAATCGTTCGGCGCGGAGCCCGCCCGATACGGTGGCGGGCATGAGCGGCCGCGCACAGCTGATGTGGGATGACGCAGTAACGGGATACGACTTCGGGGACAGCCACCCCATGGACCCGGTCAGACTCGCGCTGACGATGGGCCTGGTGCGGGCGTTCGGTCTCGACCGTGCGGTGGACGTGGTGGCGGCCAAACCCGCCGGGGAGTCCACGCTGCGGCTCGTACACCGCTCCGACTACGTGGCTGCCGTGCGGGCGGCCTCCGCGGACCCCGCCCACGCCGACCAGAACTACGGACTCGGGACGGTGGACGATCCGGCGTTCGCCGGGATGCACGAGGTGTCCTCGCTGATCGCCGGACAGTCCGTGGGCGCCGCCGAGGCGGTGTGGCGGGGACGGACCGGGCACGCGGTGAACTTCAGCGGCGGGCTCCATCACGCCATGCCCGGCAGCGCGTCGGGCTTCTGCATCTACAACGACCCGGCGCTCGCCATCGCGCGGCTGCTGGAGCTGGGCGCGGAGCGCGTCGCGTACGTCGATGTGGACGTGCACCACGGGGACGGCGTGCAGGCGGCGTTCTGGGAGGACCCGCGGGTCCTGACCGTCTCGCTGCACGAGCACCCCCGCACCCTCTTCCCGCAGACCGGCTGGCCGGAGGAGACCGGCGCCGGGGCTGGTGAGGGCGGTGCGGTGAATGTGGCGCTGCCGGCCGGGACTGGGGACGCGGGGTGGCTGCGGGCGTTCCACGCGGTGGTGCCGGAGCTGCTGGCGGACTTCCGGCCGCAGGTCCTGGTGACCCAGCACGGGGCCGATACGCACTTCGAGGACCCGCTGGCCCATCTCGCGGTGTCGCTGGACGCCCAGCGCGCGGTGATGGCGGCCTGCCACGACCTCGCCCACGAGTACGCGGACGAGGGGCGCTGGGTGGCGCTCGGCGGGGGCGGTTACGCGGTGGTGGACGTGGTGCCGAGGTCCTGGACGCATCTGGTGGGGATCGCCGCCCACGCGCCCGTGGACCCGGAGTCGGTGATCCCGTCCTCCTGGCGGGACGAGGTCTACGCCCGGACCCGGCAGCTCGGCCCTGCCCGGATGACGGACGGCCGCACCCCGTCCTGGAAGTCGTGGGACGAGGGTTACGACCCGGCCGACCGGCTGGACCAGGCGGTGCTGGCGAGCCGCCGGGCGGCCTTCCCGCTCCGGGGGCTGCTGACCTGAGGCGACCGGGCCCGCTCCGGCCCGGGACGACCGGTCCGTTCTGACGTGAGGCCCGGCCGCCCGGCACGGTGTTACGCCAACTGTGGGGCGTATTCCGGCTTTTGACCCCCGGGCGGTGCGGGTACGGGAGCATCGGCAGGGTGTTGAGCACCGGAGCGCTGCGCGCGCATCTGCTGGCGGCCCGGCTGGCCGGCCCCGTGGCCACCTCGCGGGAGGTGAGCCTGCGGAGCTATCGGCTGTTCGCGGCCAGGGACCCCCGGGTGACGCTCGGCCTCGACCCCGGACGGGGCTGGGGGGAGCTGGACCTGCTCCGGCTGATGTCCGACAAGTGCGGGGTCTCGGCCGATCCCGCGCATGTCTCGGGTCCCGATGTGATCGACCCGGAGCGGACGCTGGCGGGGCTGGACGCCTTCGCGGGCCGGCTGGCGGACGCGGCCCGGCGGCGGGCACCGGTGCTGTTCGGTACGGGGCATCCGCACCGGCTGCTCGGTTTCTACGCGGCGCTGGCAGACGCTTTGTCGTCGGTCGGGTGCACTGTGCTCACCCCCGCGCAGGGGCGATGTATCGACATAACGACCCGGTTCGGCGTACGCACGTACAACCTGGACTACGTACGGGGAGTCGCGCTGGTGCGCGAACCCGGCGTGCGGTTGACCGGTGGTGGTACCGGCGCACACTCCCACTCCCCGCTGCCGGTCAGGGTCGTTCTGGAGGCCGCGGCGGTGGGTCGGGGGCCGCTCCCGGAACTCGTCGTGGGGGACCACGGATGGGTCTGCGGGGCAGGTCAGCTGGGCATCGAGGCGATCGGGCTGGCCGATACGGACGATCCCGCGCTGTTCGTCGGTGAGGCCGAGGGGAGGGTGTCGGCCGTCGTCCCGGTGGACGACGCGGTGCGGTCCGCCTACTACCTGCCGCTCACGCGCTATGTACTCAATCGGGCGGCTCTGTCACAGTAGGCGGCCGATCGTCTCTCCTCTTCCCCACTCGCATCACACGCCCCTAATCTGGGCAGTGAGCGCACATCGACGAAGAGTCACCGGAGGGGAAGCCGGTGCGCGTCGCGTGCGGAAGGTACAGGTGGATCATGGCTGCTGACAGCGAGAGGCCTCTCAACGAGGTCAAGTTTCTGACCGTGGCGGAAGTCGCCTCTGTCATGCGAGTGTCGAAGATGACCGTGTACCGCCTGGTGCACAGCGGTCATCTGCCGGCGATCCGGGTGGGCAGGTCCTTCCGGGTGCCGGAGCAAGCGGTTCACGAGTATCTCCGGGAGTCCTTCGTGGGGGTGGGGTCGGCCTGACATTCCCCTCGGATTACGTCCCTCACCCGGTGGCGGGTAGGCTAGGCCGACGTAGGTCGTGTGGGCCCAGACGCCCCGCACCAGTGAAGAAGAAGTGAGCGAGGGTAGTCGTGGGCTCTGTCATTAAGAAGCGGCGCAAGCGGATGGCCAAGAAGAAGCACCGCAAGCTGCTCAAGCGCACGCGCGTTCAGCGTCGCAACAAGAAGTAAGCGAACGCAGTTCGTGAAATCCGCAGCCCTTTCGCCTGTCAGGCGGGAGGGCTGCGGTGCTGTGCGGGGTCCGGTACGGCCGGGCCGCCCCGCACACATTCGGGCCAAGACGCGGGAGAAGGCCGCCGCGCGGGCATCACAGGGCAACATCCACCCGCTACGGTGACGAGCGGGGGAGAACCTCTCTTCGAGGGCCCCTCCCACTCACTTCACGGGAGACCGACGGAAGGCGCTGATCTTGGGGAAGGTCGTGCTCGTCACGGGAGCGGCCCGGCAGCTGGGCGGCCGCTTCGTGCGGCGCATCCAGCGTGATCCGGACGTGGACCGGGTGATCGCGGTCGACGCGGTCGCGCCCGGCCACCAGCTGGGCGACGCCGTCTTCGTGACGGCGGACATCCGCCAGCCCGCCATCGCCAGAGTCCTCGCCGAGCACTCGGTCGACACGGTCGTCCACCTGGACGTCAGCGCGATGGGCCTCGGCTCCCAGGGCCGCAGCGCGGTCAAGGAGACCAACGTCATCGGCACCATGCAGCTGCTCGGCGCGTGCCAGAAGGCCCCGGCCGTCCAGCGCCTGGTGATCAAGTCCAGTACCGGTGTGTACGGCTCCGCGCCCCGCGATCCGGCGGTCTTCCACGAGACCACCCCGCCCAAGTCCCTGCCGAGCGGGGGCTTCGCGAAGGACGCGGTGGAGGTCGAGGGGTACGTACGGGGCTTCGCGCGCCGCAGGCCGGACGTGGCCGTGTGCGTGCTGAGGTTCGCGAACATCCTGGGCCCCGACGCGGACTCGCCGCTGGCCGACTATCTGTCGCTGCCGGTGCTGCCGACCGTGTTCGGGTACGACCCGAGGCTCCAGTTCGTGCACGAGGACGACGTCATCGACGTACTCGGCATCGCCGCGAGCGAGCCGCGGCGGTCCACGCTGAACAGCGGCACCTTCAACATCGCCGGAGACGGGGTGCTGCTGCTCTCGCAGTGCGCACGGCGGCTGGGGCGGCCGACGCTGCCGGTGCTGCTGCCCGCGGTCACCTGGGTCGGTCAGGCGCTCCGTACGGTCGGTATGACGGACTTCTCGCCGGAACAGATCCGGCTGCTCACCCATGGCAGGGTGGTCTCCACCGTCCAGATGCGCGAGACCCTGGGCTTCCGGCCGCGGTTCACCACGGTGGAGACGTTCGCGGAGTTCGCGCGCAGCCGGGGACCGGGGCTGCTGCCGCCCGAAGCGGTGGGCCGGGCCGTCGGCAGAGTGGCAGCGATGCCGTTCGCCGGGGGGACCGGCGGGGCTCCGGAGATCACCGGGGCCGGCGACGACACACACCCGACCCCGAGCGGCAGGTAGAGGAGCGCACCGACGATGGCGGATGCCAAGGTCATTCCGTTCGACGACGACCGTTCGCGGTCGGGGGGCTCGCCGCGTGCCGCGCGGCGGCGCGGCCCCGGACGCGGCAGCGGATCCGTGAGCGCCCTGCCGGGCCGGCCGGACGCCGGGCTGCCGCCGGAGAAGCGGGCGGGTGAGCCGGGTGAGCCCGAGGGGGCCGAGGTGGCGCCTGAGGGGGCGGGACGGGCCGGCTGGGAACGGCGGATCGCGGGCGGTCTGGCGTTCCTGCGGCGGCGGGTCACGGGCGAGTACGACATCGACGAGTTCGGCTACGACGAGGAACTCACCGACCAGGTGCTGATGTCGGCGCTGCGGCCCCTGTACGAGAAGTACTTCCGGGTCGAGGTGAAGGGCATCGAGAACATCCCGTCGGACGGCGGGGCGCTCATCGTGTCCAACCACTCCGGCACGCTGCCGCTGGACGGGCTGATGCTCCAGGTCGCCGTGCACGACAACCATCCGGCGGGGCGGCATCTGCGGCTGCTCGCCGCGGACCTGGTCTTCATGCTGCCCGTCGTCAACGAGCTGGCCCGCAAGGCGGGGCACACCCTCGCCTGCGCGGAGGACGCGGAGCGGCTGCTGAGGCAGGGCGAGGTCGTCGGCGTGATGCCGGAGGGCTTCAAGGGCATCGGGAAGCCGTTCAGCGAGCGGTACAAGCTCCAGCGCTTCGGGCGGGGCGGCTTCGTGTCGACGGCGCTGCGGGCCGGGGTGCCGATCGTGCCGTGCTCGATCGTGGGGGCCGAGGAGATCTACCCGATGATCGGCAACTCCAGGACGCTGGCGCGGCTGCTGGGTACGCCGTACTTCCCGATCACGCCGACGTTCCCGTGGCTGGGGCCGCTGGGGGCGGTGCCGTTGCCGACGAAGTGGACGATCCAGTTCGGTGAGCCGATTCCTACGGATGGGTATCCGGTGGAGGCGGCGGAGGATCCGATGCTGATGTTCAATCTGACGGATCAGGTGCGGGAGCAGATTCAGCACACGCTGTACAAGTTGCTGGTGCAGCGGCGGTCGGTGTTCTTCTGAGGGCGCCCGGTGCTCCGGGGCTGGAGCTTTGTCCTCAATCGCCGGACGGGCTGGATTTTGTCGGCCTCGGGGCCCCGGGGCGGGGGCTTCGTCCTCAATCGCCGGACGGGCTTGAGTTGGGCGGGCGGGATTTTGCCGGCCTTGGGCGCGCGGGGGCTGGGGCTTTGTCCTCAATCGCCGGACGGGCTTGAGTTGGCCGGACCGCAGGCATGAGTTGGCCGGGCGACGGGCTTGAGTTGGCCGGGCGACGCGGTTGAGTTGGCCGGACGGGCTTGGGGGTGCCCGTCCGGCGGGGTTTTTTTTGGGTCAGTCCTTGTCGGCCCTGCTGTCGATTCCCAGGCCTCCGATCAGGCCGGGGATCAGCGGGGGCAGGGTGATGTCCGGGGTGGGCGCCGTGCTCGGGGTGTCCTTCGGCGGTTCGGTGGTGTCCGGCGACGGCGGGTCGAAGAGGTCGTCCGCGCCGCCTCCGATCAGGCCGTCCACCGGGGTGCTGCCCGAGTCCGAGGGGCGGGGCGAGGTGCTGCTGCCCTTCTTGCCCTCGTGCGCGCCCGCGGGTGAGGAGGACGAGGGTGACGGCTTGTGCGACGAGGGGGCCGTGCCGGTACCGCTGCCCGTGCCCGAGTCGGTGGAGTCGGACCGCTGGGATCCGCCGTTCTTCTCCGGGGCGCGGGGGAACAGCGACTGGAGCGGCGCGACTTCCTCGTCTATGGCCGCGAAGACCGAGCTCACCTGGTCACCGAGCTCGGTGAGCTGGACGGGCAGCCGGTCGCGCAGGCTGGTCCAGCTGTCGCGGTGCGAGCGGGAGAAGGAGTCCAGGGTCTGGATCGGGCCGATGGCTCCGTCCCGTTTGTAGGCGGCGTGCAGCAGGCGGTGGCCCTCGGTGGCGTCGTGCGTCATGCCGTTGAGCGTGCGCCTGACCTCCCCGAGCTGCTCGTGGTCCAGGTCGCCGGAGCGGCCGCGCTCCATCAGCCTGCGGGCCTCGCTGAGCCGGGTCGATGCCTGGTCCAGGTAGACCTCGCCGCGGCTGGTGTCGCTGCCCGCCAGGTTGAGGTGGATGTCCTCCATGCCGCGCTTCAGCCCGTAGAGCGAATCGCCCGGGAGCGCGTCGGAGCTGGCCGCGGCCACACCGCCGAAGGCTCCCGCGGCCACACCGACGGTGAGTCCGCCGGCCGCGAGGCCCTTCGTCCAGCGCGATTTGGGGCGCAGTTTGCGGAGCGGGGAGGCTCGGTGGGCCCCCTTGCTCCGCTGTTCGGGTACTGCGGGGACCGCGGGCGTGCCGCCCGCGGCGAACATGGCCTCCATGGCGGCGACGAGCTGGGCTCGCTGCACCACTTTGACCTCGGGATCCAACGCCGGCTTCGGTAGCTCACCGAGGCCGTTCGCCAGGGCCAACAGCGGTCCGCGGTCGGCCGGTTCGGCCGGGTCCTCGGGCTGTACGGCCGCCGCACCGCGGAGCGACTGCTCCTCCACGGCCTGGGCGAAGGCGTTCGCCCGCCGGTGTGCCGAGACGTTCGCGATCACTGGCGGCACCTCCTCTCGTCATGACGGTCGACTCCCCTGAGGGTCCGGAAGGTTGCACCCCTTGAGCGCATCCACACGATTGAGTGAGTGTCTGCGGACAGGGGGTGACGACAGGGGGCCTGCAACCGGCACAACGAGTGGCGCGGCACTTGGGTTACGCACGAAGGATGATCGGACCAGTGCGTGATGAACGTATCGCCGAGAGTGATTCGGCTCGGGTGGGATCAGCGGGCATCGTCCGGTAGGAGGCGGGCAAGGGTGCGGACGGCGCGGTACTGCAGGGTCTTGATCGCGCCCTCGTTCTTGCCCATCACTCGGGCGGTCTCGGCGACCGAGAGCCCTTGCAGGAAGCGCAGGGTCACGCACTCCTGCTGCTGGGGGTTGAGTCGGCGCACGGCTTGCAGCAGTGCGGCATTGGAGAGGGACTCCAGGACGGAGTCCTCGGGGCTGCGCTCGACCTCGTTGGCGTCGAGCATTTCGCCGGTGGTCACTTCCAGCCGGAACCGACTGGATTTGAAGTGGTCGGCGACCAGGTTACGAGCGATGGTGACAAGCCAGGCGCCGAAGTCACGGCCCTGCCAGGTGAACGTGGAGATACGCCGCAGGGCGCGGAGGAAGGTCTCACTGGTGAGGTCCTCCGCCGTCGCCTTGCCGCCCACGCGGTAGTAGATGTAGCGGTACACGGTGTCGCTGTACTGG
This sequence comes from Streptomyces sp. NBC_00341, assembly GCF_041435055.1. Classification (NCBI taxonomy): domain Bacteria; kingdom Bacillati; phylum Actinomycetota; class Actinomycetes; order Kitasatosporales; family Streptomycetaceae; genus Streptomyces; species Streptomyces sp. NBC_00341. The sequence continues at coordinate 3,827,630 of NZ_CP108002.1, read as the reverse complement.
TCATAGAGGCGGCCGAAGGCGTCAGCCTCACCGGCCTGTGCGCGCTCGACGAGATCCATCATGCGCGCGCTGTCGCTGTCGGCCGTCGGCCGACGAACGGTGGACGTGGTCGTTGCGCCGCGGTTGCTGCGTCTTCCGACCGCCGCACCGCGTTCGGCCAGGGCGTAGCAAGGGCCGGCAGGCGCAGGGGTGGCAAAGGCGGGTACGGCGTACGCGGTGGGGACGAAGCCGCGCAAGCGGTCGCCGACCGTTGCGCGCAGCGTAGCCAGGCCCGAGGCGTCAACCCCGACGTGTGGGTACACGGGACTCCCAGAGGCAGAGCTTCCATCACGTGCAGTGCGAAACCGTCACTCGTCGTAGTGAGTGGTGGGTTCCGGAATGCGTCTGAGGAGAATAACGCTTCGTACAGGCAGTGCTACACCCAGTTGCTCAAATCACCGGTTACGTCGCTTCTGTAGCGACTATTCGACACATCGAGTAGCACATGGTGACCGGTTATTGATCGAATCATTTCGAGATCTGCCAGGAGCCGCGACAGGTTGTGGTCGGGCGGGGAGGGCCGGACCGGTCGGGGCGGCCCGGGTCAGCGACGGCGGCGGTGCAGGGCGACGGCGGCGGCGGTGCCGCCCGCGAGGGCGCCCACTCCCGCCGCGGCCGGGATGCCGACCTTGGCCGCCTTGCGGCCCGTCCGGTAGTCGCGCAGCCGCCAGTCGCGGGCCCGCGCGTGCTTGCGGAGCTTGCTGTCGGGGTTGATCGCGTACGGGTGTCCGACCAGGGACAGCATCGGGATGTCGTTGTGCGAGTCGCTGTACGCGGCGCAGCGCGCCAGGTCCAGGCCCTCCGCCGCCGCCAGGGCGCGTACCGCCTCGGCCTTCGCGGGGCCGTGCAGCGGCTCGCCCACCAGGCGTCCGGTGTAGACGCCGTCGACGGACTCCGCGACGGTGCCGAGCGCGCCGGTCAGGCCGAGGCGGCGGGCGATGATCGTGGCGGTCTCCACCGGGGCGGCGGTGACCAGCCAGACCTTCTGGCCGGCGTCGAGGTGGGCCTGGGCCAGGGCGCGGGTGCCGGGCCAGATGCGGTCGGCCATGTACTCGTCGTAGATCTCCTCGCCGATGGACATCAGCTCGGAGACGCGGTGGCCCTTCACGATGGACAGGGCGCTGTCGCGGGCGTCCTGCATGTGTTCGGGGTCCTCGACACCGGCCAGCCTGAACCAGGCCTGCTGCCAGGCGAACCGGGTCAGCTCGCGGCGCTCGAAGAACTTCCGCTTGTACAGGCCGCGGCCGAAGTGGAAGATCGCGGCGCCCTGCATCACGGTGTTGTCGAGGTCGAAGAAGGCGGCTGCCCGGTCGTCGCCGACGACGGGGAACTCGGGTTCCTCGGCGGGCGCGCCGGGCGTGGCGCCGGCCTCGGCTTCGGTTTCGGCGGGGCGCTCGGCGTCGAGCGACGACTTCCGCGCGGCCTCCGCCGCCGCCTCGCCTGCCAGCACGCTCCGTGCTGTCGCGGAGCGCCTACGGGGTGTGAGCCATCCAAGAGCGGCCATGTCGTGAGCATAGCCAGTCGGTTCGGCCCTTCCCGACCTGCCGGGATGCGAAGGCGTGAACTCTCGGGGACCGGATTGTTGAACGGGTGATTCCGGGCGCGGAGGGCGAGGGTCCGGGCGGCTCCGCGCGCGGCGCAGAATGAGAGGTATGAGTCCCCTGTTGCGCCGTACGAAGAAGAAGCCCGCGGACCGGGTGGTGACGCTGGTCGGGAAGCCGGGGTGTCACCTCTGTGACGATGCCCGGCTGGTGGTCCGGGAGGTCTGTGAGGAGACCGGCGCGTCCTGGGAGGAGAAGGACATCACCCTGGACGATGAGCTGTACCGGGAGTACTGGGAGCAGATCCCCGTGGTCCTCATTGATAACGAACAGCACACGTTCTGGCGGGTGGACCCGGCGAGACTGCGCAGTGCGCTGATTTCCTGAGTGAAACCCGGTTACCATCGTGGGCGTTTTGAGTGGTCCCGGGGGCGTAGTTGTGAGGAGTGTGTACCACCTTGCCCCCTTCGGGCCTGCAACGGGCTGATGCGATCGGCGGTTCCTGGATCGCGCGACGAATGCGCGTGACCCCGGTCACTTTGACCGGACAAATCGGACACCATCTTTGTGCACGCGTTCACAAAGACATAGCCTGCATTCGACGGGGCGGCCATGGGACATACGGCCGCCTGCAGCCCCGCTCATCCCGCAGGAGCACCGTGGCAACTGGCCGAAACCACCGACCGGCGACCCGTAGCCGAGGAATTCCCGAGGCCACCGTCGCCCGACTTCCGCTGTATCTCCGTGCGCTGACCGCGCTCTCAGAGCGCTCGGTCCCCACGGTCTCCTCCGAGGAGCTCGCCGCGGCGGCGGGGGTCAACTCCGCCAAGCTGCGCAAGGACTTCAGCTATCTGGGTTCCTACGGGACGCGCGGCGTCGGCTACGACGTCGAGTATCTCGTCTACCAGATCTCCCGCGAACTCGGCCTCACCCAGGACTGGCCGGTCGCCATCGTCGGCATCGGTAACCTCGGCGCCGCGCTCGCCAACTACGGCGGTTTCGCCTCCCGTGGCTTTCGGGTCGCCGCGCTGATCGACGCCGACCCGGCGATGGCCGGAACGCCCGTCGCCGGCATCCCCGTCCAGCACGCCGACGAGCTGGACCGGATCATCAGCGAGAACGGCGTGTCCATCGGTGTGATCACCACCCCGCCCGGCGCGGCGCAGCAGGTCTGCGACCGTCTGGTGGCCGCCGGGGTCACCTCGATCCTGAACTTCGCCCCGACCGTGCTCTCGGTGCCCGACGGCGTCGACGTGCGCAAGGTCGACCTCTCCATCGAGCTCCAGATCCTCGCCTTCCACGAGCAGCGCAAGGCCGGCGAGGACGCCGCCGCGGACGACGGCCCCGACCCGGCCGCGCCGCCGGTGCGGGCCACGAGCACCAGCCGGAAGGGACCCGACGGGGACATGCCCGCCGTGATGCCGGCATGAGTCTCCTCGTCGTAGGGCTGAGCCACCGCAGCGCCCCCGTCTCCGTACTGGAACGGGCCTCGCTGGCCGCCGACGCCCAGGTCAAGCTGCTCCAGGACACGCTCGCCGCGGAGCCCGCGACCGAGGCCGCCGTACTGGCCACCTGCAACCGCATCGAGCTGTACGCCGACGTGGACAAGTTCCACGCGGGCGTCGCCGAGCTGTCGACCCTGCTCGCGCAGCACAGCGGCGTCGGTCTGGACGAGCTCACTCCGTATCTCTATGTGCACTACGAGGACCGGGCCGTCCACCACCTCTTCTCGGTGGCCTGCGGACTGGACTCGATGGTCGTGGGCGAGGGCCAGATCCTCGGCCAGATCAAGGACGCGCTGGCGCTGGGGCAGGAGCTGCACACCGCCGGACGGCTGCTGAACGACCTCTTCCAGCAGGCCCTGCGGGTCGGCAAGCGCGCCCACAGCGAGACCGGGATCGACCGGGCCGGGCAGTCGCTCGTCACGTTCGGCCTGGAACAGCTCGCCGAGGGACGCGACCCCGCCGCCTGGGCGAAGGGCAAGCGCGCCCTGGTGATCGGCGCGGGCTCGATGTCCTCGCTGGCCGCCGCGACGCTGGCCCGTACCGGTGTCGCGGAGATCGTCGTCGCCAACCGCACCCGGGCCCGCGCCGACCGGCTGGTGGAGATCCTCAGCCAGGCCGGAGGCGCCTCGGTCGCCGCCCACGCCGTGGAGATGGCCTCGGTCTCCGACGAACTGACACGTGCCGATGTCGTCGTCTCCTGCACCGGTGCGACCGGCCTGGTGCTGAGCGCGGAGGCCGTCGCCGGAGCGCTCGGCCTCGACTTCGCCCCGCACGAGGCGCCCGCCGCGCCCGTCGCCGCGCCGCCCGTCGAACTGGACCAGCACGCCGCGTGGGTGGAGAACGGTTCCGCGACCGCGCAGGCGCAGGCCGTCCGCCGGGTCACCCTGCCCGCGCAGTCCACCGGACCGGTACGGCTCGCCCTGCTGGACCTCGCGATGCCCCGCGACATCGACGGGGACGCCGCCCGCCTCGACGGTGTGCGCCTCGTCGACATCGAGTCGCTCGCCGAGGCGTCCGCGGACGCCCCGATGGCCGCCGATGTGGACCAGGTGCGCACCATCGTCGCCGACGAGGTCGCCGCCTTCGGTGCCGCCCAGCGCGCCGCCCACATCACTCCCACCGTCGTCGCCCTGCGCACGATGGCCGCCGGAGTGGTCGCGGGCGAGATCGCACGGCTGGACGGACGCCTCCCCGACCTGGACGAGAAGCAGCGCGCCGAGATCTCGCAGACCGTGCGCCGCGTCGTCGACAAGCTCCTGCACGCGCCCACCGTGCGGGTCAAGCAGCTCGCCAGCGAGCCCGGCGGCGCCGGGTACGCCGACGCACTGCGGGAACTCTTCGACCTCGACCCGCAGACGGTCGCCGCCGTCTCCCGGGCAGACCTGAACGACCCGAATCGAGGGCGGTCATGACCGACAACTCACCCCTGGGCGCGGGGGCCACCGAGCCGCTGCGGCTGGGGACCCGGCGCAGCAAGCTGGCGATGGCGCAGTCCGGCCTGGTGGCCGAGGCCGTCAGCGAGGTGACCGGGCGGGCCGTGGAGCTCGTCGAGATCACCACGTACGGGGACACCTCCAAGGAGCAGCTGTCGCAGATCGGCGGGACCGGCGTGTTCGTCGCCGCGCTGCGCGAGGCGCTGCTCCGCGGCGAGGTGGACTTCGCCGTCCACTCGCTGAAGGACCTGCCGACCGCGCAGCCCGAGGGGCTCGTGCTGGCCGCGGTGCCGGAGCGCGAGGACCCGCGTGACGTACTGGTGGCGCGGGACGGGCTGACCTTCGGGCAGCTGCCGCCCGGTTCCCGGATCGGTACCGGCTCGCCGCGTCGCATGGCGCAGCTCAACGCGTACGCCCGCAGTCACGGCCTCGGCATCGAGACCGTGCCGATCCGCGGCAACGTCGATACGCGTATTGGTTTTGTACGAATCGGTGAACTGGACGCGGTGGTACTCGCCGCGGCCGGACTCAGCCGTCTCGGCCGGACCGGTGAGGTGACCGATTTCCTGTCGGTCGACACCGTTCTGCCCGCTCCCGGCCAGGGAGCACTGGCGATCGAATGTGCTGCCAGCAGCACTGACCTCGCCGCCGCGCTCGCGGAGCTCGACGACCCGTACACCCGGGCCGCCGTGACCGCAGAGCGTGCCCTGCTCGCCGCCCTGGAGGCCGGCTGCTCCGCACCTGTGGGTGCGCTGGCCGACCTCCTGGCCGACGGTCAGGCTGTCAACGAACTGCGCCTGCGCGGAGTCGTCGGGTCCACCGACGGTTCCTCGCTGGTACAGCTGTCCACCACCGGTCCCGTCCCCACGTCGCACGACGACGCGGCGGCCCTCGGTCGCGAACTCGCGGCCGAGATGCTCGCCAAGGGTGCGGCCGGTCTTATGGGGGAGCGAGCACTTTGAGCCCCACCGGCCCCGCCGCATCCGATTTTCCCGTCCTGTCCGCAGGGCACGTCACCTTCCTCGGCGCCGGTCCCGGCGACCCGGGACTGCTGACTCTGCGCGCCGTCGAGGCGCTTGCGAGCGCGGACGTTCTTGTCGCAGAGCCGGACGTTCTCGGCGTCGTCCGCTGCCATGCGCGCGCAGGCGTAAGCACGCCTGAGCTGACGGTTGTTGACGCGCAGTCAACAGCCGTCGGGGTACCCGTTCTCAGGGATGCGGCCAATCTTGTCATGGAGGCCGCGAAGGGCGGCAGGCGGGTCGTCCGTGCCGTCGCCGGTGACCCCGGCCTGGACGGGAACGCGGGCGGCGAGATGCTGGCCTGCGCCGCCGCCGGGATTCCCTTCGAGGTCGTGCCCGGTGTCGCCAACGTCGTGGGGGTGCCCGCGTACGCCGGGGTGCCGCTGCGTGACGCGCAGGGCGCGGACGTCCGGTTCGTGGACGCCCGTACCGCCTCCGACCGCTGCTGGAGCGAGGTCGGCGCGAGCGACGCCACGTGCGTCATCTCGACGACGCTCGACGCGGTGGCCGCGGCCGCCGGTGAGCTGGTCTCCGCGGGCCGCAAGCCCGACACCCCGCTGACGGTGACGGTCGGCGGCACCACGACCCGGCAGCGCACCTGGACGGCGACGCTGGGCACCATCGCCCAGCTGTTCAAGCAGGCCAAGATCCTTCCCTCGCCGGAGGGGCACCGGCCCGTCATAGCCGTGGTCGGGGAACGCAGCTCCGCCGCCCAGCGCGACCAGCTCGCGTGGTTCGAGTCCAAGCCGATGTTCGGCTGGAAGGTGCTCGTGCCGCGTACGAAGGAGCAGGCGGCGTCGCTCTCCGACCAGTTGCGTTCGTACGGCGCGGTGCCGCACGAGGTCCCGACGATCGCCGTCGAGCCGCCGCGTACGCCCCAGCAGATGGAGCGCGCGGTCAAGGGCCTGGTCACAGGGCGCTACGAGTGGATCGCGTTCACCAGCGTCAACGCGGTGAAGGCGGTCCGGGAGAAGTTCGAGGAGTACGGGCTCGACGCCCGTGCCTTCGCCGGGATCAAGGTCGCGGCCGTCGGTGAGCAGACCGCCGCCGCGCTCGTCGACTTCGGTGTGAAGCCGGATCTGGTGCCCTCGGGCGAGCAGTCCGCCGCCGGGCTGCTGGAGGACTGGCCGCCGTACGACCCGGTCTTCGACCCGATCGACCGGGTGTTCCTGCCGCGTGCCGACATCGCCACCGAGACGCTGGTGGCCGGTCTCATCGAGCTGGGCTGGGAGGTCGACGACGTCACCGCGTACCGCACGGTCCGCGCCTCGCCGCCGCCCGCCGACACCCGTGAGGCCATCAAGGGCGGCGGTTTCGACGCGGTGCTCTTCACCTCGTCCTCGACGGTGCGCAACCTGGTCGGTATCGCGGGCAAGCCGCACAACGTGACCGTCATCGCGTGTATCGGCCCGGCCACGGCGAAGACCGCTGAGGAGCACGGCCTGCGCGTGGACGTGCTGTCCCCTGAGCCCTCGGTGCACAAGCTGGCCGAGGCCCTCGCGGCCTTCGGCGCGCAGCGCCGGGACGCGGCGAAGGAGGCCGGTGACCCGGTGACGCGGCCGAGCGAGCGGCGTCCGGGTGCGCGGCGTCGTCGTACGACGACCTGACCGTCCGGCGTGCTGTGTGCGGGGCCCGGCTGCTTCTCCTGGAGGCGGCCGGGCCCCTCGCTTTCCCAACACCGGTGTCGGTAAGAGCGTGATGTGTACGGGTCTAGTCTCGAAGGATGACTGTGTACGGAAACTTCCCCGGCTCCCGCCCCCGGCGGCTGCGGACGACCCCCGTGATGCGGCGGATGGTCGCCGAGACACGGCTCGACCCGGCGAACCTGATCCTCCCCGCGTTCGTGCGCGAGGGCATCGACGCCCCTGTCGACATCTCGGCCATGCCCGGCGTGCGGCAGCACACCCTGGACACCCTGCGGAAGGCCGCGGTCGACGCGGTCTCGGCGGGCGTCTCGGGGATCATGCTGTTCGGTGTGCCGCTGGACGAGAAGAAGGACGCCCGGGGCACGGCGGGCACCGATCCGGAGGGCATCCTCCAGCTCGGTCTGCGGGCGGTGCGCGAGGAGGTCGGTGACGATCTCGTCGTCATGTCCGACCTCTGTCTGGACGAGACCACCGACCACGGCCACTGCGGGGTGCTGACCGAGGACGGCCGGGTCGACAACGACGCGACGCTGGAGCGGTACGCGGAGATGGCCCAGGTCCAGGCCGACGCGGGCGCCCATGTGGTGGGCCCCAGCGGCATGATGGACGGCCAGGTCGGCGTGATCCGCGACGCGCTGGACCAGACCGGCCACGAGGACGTGTCGATCCTCGCGTACACGGCGAAGTACTCCTCCGCCTTCTACGGCCCGTTCCGCGAGGCCGTCGGCTCCTCGCTCCGGGGCGACCGCAAGACGTACCAGCAGGACCCGGCCAACGCCCGCGAGTCGATGCGCGAGCTGGCGCTCGACCTGGCCGAGGGCGCGGACATGGTCATGGTCAAGCCGGCCGGGCCGTACCTCGACATCCTGGCGAAGGTCGCCGAGTCGGTGGACGTGCCCGTCGCCGCGTACCAGATCAGCGGCGAGTACTCGATGATCGAGGCCGCCGCCGAGCGCGGCTGGATCGACCGGGACGCGGCGATCATGGAGAGCCTGACCGGGATCCGGCGCGCGGGCGCGCAGATGATCCTGACGTACTGGGCGACGGAGGTCGCGCAGCGGCTGGGGCGCGCCGGAGCCTGAGGGAGCGGTTACGGGCGGAGTCCCGCCCGGCCCCGGGGACGTATCGGGCCGGGCGGGACGGTTCGGGGGAGGGCGGGCTACTTCGCGGCTGCGTAGGAGGCCCAGATCCGCAGCGGCAAGACGTTACCGCGTTCCGAATCGTTCCCGCCCACGCCCTGCATGCCCAGCAGTTGGGGGGTTCCCGGTTTGTTGCGGAACATCGTCACGGCCGTGGTGAGCCCGTTGGTGTGGCCGATGAACCAGGCCGACTTCATCCGGTCGTCCTCGTCGGTGGCGCCCGCCGTGATGTCGTCGCGGGCCCCGGCATCGGCGAACGCGTCGAACTTCCGGTCCCGCATCAGCGACGTCCAGGCCGCGATCCCCAGCGTGCTCTTCACGTCGTCGGCCACGGCGGCGTCCATCGCGCGCCGCGGCTCCGGCTTCTCGAAGCCCTCGACCGCCTCGCCGTCCCGCGTCATCCCGGTCACCGAGTAGGGATCGGCCCTCATGCCGCCGTTGTTGAACGCGCCGTACGCGTCCGCCATCCTGACCGCGCTCGGTGTGGACGTGCCGAGCGGGAAGGACTTGTCCAGGCGGGCCAGGCTCTCCTCGTGCAGCCCGGCCGCGACCGCCAGCTTCTTCACCTTCTGCAGCCCGATGTGCTTGCCGAGCTGGACGAAGGTGAGGTTGGCGGACCTGATCGTCGCTTCGCGCAGGGTCGTCGGCGGGAGGACCTGCACCGTGACGCGGGCTGCGCCCGACCGGCTGGGCGCGACCGCGCGCGGGCTGCCCGTGATCAGCCGCCCCGTGCTGTCGTAGCCGCTGTCCAGGGTGATTCCGTCGCCGTTCTGAAGGGCGGCGGCCAGTACGAACGGTTTGAAGGCCGAGCCCACGGGGACGCCCGCCGTGTCGGCGTTGTTCGCGAAGCGGGTCGTCGCGTCGGCTCCGCCGTACACCGCGACGACGGCCCCGTCCTCGGGCCGGACGGATGCGGCGCCGACCTCGACGTACTTGTCCTCCGGCCGCTTCGCGGTGTCGAGGTCGCGCTTGCGCACGCTGCGCACGGCCCGTTCCAGCTGCCGCACCCTGTCCTTCTCGAAGGTGGTGTGCACCCGGTAGCCGCCCCGGGCGAGGTCCTTGGCGGTGAGGCCCGAGCGCTGCTTGATGTACTTGTTGGCAATGTCGACGAGGTAGCCGGTCTGGCCGCCGAGGCTGGTCGGCTTCACGGCCTTCCGCGGCTCGGGGAACTTCGTGTACCGGGCCCGTTCTGCCTTCGTCATCATGCCGGTCTCGACCTGCCGGTCCAGGATCCACTTCCAGCGTTCGACGGCGCGTTCGTGGTTCGCCTTGCCGCCCGCGGGGTCGTACTGCTCCGCCCCCTTGAGCAGCGACGCGAGCATCGCCGTCCGGCTGGGGTCGAGCTTCTTCGCGGGGACTCCGTAGTACGTGACCGACGCCGCCTGGATGCCGTAGGCGCCGCGCCCGAACCAGCTGGTGTTCAGGTATCCCTGGAGGATGTCCTGCTTGCTCCGCTTGTGGCTCAGCTTGAGCGAGATGAAGAATTCCTTCAGCTTCCGCTTCGCCGACTGCTCCTGGCTGAGGTAGGTGTTCTTCACGTACTGCTGGGTGATGGTGGAGCCGCCCTGGGTCTCACCGCCCTCGAACATGCTGAGGGCCGCGCGGCCGATGCCCGTCAGCGAGACCCCCGAGTCCGAGTAGAAGGTCTCGTTCTCGGCGGCGATGACCGCGTTCTCCATCGAGTCGGGTATGTCGGCGAGCGTGACGTTCTGCCGGTTGACGGTGCCCACGCTCACCAACTGGCTGCCGTCCGCCCAGTAGTAGACGGTGCCCTGTCTGCGGGCCTCCGCGTTCGCGTCCGGGATGTCGACGGAGGCGTACACCGCGGTGAACAGCCCGGCCAGCGCCCCGGCTCCGAGCAGGGACGCGCTCAGCACCTGCCGCCACGAGGGGACCCAGCGGCGCCAACTGCGCCTGTCCCGGCGGGGGTAGTCGACCCGGCGCCCGCCGGGGCGTTTCTGGCGGGGGGTGCGGGTGGCTCGTCGGGCCATGCTTCAGCTCCTCGTTCACCGTCCGCGGCGGGGGCGCGGACTTGTGAGAGGAGATGTTCCGGATCGCGATCAGGTTGTCTCTGTGACCCGTTCGGCAGGGCCGGTGCGCCGTTCGGCAGGACCGGTGCCCCGTCGGCAAGACCGTTGCTCAGAGCGCCGGTTCGGCGCCCCAGGCGGTGAGGATACGGGCGGCCTCCCGGCCCAGCGTGCGGTCGCCGGCCAGCCGGTGCAGCACCTCGGCCCGGCCCTCGCTGGGGCCCGCGTGGCTGAGCGCGGCCAGGGCGTTGTCCCGGACGAGCTGGTCCTCGTCGGTGAGGACGGCGGCCGCCATCGCGTCGTGGACCTCCGGCTCTTCCGCGTAGGGGCCGAGCGCCATGGCCGCGTACTGCCGCACCAGGTCCTCGTCGGGCCCGCGCATCACGGCGAGCAGGGCGCGGGCGGCCCGCTGCCGGTGGGTGCCGTCCGTGGGCGGCCACCGCCGCAGGGCGGTCGCGGCCTCGACCCTGGCCAGCTCGTACTCCTCGGTGTCCTCGGTCACCGAGGCGAGGAACGCCAGGGCCGCCGGGTGGTCGGGCCGGTCCGCGAGTACGCCGCCTATCCCCGCGACGATCTCGCGTCTCCGGTCGCTCTCGGGGGGCTGTGCGCGGAACTGGTCGATGAGGCTCTCTGTCCGGTCCATTGTCTGTGGCTTCCCCGTTGACGGCGGCGCACTCCCGGCCCGGCCGTCGACGGGGACGGGCGGGCCGGGAGTGCGGGGGTCTCAGCGTCGGGGCTCAGTACTGGAGGGCGTCGGACATCTCGGTCTGCCAGTAGGTGACGAAGCCGTTGTCGTCCCACTTGGTGTTGGCCGGGAGGTTCAGCTGGGCCGGGCTGCCGGTGGAGCCCACGTTGCTGCGGCCGGCGAAGTTGACCTGGAGGTGGGTGGCCTTGCGCGGGGCGGGGCCGTCGCCGGGCTCGCCGGTCAGGCCGATGGAGGCGTAGGCGGACTCGCCGGGGTTGAGCGTCACGACGGCCTGGGGCTGGCTGTCCTCCAGGATCTGGAAGACGGCCTGTGCGTCGTCGAAGCGGAGCTTGGGTGCGTAGTAGGCGTAGCAGGTGCGGTTGCCCGTGTTGGTCACGGTGAGCAGCAGGTGGTTGATGGGGCGGGTCACCTTGCTGACGCTGGTCCTGGTGTTGCCGCCGGTGCAGGTGGCCGTCTTGGTGCTGCTGGTGGCGGTGCCGTCAGTGGTGCCTGCCTTGTTCGCGTCGGTCCTGGCGGGCGGCGCGGTGTGCTTCGTCGTGCCGCTGCCGCTGCCGCTGGTCTTGGTGCCGGAGTTGGTGACGGGGGCTTCGGTGGCGCCCGCCTTCGGTGTTGCGGACCGGGGCCGGGACGGGGACTCGGGCTGGGACGTCGCCTGCTTGTCGATGCTGTTCGCCACAGGAGCGGCCGCTCCCGCCTTGCTGCTCTCGCTGTTGCTGTTGTCAGCGCCGCATGCGGTGAGCGAGAGGGCGGCCAGGAGGGCGGTGGCGCCGAGGACGGTGGTGCGGATGCGGTTGCTGCGCATGGTGGTACTCCCCGTGAAGTGGTGGCGGTGCTGGTGGTCTGTGCGGTTCGGTGCCGGCTGTTCAGTACTGGAGGGCGTCGGACATCTCGGTCTGCCAGTAGGTGACGAAGCCGTTGTCGTCCCAGACGGTGTCGGCCGGGAGGTTCAGCTGGGCCGGGCTGCCGACGGAGCCCACGTTGCTGCGGCCGGCGAAGTTGACCTGGAGGTGGGTGGCCTTGCGCGGGGCGGGGCCGGCGCCGGGCTCGCCGGTCAGGCCGATGGAGGCGTAGGCGGACTCGCCCGGGTTGAGCGTCACGACGGCCTGCGGCTTGCTGTCCTCCAGGATCTGGAAGACGGCCTGTGCGTCGTCGAAGCGGAGCTTGGGTGCGTAGTAGGCGTTGCAGGTGGTGCCGCCCGTGTTGGTCACGGTGAGCAGCAGGTGGTTGATGGGGCGGGTCACCTTGCTGACGCTGGTCTTGGTGTTGCCGCCGGTGCAGGCGTCCGACTTGCCCTTGGAGCTGCTGCCCGCCTGGTCCGTGGAGCCGGTGGAGCCCTTGTCGGTCTTCCCGGCCTTGGCGGCGTCCGCGTCGGGGTTCGACGTGCCGTTGGACGTGCCGTTCGACGTGCCGCCCGTCTTGCCGTCGGCGGCGGCGTCGGCGTCGGTGCCGTCCTTCTGCGACGCGGCGTCGGGGGACTGGGACTGCTTCGCGCTGCTGTTCGCCGCCGGGGCGGATGCTCCCGACTTGCCGTTGTCGCTCGTGCCGCCGTCGTCGCCGCCGCAAGCGGTGAGCGAGAGGGCGGCCAGGAGGGCGGTGGCGGCGATGACAGTGGTGCGGATGCGGTTGCTGCGCATGGTGGTGCTCCCCGTGAAGTAAAGGTGCTGGATCAGCGGAATCGGATCAGTGCCGGCAATCAGTGCTGGTGGGTCAGTGGCGGTGGATGAGGATCATGACGACCGTGCCTGCCACGATCACCACCCCGATCGCCAGAACATCGATGAGCTCGATGCGGAAGAGGGTTCGCATTGCTCGTCCCCCGTGGTCGCTGCGGTGTGGTCTCAGATTGCGGGGCGGCGGATTCCGGCCGCAACACCTGCCGATCCATTGGGGATGCTGGAACGCCTGCGCGTACTGTGACCTGGGCAGATTCCACGTCCCTGGAATGGTGTTCCGGGACGAACCAGGAGGGGGAACGCTGCAGTGGCGACGCCGGAGGCCGAGGATTTCGCGGCCCTGCTCAAGGAACTGAAGGACCGTTCGGGACGTAGTTACGGGGTGCTCGCCGCGAAACTGCACGTCAGCACGTCGACGCTCCATCGGTACTGCAACGGGGACGCGATCCCCAACGAGTACGGGTCTGTGGAGCGGCTGGCCCGGCTGTGCGGGGCGACGGCGGACGAACTCGTGGAACTGCACCGGCGGTGGATCGTCGCGGAGGCGGCACGGCGACGCGGAAAGCAGGAGGGCGGGGCGGCTGCGGTGGCTGCGCCTTCGCCTGTTCCGGCTCCGGCCCCTGTTCCGGCTCCTGTTCCGGCTCCGGCTGTTGAGGCCGAGGCTGAGGCCGAGCCCGAGCCCGAGCCCGATGTGGATCAGGCGCCTGGACCCGCGCCCGTACCGCCGGCCTCCGAGCTGGAACGTGAGCATCTGGTCGAGCCCGCCGCCTCCGGCAACCGGTGGCGGCGCGCGTCCGCCCGTACGCGGGTGCTGCTCGCGGTGGCGGCCGTCGTCGCGCTCACCGTGCCCACCGCCGTCGTCGCCAACCAGCTCGCCGGGTCGAGCGAGGACGCCGCCGTGGGCGCTGCCCCGGGAGCGACGGGCCACGGGGGCGACGACAAGAAGGCGGACACCGTGTCCGGCGCTTCGGAGAGCGCCTCCGCCTCACCCAGCCCGTCGCGGAAGCCGAGTCCTTCGGCGACCACCGGGTCCGCCACACCGTCCGCGGGCGCGTCCAAGACCGCCTCGCCCCCGGCGGGGAGCGAGCCGAAGACCGCCACCGGCAGGCCGCCGACCGTCACCATCAGCTCGTACAACTGGGAAGAGCCCTGCGGGCAGTACTACCTGCTGGACGAGCCCGCAGCCAACGTGCCGCCGCCGCCCGTACCGCAGGACACCCGTGGCTGGGCCCGCGCTCTGGGCGGGGTGGACGGCGGTCAGATGAGGCTCGAACTCACCGTGCAGGGCACCTCGGAGCAGGCGGTCGTCCTGAAGGACCTGAACGTACGGGTGCTGAACCGCAGCGCGCCCCTGAAGCGGTCCGCGTTCTCGATGGGCGAGGGCTGCGGGAGCGGGATCGAGCCGCAGTCCTTCGACGTCGGCCTGGACAACAGCCGTCCCACGCTCACCCCCGTGGCGGGGCAGCAGGGCGACAAGAAGGTCCCGGCGAAGGACTTCCCGTTCCGCGTCTCCTCCAACGACGTGGAGGTCTTCGACCTGGACGCGCACGTCGAGGGCCACGACGTCACCTGGTACCTGGAACTGGAGTGGAGCAGCGGCGGCCAGACGGGCACCCTGCGCATCGACGACGGCGGCCAGCCGTTCCGTACGAGCAGCATCGCGGGACGGCCGGAGTACCTCTACAACAGGCAGAACTCCAAGTGGGAGGCCGCCCCCTGACGCGGTGCGGGTGCCCCGGCGGGCTGAGCCGTCGGACGCCGACGTACCGGTTGAGGTGTTGCCCGGTGATGCCGGGGAAGGCAGCGATCAGGGGTCCTGTTCGCGCATGAGATTGAACAGGACTCGATTTCACATATAGTCCTATTAGGTTGTGACATCGGAAGATCGCGCGACCACCGTGTGAGCGACGCAACGCGACGCGGCGGGTGCGGCAGTGCGAATGCCGCTGACATGAGGGTGGGGCCGGTGGACGCAGCCGAGGCGGAGAAGCAGGTCGGACGCAGATTCACGTGGCCGTGGTTCCTGGTGGCGGTGGTTGTCTACCTGGGGATCATCCAGGGACTCGGACAGCTGATCGGCGTGGACACCTCGTCCTCCGACAGCCGGTTCCCGACCACCGAGTCGCTCGTCCGCAACGCGCTGATCCCGATCGGCGCCTCGATCGTGTTCGTGGCCGCACTGGTGACCTGGCTCGGCTGGTGGGGCGAGGTGCTGCGCTACCGCGTGCCCGTGCGGCGGTGGGTGCGCTGGGTGCCGATCTCCATGCTGCTCGCCACCCTTGTCGCCATGAACTACGGCCACCTCGGGGACCAGAGCGGCTCCCTGGTCGTATGCCTCCTGCTGCTCGGACTGTTCGTCGGTGTGGGCGAGGAGCTGATGTTCCGGGGCGTCGGTGTCCACGTGTTCAAGCGCGCCGGATTCACCGAAGGCAAGGTCGCCCTCTGGTCATCCGTGATCTTCGGCCTGGCTCACGTCAGCAACGCCATCGGCCAGGGCGCCCAGGCGATCATCCAGGCCCTGGTCGTCTGCACCTCGGGCTACTTCTTCTACCTGTGCCTGCGCGTGAGCGGCGTGATCCTCCTGCCCATGCTCGTCCACGGACTGTGGGACACCAGCCTGTTCTCCAGCATGATCGGCGCCGAGCCCGTGGTGTACCCCGGCGCCATCCTCATCATCGTGCTCCAGGTGGCCCTGATCGTCGTACTCGTCGTCCGCCGTCGCGCCGTCAATCCCACCAGAACGCCCACGTCTCCTGCTTGAGCAGGGTTACCAACGGTGTGGTGCGCGATTCAGCGCAGTGCGTTCATCAGTCTGCGGCCCAGTTTCCGCGACGTGATGGTGTCCACTCCCAGCCACGCCGCATCCGTGACCTCCTCGGTTTGGAGCGTGCTGATGTCAGCGCTCTCCGTGCGGAAGAGGAAGCGGAAGTCGACGTGCTGGTGGTCGGGCTCTCCTTTGGCGTCGTTTGCCGGGATGGGGTGCACGTCGATGTCGATCGGGGTGGGGTCCGCCAGGGTCACCGACATCGAGGAGATACCGGTCTCCTCGCACAGCTCACGGAGGGCGGCCGCATGGAGGTCGGTGTCCTCCGGCTCCAGATGGCCTCCGGGCAGGAGCCACTTGTCGAGCGCCAAGTGGTGAATGTGGAGGACACGGGCGTCAGGGTCGACGAGGACCGCGCCCGCGGTGGCGTGGGCGCGGAATTCCTTGCGGGAGGTGAGGTCTGCGTCCATGTCCAGGAGGGCGAGCACCGGACTCAGACCGAGCTTCTCCTCGGGGTGGACTCTGAGGTAGCTGTTCAGGGTCGTGCGGATGTGGTCCTTGCTGATGGGCATGTTTGTCACCTGTTGAAGTAGGAGAGCCAGGTCGTCGCGATCGCGGCGCGGTCGTATGCGGGGATCTCGTGGAGTCCAGGAGCGAGGTGCTGGTCGGTGAGCAGTCTGATCGCCGCGAGGATCTCCGCTTGAACGAGGAAGATGAACGGTCCAACGCTGGCGCCGTGCAGGAAGTTGACCGCGTTCCCGCCGTTCGCCAGATAGAAGTAATGGCCGGTGGTCCGGTAGCGGGTGACGTGGTCGCCGACGGCTGTCCGTGTGTAGACCTCCGGCAGGGAATCAAGTTCCAGTTCGTCTTCGCTGCTCGTCACGGTGGCTACGTAGGCCCCGTTGCGAAGGTGCCCGAAGTCCTCCCCGCGTAATGAGACCGCACCGGTTGCGCAAAGGACGAGGCCGGCTCCAGTCAGGGCGGCCTCGCGGTCCCGCGCGACGGCGAAGCCCTGGGAGAGCGCCTGTGTGCGTCGTACGGGATCGATGTCGAAGACGGTCACGTGCACGCCCTTCGCCTGGAGCAGCCGCGCGATGGAACTGCCCAGCTTGCCGAACCCGATGACCAGCGAGGGTCGGCCGTGGAGGATGTCGCCCCGGCCGCGCATCACCGCCTCCGTGGAGAAGACGACCGACTGACCGACGAGGTAGTCCTCGGGGTCCTTCAGCGGTGAGCGGGCTACCGAGACGACCGGGCAGGGGAGTTTCTCCAGCGCGGCATACCGGCGGTGTCCGTTCTCGGTGTCCTCGACGACACCGGTGATCTCTCCGGAGAACCGCTCGTGGAGGTGCGCGAGAACGGGTGCGAAGTAGCCGCCGACATCCAGCAGAACCGTGCGCTCACCCCCAGCACGGGACTCGATGTAGTCGAGCGCGGTGTCGGGGTCGTTGAAGAGGTCGCGCGAGAGGGCGTCGACGCTGACGGACCGCTCGACGTCACGCCGCGCTGCCGCGTCGATCGACTTGGGCTTGGGTAGTACGGCGCGTACATCGCTGAGGGACGCCACCGCGCGGACGAAGCTGGGGCGTTCGGCCAAGAGGTGGGTGATCAGGAAGGCAGTAGTGCGTTCCCGGGGCAGGAAATGAGCGGCGATCTTCGTGAAGTAGGCGTCCAGCCTTGCGCGCTCGAAGGACTCCATGGCAGTTCTCCTTTCTCGTTCTCAGACAATCGAGAGGGACCAGGCAGGCTGAGGAGCCGGCACTGTCCTGAAGCGGGACCAGACGACTTTTCCGTACGGGGAACGCTCATCGACGCCCCGGTCTTCGGCCGGCGTGTCGATGGCTGACCGCACGTCGCACCCCGGTCAGGGCCGTCACCAGTGCCACGTGCCGAGCAGCTGAGGCACGGCGAAATCGCAGGTAGCCGTAGACAACCGGCCTGTCTACCGGGCGGAGTTCGGTTATGGATTGCATCGCGGACCATCTCGTGAGCGGCGGCTGGTCCGTCGAGCCTGTCGTGAGCAGCGGGCCGCTCCAATGGCCGCTTGTCGCACCTTCGTGGCACTTTCGTCGCCTGCCATCGGTCGGTGTGCTTGCATGACAGCAGGAAAGGAGGGGCCCGTGGCGACCGTGCACCACTGGACCGGCCTGGAAGCCAGAGCACTGCGTCTTGCCCTCCGGATGAGTGTCCGGACCTTCGCGGCTCATCTCGGCGTAGGCACCCGGACGATCTCGAAGTGGGAGAAGCTCCTCTCCTCCACCGCGCCGAGGCAAGATACCCAGGCCATCCTGGACACTGCGCTGGCCCGTGCGGAGGCCGCCGTGCACCTTCGCTTCGAGACCAACCTCTCCGAGGCCGGAAAACCTGGTGCCAGTTCCGTCCGGCGGGTCACCGTCAGCGGCCCCCATGCCTGGGAATACGAGACTTGGGCCGACGACCTGGAACGAGCGGCAGTCTGCCTGAGCCGCCAGGACTTCAGTTTCGCCGGAGCCCTCCTTGGCCGATGGCTGCGGTGTACTCCCCGAGAGCTCGACGAGAAAGGGCAGTATCTCTACGCGCGGACCCTGACGCTGGCCGGGGACAGGCGGCGCCTGGAAGGCAGCACGCAGGATCTGCTCACTGCGACATCCCTGTATCTGGACGCGCACAGCATGTTCATCGAACTCGGTATTCCGCGCCGGGCGGCTCAGATTCAGTTGACGCTCGCCGTGGTCGCGGAGATGTCAGGACGGCTTTCGGCCGCTGCCTCCCGGTATGAGGCACTCACCAGCGACGAGCGGTTGAGTGCCCGCGATCGTGCGCGGGCCCGGCTCTGGATCGGTACGGCACTGGCCAAGCAGGGACATGCCGCGCCTGCGATCGCCCTCATGCGGTCGGCCGCAGAAAACTTTCACGACCTCGCGGAACCCGAGGAGTGGGCAGTGTCGCAGCAGAAGCTGGCTCTGGCCCACCGGGGCGTCGGCGACCTCACCCGTGCCCTGTGTTTCATGGACACAGCGCGCTCGGTCGGCCGTCCCCACTCACCTTTGGAGCACGTCCAAATTGACACTGCGCAGGCGCACATTCTGCTCTCCGACCCCGCCACCGCCGACGAAGGGCGGGCGATCCTGGCCGGGGCCGCCCATATGGCTGGGAAGCATGGGCTCAAGCACCAGTTGCGCAGCATCGAAACCATCCGCGACACCGAGGAGTACGCATGGCCCCGATCAACGACGCCGACCGGGACGACGCCCGCACGCTATGGGACTTCAACACATTGAACCAGCGAGCCCGTCCTGTCTCCGCCGCCGTCGCCCTGGGCGGCTGCGACATCGGGGTCGTCACTGCGGTGGCCACGCTCTATCGTGCGCGCCTCTTCCCGACGGTGGTCTTCACCGGGGCCGTGACAGAAGCCACGTTGGGACGCTTCCCCCGGGGCGAAGCCGTCCACTTCCGAGAAGAAGCGCTCGCCCTCGGCGTGCCGGATGAGGCGATCCTCCTGGAGCCGCGCGCGACCAACACCGGGCAGAACATCACTTTTGCCCGCGCTGTGCTGGAGGAGGCCGGGAAGCACGTGGACTCGGTGTTGCTGGTCTGCATGCCCTACATGCAGCGCCGGGCGTACGCCACGTGTCGCAGGCAGTGGCCGGAGGTGGAGGTCGTCTGCGTATCCGAGACGGTGTCTTTCGACGAGTACGCCAAGTACCAGGAGGACGAGGCGGGGTTCGTCGCCATGATGGTGGGTGACACGCAACGCGTCATGGAGTACCCGCGACGGGGCTTCGCGATCGAGCAGGAGGTGCCGGAGCGTGTGCACGACGCCTTCGAGCGACTGTCAAAGCGCGGCTACGACGCCTGGCTCCTCCGCGACTGACCCCGAGCGCTCCGCGACGCTGGAGAGAACCCGCTGCGCCATCCATCAGCCCAATCTCTTCCCCCGGCTCTCCACGTTGGCGAAGCTGTATTCGGCAGACTGCTGGGTCGTGCTCGACGACGTGCAGTTCGCCCGGCGGGACTTCCCAACACCGGGCCCGTCTCGCGGCACTGGAGGAACCGGCACAGCGGCAGTGGCTCACTCTCGCGACCCACCTGCCGCACGGACGGCAGAGCCGTATCAATGAAGTGCTGATCGTGGACCCGGGGCTCAGCCGCAAAAGAGTGGACCTGCTGCTGCGGCAGTACTACGGCCGGAGCCCGTACTGGTCCACGCTCTCCTCCGTGATCACACCCGTCCTGGAACTCATGACGGTTTCCGACCGCACGGCGGTGATCGCGGAAGCCTCCACCCGGCTGCTGCTCGAACTGCTCGGCTGGCGCGGCTCCGTCGTTCACAGCAGCGCTCACCCCGCACGCGCCGGCCGCTCGCAAAGGCTCGCAGACCTGGCCAGGGCGGTCGGTGCCGACACGTACCTCTGCGGAACCGGTGGCGCTCGCTACTTGTGCTCCGACCCCTTTGACGAGTACGGCATAGACATTGCCCTCTTCCGCGCTCCGACCGGTGAAGGGGTCTGGACAGGGGCGCGGGAGACCAGCGCCCTGTGGGCACTGGCGACGTACGGTCCTCAGCACCTTGCGGGTCTTCTACGCGATCGGTCAGCGGATTGACCACCCGCAGCCGGATCCCTCACTGAGGGCTCAGTCCCACCAGAACGCCCACGTCTCCTGCTTGAGCAGGGCCTTCTCCGCGTATGCCTGAAGACTGTTGAGCGTCGACTGCTGGATGTTGTCCGGGCAGAACGCGAAGTGTTCGGCCGCCAGTGCCTCGGCCTCCGCGGGTGTGGTCGGCGGGCGGCTCACGGAGACGATCATCGTGTCGAAGCCGAGCACCACGACCCGGGCCCCGAAGCGGTCCTCCCAGGAGCGCAGGACCGCGCAGAGCCGGGCCACGTCGTTCTCGTGGTTGAGCGGTCCCGACCAGCCGATCGCCGCCGGTATGTCCGCGCTGCGCCGCGCGGGCACCAGCCCCGCCCGCATTCCGGCCGGTGAGAAGTCC
Organism: Streptomyces sp. NBC_00341; assembly: GCF_041435055.1. Taxonomy (NCBI): domain Bacteria; kingdom Bacillati; phylum Actinomycetota; class Actinomycetes; order Kitasatosporales; family Streptomycetaceae; genus Streptomyces; species Streptomyces sp. NBC_00341. Next base: position 3,807,166 of record NZ_CP108002.1, on the reverse strand, counting down.
ATCCCGGTCAGCTGGTCCGCGATCTCGGCCGCCAGGCCGTCCGGGGTGTCGGGGCCTGCCTCGGCCGGCACGGGAGCCAGGCCCGGCCAGTCGGCCGGTGCGTCGTTCAGCTCGTCCTCTGCGTAGGCCTCCCACGACTCGCTCAGTACGTCCTCGGCGTCATGATCCCCGGCGTACGTCGTCCGGGCCGGGGCGAGGTCCCAGCGCTCGGGCCACTGGGTGCGCATCCCGCCGTCGATCAGTACCGGCAGCAGTCCGACGGGCCGCCCCGACGCACGCATCGCCGCCCACGATCCAGGAGACGCGGACTCGTCCCCGTACCAGAGCAGGGGTTCGGTCCACGTGCCGCCGACCGTGTCGTCCACGAGTCTGCCGGGCGGGAGTTCGAGCCCGGCAGCGGCCGGGGAGCGCAGAGGATTCGGAAGCGTCGCCATCCCAAAACCCTAGGCGCCCCCACTGACAGTCGGCCCGTCAGCTCCCTGCGTGCTCGGTGAACGCCGCCCAGCTGGTGGGCGCGACGGTGAGCGCGGGGCCCTCGGGGTTCTTGGAGTCGCGGACGTGTACGGCGAGGGGGTGTGCGGCTACCTCGACGCAGGCTCCGCCCTGTTCGCTGCTGTAGCTGGATTTCCGCCAGTCGTAGGCTACTTCGAGGCATTCGCCGCCCTCGCTGCCGCTGTAGCTGGACTTGAACCACGTGTATGCGGTGCTCATAACTCTCCTAGCAGCCGGTCCAGCAGGTCCTTCGTTTCCTCGGTGTTGAGGGCCTGCGTTCGCAGCATCGCATATTTCTGCCCGAGGATACTGACCTCGTCGGGGTCGGAGATGAGCTGGCTGCCGCGCTGTGTCTCGGTGTAGGCGAGGTGCTGGTAGTCCGGTGTTTCCAGCAGGACGAACGGGCCGTCCAGAGCCGCGTGGGTGGCTCGGTCCAGCGGCATGATCTGGAGCGTGATTCCTGGGAGATCGGCACATGCGCGCAGGTGACGGAGGGTCTCCTCATGCACGGCGGCGCCGCCCAAGGGTGCCCGCACGATCGCCTCGGAGATGATGAAGCTCGTGGTGGGCGGGAGTTTGCGCCGCATGATCTCCTGACGCTCCAGTCGGTTGCTGATGTGGGCGTCGATCTCCTCCGGGCTGAACGCGGGAACGCGGCTGCCGAAGACGGCCCGTGCGTACGACTCCGTCTGCAACAGGCCGGGCAGCACCTGATTCGCGAAGAACGACAGCGCCAGCGCCATCCGTTCCAGGTCCATGTACTCCTCGGCCCACGCCGGGATCAGGTCGACCTCCGGCATGTACTCCAGGGCCGTGCCCAGCGCTCCCTTCGTCTCCAGGATGTCGTCCAGGACGCAGGCCAGTGGCGGGAGAAGGGCGCGGCGGCCCTGTTCGATGGAGGCGATGGTTTCCGGCTGGGTGTTGGAGCGGTCGGCCAGTTGGCGTTGCGTCAGCCCTGCCGTTCTGCGGAACTGGGCGACCAGTGCTCCTACGAGCTTCATTGCCGACGCGTTCTTGCGCTGCCGATTCCTGGGGTGCATGCGGCCCCACTCCCCACTCTCGTCCGTACTTCACGCATGATCGGCCCGTACAAGAAATGTGTACGGCCTCGCGTAGGGCGACAGCCTAGTCACGGACTGTGACTCTCGTCTCATGAACGAGACGACGCAACTCGTGCTCCTGCGCGAGCGGTTCTACCGGCGGGAGCGCCGATCGGTGCGGGCGGCGCGGGAGTTCGTGCGGGCCGCCGCCGATGACTGGGGGTACGGGGCGCGGGCCGACGACGTACTGCTGTGCGTGAGCGAGCTGGCGACCAACGCCCTGGTGCACGGGGTGCCGCCGGGGCGCGGGTACCGGGTGCGGCTGCTGCTCCAGGAGGCGGGGAGGCTGCTGCGGATGGAGGTGCACGACAGCGGTGACGGTACGCCCGTGGCGCGGGAGCCCGCCGGGGAGTCGGGGCGGGGGCTGCTCATCGTCGCGGCGTACTCCGACGGGTGGGGTGTGGGGGAGCGCAGTCCCGGCAAGGTGGTCTGGTGCCTGTTCCGCAGGGAGGTGTGACGGCCGGGCCCTGGATGTCCGAGGAGGACTGGTGCGAAAGTATTTCTGAATCGATGACAACCTCCCGCGCGGGTCACCACGTCAGTACGGCATGAAGTACTTCTCACCGCGCACCGCGCCGGTGCCGGGCGGAGGTGGCCGGTGACGCGGGCGCCGGACGGACCGAGCGCCTCCGACATCGGCGACCTCGCCGGTGCCCCCGTCGAGTTCGACGAGTTCGCGCGCAGCCGGCAGGCCTACCTGCGGCGCTCGGCGTATCTGCTGTGCGGTGACTGGCATCTCGCCGAGGACCTGACGCAGACGGCGCTGGCGAAGCTGTACGCCGTGTGGCGCCGGGTGCGGATGGACTCGCCCGACAGCTACGCCCGCAAGGTGCTGTTCCGGACGTTCGTGGACGAGACCCGCCGGCGGCGTTGGTGGGAGCGCTCCAGTGTTCACGAGTACGACGTGGCGGCCCCGGCGCAGGATCCGGACCTGCGGCTGATGCTGCTGGCCGCGCTGCGGCAGGTGCCGGCGCGCGGCCGGGCGGTGCTCGTGCTGCGGTTCTGGCACGACCAGAGCGTGGAGGAGACCGCGGCGGCGTTGGGGTGCAGCACCGGCACCGTGAAGAGCCAGACCTCCCGGGGGCTGGCCACGCTGCGCCGCGTCCTGGGCGACACACCGCTCGCGGCGCAGCTCGGGAGCGGCGACGGCATGGGCAGAGGCGCGGGAATTGGCTATCCGAAGGCGGGGTGCTGAGCATGGCGGAGAAGTGGAGCGGCGACGAGCACGGGTTCGCCCTGGCCGATGCGCTGGGCGAGCTGGACACCGGACCGGAGCCGCCCATGCCTGATCTGGTGCCGGGCGCTGTCGCGCGCGGTGCCCGCATCCGTCGCAGGCGCCGGATCGGTGCCGCGCTGGGTACCGCGGTCATGGCGGTGGTCGTGGCGGTCGGCGGATACGGGCTGCTCGCACCGGTGACACAGGAGAACCGGCAGCCGCTGCCCGCCGCGGAGCCCTCGGCCTGGTATCCCTCGCCCGAGCTCCTGCGGTCGATCCTCCCCGCCTCGGCCGGCACCATCGAGCCGGCGCGGCCCCCGCGGCCCGGGTACTTCCGGATGACCGACAGGACGGGGCTCGTGACCAGCCTCTATGTGACGGTCGCCCGGTCCGCGGCACCGCTCGCGCCCCCGGCGGAGATCTGGCGGTGCCAGGACGGACGTGGCCGGCTGCTCACCAGTCCCTGGGGCGGCCGACTGACCAGGTGCTCGGCTCTCCGGACGCGTACGGGGGACGCCGTGCTGGAGTACTACATGCAGATGGACAAGCTGCCCGCCCGGATGCGGGCCCCGGGTGTCGGGTACGCCTGGGGCCTGTCCTACCTGACCTCGGGCGGCTGGACGGTGCAGCTGATCTCCAGCCCCCGCAGCGAGGGCAGACGGGACCTGGAGGGCACCGTGCCGAACAAGCGCGTGCTGACCCAACTGGCCACCGACTACCGGCTCTTCGACGCCGTCGAGCCGACCGGCGGCGGCTGAGCCGCCGGCCTCGCAGACCCCACACCACGGGCGACCGGCCACCGACGGCCGACAGCCGGAGACACCCCCTGAACAGGAGAATGGCATGTACATGTCTAAAAGAGCGGTGCGCGACTCCCTGATCGCGGCCATGGCGGTCGCCATGCTGCCGCTGGCGACCGGCTGCGGCGGTTCGGACGACAAGGCCGCCCCGGACGCCGGTTCCGCGGCGGCGGACGGCACGCCCGCGGCCGACGGCTCCGGGCAGCTCGCGGTCCCGGACGGCACGAGCGACGAGGTCAAGAAGACGTACATCTTGGAGAACGCCCTCGCGGCCTGCATGAAGAAGCAGGGCTTCACCTACACCCCGCACGTGGTGGCGCCGTCCACCGATGACCCCCTCGCCGGAATGGACGGGGAGGACTACGCGGTGTCGAAGAAGTTCCGGCAGAAGTACGGATTCGGCATGTACGCGGCCGACGCCTACCCCAATGACCCCAAGGCCCCCTTCAGTAACGCGGGCGGCCGGGTCGGAGGAAAGACCGTCACCCCGGCCGACGACGACGAGAAGGGAATGACCCCCGCCCAGCTGAAGGCGTACGACGCCGCACTGAACGGCGTACCCCCCAAGACCACCGACAAGACGGTGCTGGACAAGCCCCGCGGCTGCACGGCCGTGGCGAGGGTCAAGGCGTACGGACCGGAGCAGAGCGCCGCCGCGGCGAAGAAGGAGCAGTCCAACAGGGAGGAGACGAACCGCACGAACGGGCTCGCGCTCAACGGCGACACCCAGCTCGTGCAGCTCGCCCAGCAGTACGCCACCTGCCTGCGGGGCCAGGGCATCCCGGTCTCCACCACCCAGCCGACCGGCATGTCCACCATGGTCCGCCTCGACCGGACGGCCAAGCTGCCCGAGCACCACCAGCTGAGCAGCGAGGCCGCGCTGCCGCTCCTCACCAAGGACATCGACGTCGCCCTGAAGGACCTGGAGTGCGGCAAGGCCTTCCGGGCCGCGTACTACCCCAAGGAGAAGGCCCACCCGTACTGGGGGGACGGCGCGTGAACCGGCTCAGCACGCGCAAGCAACTGGGCGCGGTGATAGGCGCGGTCGTCCTGGTCGGCGCGGGCGGCTGGGTCGCCGGAAGCCAGGTGCACTCGCCCGCCGACGCCGCCGCCGCGCGCAGCGCGCCCAAGGCCGGCCCGGTGACCGTCGCCGTCCAGCGGCAGTCCCTCACCGCGACCGTGGTGACGACCGGATCCGTCGAGTTCGACTCGCCCGAGCCCCTCTCGCTGGCCGGTGCCGTGGGCACCGGAACCGCCGCGACCGCGGGCGGTGAGGGCGCGGAACAGCGGGTCACGAAGGCGCCGGTCTCCGGTGCCGAGGTCAAGGAGGGCGACGTCCTGATGACGGTCAACGGCCGCCCGGTACTCGCGTTGCAGGGCACCGTGCCGATGTACCGCGCCATGGGCCCCGGTATGACGGGCGATGACGTGAAGCAGCTCCAGAAGGCCCTGGTGCGGCTCGGGTTCGAGCCCGGGGGCGTCACCGGGACCTTCGGCCAGGGCACGGCCGCCGCGGTCACCGGCTGGTACACGCACAAGGGGTACCAGGCGCAGCAGCCCAGTCCGGACGAGCAGCAGCAGCTGGGCACGTTGCAGCAGTCGGTGTCCTCCGCCCAGGAGGCACTCCTCACCACGACGGCCGCAGGCGCCGGCTCGACCCATCCGGCCCCGAAGACCGGCACGGCCAGGAGCACGGACGGCGGCACGGACGGCAGTACGGGCAGCGGCACGGGCAGCGGCACCGACAGCAGTACAGGCAGTGGCGCGGCCGGCAGCACCGACAGCAGCACCCACAGCAGTACCGACAGCAGTACCGACAAGAAGGTCCGGGGCATCCAGCTCAAGTCCGCCCAGAAGTCACTGGACATGGCGAACGACGCCCTCAGCACGTTCCAGGCCTCCTACGGTACGAAGGTCCCGGCCGGAGAGGCCGTGTTCTTCCCGAAGCTGCCCGTACGGCTGGACAAGGTGACCGTGAAGACGGGGGACGTACCGTCCGGCCAGATCGGCACGGTGACCAGCTCCGACCTGGTGGTGCAGGCGGTCGTCCCCGGCTCGGACGCGGAACTGCTCAGGAAGGGCATGGCCGTCGACCTGACGACGAACGGGGGCGAGAAGGCGCACGGCACCGTGGCCGCGCTGGGCGCCGACGCCGCGGCCCCGGCACCGCAGGACGGCGGCGGCCAGGAAGCCTCCGCCGGGACGGCCACGGAGGGCGCCGGGTCCGAAACGGGTGAGGGCGACGGCGGAGCCGCCGACGCCTCCGGATCCAACCCCGGTGCCCCGGTCCAGCTGCGGATCTCCGTACCCGACCCCGGCCCGATGGCCGGACAGGCCGGGGCCTCGGTGAAGGTGACCATCAAGATCGGCGACTCCGACGGCAAGGTGCTGACCGTGCCGCTCGCCGCGGTCCGGACCTCGGCGGACGGAAAGGCCCGGGTGCAGGTCCTGCGGGGCACAGGCGTGAGGGACGTACGGGTCACCGTCGGGCTCTCCGCGTCGGGCCTCGTCGAGGTGAAGCCGGACGGCGCCGGGCTGAAACAGGGCGACGCGGTGGTGGTCGGCAAGTGATACGCCCGGTGACGGCTGCCGCTCCGGCAGTCGAAGGGGACGCACCGCAGAGCGGCAGCGCCCGGGACACGGTCATCGAACTCACCGGCGTGCGGCGGACCTTCGACACCGAACCACCCGTGCACGCCCTGCGCGGCGTGGATCTGACGGTACGACGGGGAGAGCACCTGTCGATCGTCGGGCCCTCCGGGTCCGGGAAGTCGACGCTGCTCAACACGCTGGGCCTGCTCGACCGGCCCACCGCGGGCTCGTACCGGCTGGACGGAGTGGAGACCACGACGCTGGGCGACCTCGAACGCACCGCGCTGCGCGGCAGCCGGATCGGCTTCGTGTTCCAGTCCTTCCACCTCCTCCCGTACCGGACGGTGGACGAGAACGTCATGCTGGCGGAGGCGTACCGCAGACCGCGCCCCGGGCGCGGGCGGGCCAGCCGTACGGAACGGGCGCGCCAGGCGCTGGAACGGGTGGGGGTCGGACACCGGTCGGGCTTCAGGCCCGACCGGCTGTCCGGCGGCGAGCGCCAACGCGTCGCCATCGCACGGGCGTTGATGGGGGACCCGGCGCTGCTGCTCTGTGACGAGCCCACCGGAAACCTGGACAGCGAGAACACCCTGTCGGTCCTGGAGCTCTTCGACGACCTGTGCGCCCAGGGCATGACCCTGGTCCTGATCACCCATGACGAAGCGGTCAGCCGCCGGGCCGGGCAGCGGGTCCGGATCACCGACGGCGGCCTCACCCTGGAGACCACGTGACGCGTACGGGAAGCGCCCCGGCCGTGCCGGCGACGGGGGCGGCCGCGGTGGACGGAGCGCGTACGGCCCGTCCCTGGATGGACCCCAGGGACCTGTGGACGGAGGCCCTCGCCGGTATCCTCGCCCGCCCGGTGCGGTCCGCGCTGACCACGCTCGGCACCGTGCTCGGCATCACCACGCTCGTCATCACCATCGGGGTGGCGTCCACCGCGGGCAACCAGATCGTCGGACGGTTCGACGCGCTCACTGCGACCTCGGTTGCCGTGAAGGTGCCGGCGGCACCACCGGGCGAGAACGGCGACGGGCCGTTGGTGCGATGGTCGGGCACCGACGCGGTCCGGCGCCTCGCCGGTGTGGAGTCGGTCGCCGCGCTCGCGGACTCCGCCGAGACCAACAGCGTCCAGGTGCGGTCCAACGACGTGAACGCGCCCGGCGACGCCTCCGGCCAGACCCTGGCCGTCGTCGCCGCCTCGGACGGACTGCCCGCCGCCGTACGCGGCACGATGACCGCGGGACGGTTCTACGACACCGGCAACATCGACCGGCGCGACCAGGTGGCCGTGCTCGGTGACCAGGCGGCGAAGCTGCTCGGCATCAGCCGGGTGGAGGACGCGCCCGCGGTCTTCTTCCAGGGCCAGTCGTACACCGTCATCGGGATCCTCGGCGGCATCAAGCGCGAGCGGCGCCTGTCCACCGCCGTGATACTCCCGCCGACCGTCGCCGCGGACCGCCTCGCCCTGCGCGACGTCGACCTCGTCCTGGTCAACACCGCGATGGGCGCGGCCCGGCAGGTGGCGCGCCAGGCACCGATCGCCCTGGCGCCCGGGCACCAGGACGCATTGGGCGTCGAGGCACCGCCCGACCTGTCCAAGGCCCGCGACGGCGTTCAGAGCGACGTCAACGGCCTCTTCCTCGTCCTCGGCCTGGTCTCGCTCGTGGTGGGCGCGATCGGCATCGCCAACGTGACCCTGGTGACGGTGATGGAACGGGTCGGGGAGATCGGCCTGCGCCGCGCCCTGGGGGCTTCGAGGCGGCAGGTGGCGGGCCAGTTCCTGCTGGAGTCGACGACCATCGGCCTGCTCGGCGGCATCGTCGGCGCGGCCCTGGGCATCACGGTCGTGGTGTGCGTCGCCGTGGTCAAGCAGTGGACGCCGGTACTGGACCTGGGCCTGGCCTTCGGCGCCCCGCTCGCCGGAGCCCTCGTGGGCCTGCTCGCCGGCCTCTACCCGTCGCTGCGCGCCGCCCGGATGGAACCGGTCGACGCCTTGCGGGCACCTTCGTAGGGGGCCGGGGTGCGGTGCGGACCGCCGCCGGGGGCGGGCTCGGCGGCGGTCCGCACCGCCGGTCACGGAATCAGGTCCAGGCGTGGTGTAGGTCCTCGGGTGTGAGGCTGGGGACGTCGGCGGTGCAGCCGTTGCGGGTGACGGCGAGCAAGGGGGTGGTGTCGTCGGCGCCCGGAAGCCGGGAGCGGTGGGTGACGAGGCGGGCGAGGTCGCGGTCGTCGAAGGGTTTCCTCTCCAGCCACTTGACCGAACCCACGAGGGTGATCTTCTTGGCGATGGGGGCGCGGTCGGCGCCGACGATGTCGATCTCCGGGTCGTTGGTGCGGGTCCAGTAGCCGCCGATCGCATCGGTGCCCGCGGGCAGCTGCCCGTCGTCGGAGCCGAGTCGCCACAGGGCTTCGCGGATGACGGGCTCGATGGCCCTGCCCCGCCAGGACGTCCAACTGGCCCGGATGGTGTCGATGCGTTCGCCGTGACCGATGGCGCCCAGGACGGTGCGAGCCTGCGCCTCGACGGGAAACTCGGCTGGGAGGGTGGATTTCCGCCAACTCCCGGACACCGACGTGTCGTTGAATGATTTTGACTTGCGTTGACCGGGCGCGCGGCGCTTAATTGGTCCTTCGCGCCGAGCTGATCATTCGAGGGGGAGTCATGGAGCCACCGGCCGTACCGCCGCGCCCCATGGGTGCGCCTCCGCCGCCCCTCGTGCACGCGGTGGATCTCAGGGTCGGCAAGCGGCTGCTGTGGGTCGGGCCGGCCGCGTACCCGCTGGAGAACATCGCCCGGGTGTTCACCTTCGTGCTGCGTCCGCGCCGCAAGGAGGCCATCGCGCTCTTCTGCAAGCGCGTGGCGCTGACGCTCGCGATCGCGGTCGGTATGACCGTGCTCATCCTGCTGGTGGACACGGTGGCTTCCATCGGGCGGGGTGAGAGCAGCGGGGGTCCGTTCATCACGATCGTCTGGCTCGGTACGGTCGGCGGGCTGATCTACTACTTGATCGAGCTGATGACGGTACTTTCCGCGCCCTCGCACTTCGTGCTGGCCGTCGAGACGTCGGGGCCGTCCACGGCGATGGTGACCAGCCGCGATCCGGGGCAGCTGATCCAGCTCGTCGGCCGGATCGCGCACGCGATCGACCATCCGGAGGCGGAGTTCACCGTGCGGGTGGAGAGCATCAGCGCGAGTCCCCACATCTACCACTTCGGGGACAACGTCAACATGTACGGCGGAACCGGGAACGTGGGGATTGCGAACTCATGAGTGGCGACAACGTCAACATGTACGGCGGCTCGGGCAACACGGGCATCCAGAACAACCACTTCGCCCCGCCCGCCGCCGATTCCGGCTCGCCCGAGTTGCAGGAGGCGGTACGGGAACTGCTGAGGCTGGTCGGTGAGTTGCGGGCGCAGCTCCCGCCCGTCAGCGCCCGCGCGCTCGACGAGAACCTGCCCGCCCTCACCGGTGCGGACGGCGCGCCGCAGGCACCGGAGGAGCGGCACCGCGCGCTGCTGGCGGTCGCCGGGATCGCGGCCACCGTGTCGACGGTCGGGGAGCCGGTGGTCGAGGCGGTCCGCAAGGTGCTCGGGCTCCTGGGCGCTGTCTGAACCGTCACAGGAGGGCGAACGCTTGGACGACGGAGTCGTGGGAAGGTGCGCGGGGGCCGCTTCCGCGGGGAGCGGCGGGCCGGCAACCGCCCAGTGACGACCGTCGAGGAGACGTATGACCAGCACCATGGAGGGCAGACCGGAGCGCGTCGGCCCCGAGCCGTCCGGTTCCTCCGCCGTCGATGCCCCTGAGGAGCCGGAGACCGAGCTCCTCGCCGAACGCGCGCTCAGGCTGCGGCGGCGGTTGGAACGGCTCATCGGGATCGCCGCGACCGAGGGGAACGAGGTGGTCCCGCTCCGCAACGGCGACGCGATCTTCGCCGCGATGCTGGAGAGCATCCGGGGCGCCGAACACACCGTGGACATGGTGACCTTCGTCTACTGGCGCGGCGACATAGCCAGGGAGTTCGCCCGGACGCTGGCGGACCGGGCCCGGTCCGGGGTCAGGGTCCGGCTGCTGCTGGACGGGTTCGGCAGCCGGCTGATCGAGAAGGACCAGCTCGCGGCGATGGAGGAGGCGGGCGTCCAGGTGGCGTGGTTCCGCAAGCCCCTCTACCTCTCACCGCTGAAGCAGAACCACCGGTGCCACCGCAAGGTCCTCGTGGTCGACGAGGACACCGCGTTCACCGGGGGCGTCGGCATAGCGGAGGAGTGGTGCGGGGACGCCCGCGACGAGAACGAGTGGCGCGACACCCACGTACAGGTGCGCGGACCGGCCGTGGACGGACTGGCGGCGGCGTTCGCGCAGAACTGGGCCGAGTGCCACGAGGAACTGTTCGACGACCGCGACCGGTTCCTGCGGACGCGGCAGTGCGGGGAGGCGGTCGTCCAGGTCGTGCGCGGTTCGGCCAGCTTCGGCTGGCAGGACATGCAGACGCTGCTCCGCGTCGTACTGGAATCCGCCGAGGAGCGGGTGCGGCTCACCACGGCCTACTTCGCGCCCGACGCGTACTTCGTGGAGCTGCTCTGTGCCGCCGCGCGGCGCGGGGTGGAGGTGGAGATCCTGCTGCCGGGGCCGCACACCGACAAGCGGGTCTGCCAGCTGGCCGGACAGCTCCACTACGAGGACCTCACCGCCTGCGGGGTGAAGATCTTCCAGTACCAGCCGACGATGATCCACACCAAGGCGATCACCGTCGACCGCGTCGCGTCGCTGATCGGCTCGACCAACTTCAACCGGCGCTCGTTGGACCACGACGAGGAAGTGATGCTCGCCGTGATGGACCGCACGTTCACCGCGACGCTCGACGGCCATTTCGATCAGGACCTGGAGTCGAGTGCCCTGATCAAGGGCGGCCGGTGGAAGCGGCGGTCGGTCGTGCAGCGGCTCCGGGAAGCGTCGGTCGTGCCGTTCCGCCGCTTCCTGTGACCTCCTCGCCCGTGGCCGGTGGGCCGGTCAGCGGGCCAGCGTCGCCAGGATGGTCTTTCCCTGGTTGCCGTGGCGGTGGACGGTGACGCTGCTGGACAGCCGGAGGACCATCGGCCAGCCGAATCCGCCCGACTGGCCGGTCAGGTCCGGGACGCGGCACTGCGGATGGGCGGGGCTGGGGTCGACGACCCGTACGTGCAGCGCGCGGTGGTCGGCCCCGAACGACAGGGCCGTGACGCCTCCGGCGTACCGGATGGCGTTCGTCACCAGCTCCGAGACGAGCAGGACCAGGTTCTGGACGGCGCGGGCGGACGGCGCCGGGCTCAGCCGTGCGACGAAGGCGGCGGCGGACTCGCGGGCCTCCGAGGCCCGCAGCGGCGGGGGCGCGGGCTCCGAGCGGGCGTCCTCGACGGAGAGTTCGGGGAGTTCGGGGAGTTCGGGCGCGATGCCTTGTGCGGTCATGTGGTTCACCCCTGAGGAAATGGCGCGGTGGCCGGTCCTCGCTGCGTGTACCCGGCCTGTTGCGGTGTATCCGAAATTGGTCCGTACGGGTGGCCGTCCGTTCTGAGGCGTGCGACGGTCTTCTCGGGGCAGGGGAGCGGGACCAGACAGTGCTGCGAAGGGAACAAGCCCATGAACGAGTCCGTCGATCTCGCACCGGACTCGACCGCGGTGATCACCGAGGCGGTGCCCGATCTCCAGCTCCAGCTGCTGATCCAGCTCCTCGACCGGGAGACGCGCTCCGGTCTGCCGCTCACGCTGACCATCCCGGCCGGGGTGCTGCACGGTGACGTGATCGGGCACGAGGCCTGGAAGGCCGAGTGGTCCAGGAGTCTGCGGCAGGTCGAGGGCGAGGGCGCCAACCTCATCGCGGCGTTCCCCGAGACGGTGGACCAGGGCATCCAGGAGCTCCGAGGCGGCGAGGACAGTCAGCAGTTGCCCCGCTGGATCCATCTGCGCGACGCCACCCTGGTGTTCGGCGGTACGGCTCCGCTGCGGCTGCCGCTGTGGCGCGGGCGGCTGTCCGACGTGTCCGGGTGGGCGCTCGGGCGGCCCGAGTAGTACGACTGCGCGCCCGGTGGTACGGCAGTGGTGACTCTGCGCGGTGAGTACGCCGTCGTCGAATGACTGTCCGTAATCGGTTTTCGGCTGACCGCCCGTCACTCCTTTCGTGGTTCCGGGGCTCCGGCGCCGGACCGTGACGCGGTCCCGGCCCAGGCCTCCGGCCGTCTCCGGTGGCACCGGCCCCCGCCGGGGATCGTTTCGTCCCGCCTGGAACGGTATGCGGCTTTCGGCCAGTTGGTCCGGGCGATCTGGTGGACGGGTCCTGAAGTCGATCAGGCTGAATCGGACCGATCGCTTCTGCCCGATCCTCAGAGGAGACGAACGTGCGTAGTCACCACCGCGTCGCAGCTGTCGCCGCATCTCTCGCGCTGGCCGGCGGGGGGCTGCTGGGCCTGGCCCCGACCGCCGGAGCAGCCCCGGCCGGGCTCTCCTGCAGCACCCCCAAGCTCCTGACCGGGAGCGGGGGACACCACGGCGCCTCCGTCAGCTGTACGGGCGGGGCGTTCACCGAGTTCATCGACTGTTACAAGGCCGGTTACGGCACCTACCGGCACTTCGGCAACCGAGCGGTGTCCGGCGGGACCTCCACTACCTGGTGCGACATCGGCGCCGACGTCACAGGGGTAGGCGTTTCGCCCTCCTGAGGCATCACCGTGCCGGGACCGTGCCCGGCCCGGACGCACGAAGGGCCGCTGACAGCACTCCGGGTCAGGAGGTGTCAGCGGCCCCGTACGGAAAGTGTGGCGCTCAGAGCCGCTCGGGGGTCCTGATGCCGAGCAGCGCCATGCCCCGGTGCAGGGTGCGGGCGGTGATGTCGCACAGGAACAGCCGGTTCTCGACGACCTCGGCCGGGTTGTCCTCGCTCAGGACGTGGCACTGGTCGTAGAACGTCGTGTAGAGCGAGGCCAGCTGGTAGAGGTACGCGGCCAGCTTGTGCGGCTCGTAGCTTGCCGCCACCTCGGACAGCACCTCACCGAACTGGTCCAGGTGCAGACCGAGCGCCCGCTCGGCCGGGGCCAGCTCCAGCTCCGGGTGTGCTACCGGCTTCGCCTCGCCGGCGTTGCGCAGGATCGACCGGACACGCGCGTACGCGTACTGGATGTAGACCGACGTGTCGCCGTGCAGCGCCACCATCTGGTCCAGGTCGAACTTGTAGTCCCGCACGGCGGAGGTCGACAGGTCGGCGTACTTCACGGCGCCGATGCCGACGTACCGGCCGTTCTCGACGATCTCCTCCTCGGACAGGCCGACCTTCTCGGCCTTCTCCCGGACCACGGCCGTCGCCCGCTCGACCGCCTCGTCGAGGAGGTCCTCCAGCTTGACGGTGACGCCCTCACGGGTCTTGAACGGCTTGCCGTCCTTGCCGAGGACGGTGCCGAACGCCAGCTGGTGCGCCTTGACGCCGTTGCTCAGCCAGCCCGCCCGGCGGGCCGTCTCGAAGACCATCTTGAAGTGCAGGGACTGCCGCACGTCCACCACGTACAGCAGGCTGTCCGCCTTGAGGTTCCGCACCCGGTCGCGGATCGCGGAGAGGTCGGTCGCGGCGTAGCCGTAGCCGCCGTTCGTCTTCTTGACGATCAGCGGGACCTGGTTGCCGTCCGGGCCCAGCACGTCGTCGAAGAAGACGCAGAGCGCACCCTCGGAGCGGACGGCGACGCCCGTCTCCTCCAGGATCCGGCAGGTCTCCTCCAGCATGTCGTTGTAGCCGGACTCACCGACGATGTCGGGGTCGCTGATCTCCATGTCGAGCTTGTCGAAGACGGAGTAGAAGTAGATCTTCGACTCGTCGACGAACCGCTGCCACATGGCGAGCGTCTCCGGCTCACCGGCCTGGAGCGCGACCACCCGGTCCCGCGAGCGCGCCTTGAACTCCTCGTCGGAGTCGAAGAGCGCCCGGGAGGCCTTGTAGAGCCGGTTCAGCGACGACATGGCGGCTTCGCCGTCGGCCCTGCCCGCTTCGTCGTCCTTGTGGTCCAGCTCGTGCGGGTGCTCGATCAGGTACTGGATGAGCATGCCGAACTGGGTGCCCCAGTCACCGATGTGGTGGCGCCGGACGACGGACTCGCCGGTGAACTCCAGGATCTGGACCATCGCGTCACCGATCACGGCGGACCGCAGGTGACCGACGTGCATCTCCTTGGCGACGTTCGGCTGGGCGTAGTCGATGACGGTGGTGCCCGCGGCGCTGTTGTACGGGACGCCGAGCCGGTCCTCGCCGTCCGCGGCACGGGCGGCGAGCGTCTCGGTGATCGCCTTGTCCGAGAGCGTGATGTTCAGGAAGCCGGGGCCCGAGACCTCGATGTCCTTGATCAGCTCGCTCGCCGGGAGGGCGGCCGTGACCTGGGCGGCCAGCTCGCGCGGGTTGCCCTTGAGCTTCTTGGCGAGCGCCAGGATGCCGTTGGCCTGGAAGTCGGCCCGGTCGCTTCGGCGCAGCAGCGGGTCCGCGGTACCGGCATCCGGCAGGGCTGCCGTCAGGGCGTCCGCCAGCTGCTGCTGGAGCGTGGAAGCGAGGGAATTGACCGAGGCCATCAGCTGGCTGCCGTTTCCGTAGGAGTACAGGGGATGACGTCAAGTATCCCACGGGGTGCAAAGCCGTTTTCGCGCTGTGGGCGGTACCTGGGAGAATGGCCCCTGCCCCTATGAGTCCTACAAGAGAGAAGGACGTGCCGACCGTGGCTCAGAGTCAGAGCAGCACCGAGACCGACTGGGTCTCCCGCTTCGCGGACGAGGTCATCGCCGAATCGGAGCGTCGTGCGCCTGGCAAACCGGTCGTCGTCGCCTCCGGCCTCTCCCCGTCGGGCCCGATCCACCTGGGCAACCTCCGCGAGGTCATGACCCCGCACCTGGTCGCCGACGAGATCCGCCGCCGCGGGTACACCGTCCGGCACCTGATCTCCTGGGACGACTACGACCGGTACCGCAAGGTGCCGAACGGTGTCCCGGGGATCGACGAGTCGTGGGCGGAGCACATCGGCAAGCCGCTGACCTCGGTGCCCGCCCCGGCCGGTTCCGCTCATCCGAACTGGGCCGAGCACTTCAAGGCCGCCATGCTGGCGTCGCTGGACGAGCTGGGCGTCGAGTACGACGGAATCAGCCAGACGGAGCAGTACCTGGCGGGGACGTACCGCGAGCAGATCCTGCACGCGATGCGGCACCGCGCCGACATCGACGCCGTCCTGGACCGCTACCGGACCAAGAAGGACGGGGCGGCGGGAGCCAAGGGCAGGAAGCCGCAGCAGAAGAAGGCCGACGAGGCCGAGCTGGAGGCCGAGGCGGGCTCCGGCGCCGCGAGCGAGGACGACGGCAGCGGCGGCTCGGCCGGCTACTTCCCGTACAAGCCCTACTGCGGCAACTGCGAGAAGGACCTGACCACGGTCACGTCGTACGACGACGAGAGCACCGAGCTGAACTACACCTGCTCGGCCTGCGGCTTCGCGGAGACGGTCCGGCTGAAGGAGTTCAACCGGGGCAAGCTGGTCTGGAAGGTCGACTGGCCGATGCGCTGGGCGTTCGAGGGCGTGATCTTCGAGCCGAGCGGCGTCGACCACTCCTCGCCCGGCTCCTCGTTCGTCGTCGGCGGGCAGATCGTCCGCGAGATCTTCGACGGGGTGCAGCCGATCGGGCCGATGTACGCGTTCGTCGGGATCTCCGGCATGGCGAAGATGTCCTCCTCCAAGGGCGGTGTGCCGACCCCGGCCGACGCGCTGAAGATCATGGAGGCGCCGCTGCTGCGCTGGCTGTACGCGCGCCGCAGGCCCAACCAGTCCTTCAAGATCGCCTTCGACCAGGAGATCCAGCGGCTCTACGACGAGTGGGACTCGCTGGAGCGCAAGGTCGCCGACGGCTCCGTGCTGCCGGCCGACGCCGCGGCGCACGCCCGCGCGATCGGGACGGCCGCCGGTGAGCTGCCGCGCACCCCGCGCCCGCTGCCGTACCGCACCCTCGCCTCGGTCGCGGACATCACCGCCGGGGCCGAGGACCAGACGCTGCGCATCCTCAGCGAGCTGGACCCCTCGTCCCCGCTGACCTCGCTGGACGAGGTCAGGCCCCGGCTGGACCGGGCCGAGAACTGGATCACCACCCAGGTCCCGGCCGAGGCCCGCACCATCGTCCGGGACCAGCCGGACAAGGAGCTGCTCGGCTCGCTCGACGACGAGGGCCGCGAGTCGCTGCGGCTGCTGCTGGACGGGCTCGACTCGCACTGGTCGCTGGACGGGCTGACCACGCTCGTCTACGGAGTGCCGAAGACGCTGGCCGGCCTTGAGCCCGACGCCAAGCCGACGCCCGAGCTGAAGGTCGCGCAGCGGTCGTTCTTCGCGCTGCTGTACCGGCTGCTCGTCAGCCGGGACACCGGGCCGCGGCTGCCCACGCTGCTGCTCGCGGTCGGGGCGGACCGGGTGCGCGGGCTGCTCGGCGGCTGACCGGAGCGGGTGCGCGCGCTGTTCGGTCGCTGACCGGACGACGCGGAGGGCCGCCGGAAACCGCTGCTGCGGTTTTCGACGGCCCTCCGCGTCACCCGGCTGTTCTCAGACGGCGGGGGTGGGGACCAGGGAGGTCCTCGGGTCCGAGAACGTGTCGCGCGGCACCCGGGGGACGGTGGCCTTGGCCAGGCCCGTCAGGGTCCGGCCCGGACCGATCTCCATGAGGCGGTCGCAGGCCAGTTCCGCGGTGAGCGTGTGGAGCGTGTCCGACCAGCGGACCGGTGCCGTGAGCTGGCGGCGCAGCAGCTCCGCCCAGTGCGGGCCGCCCCGGTGGGCGCGGGCGTCCACGTTGGCGACGACCGCGGAATGGCCGGGCATGAAGCGGGCCGTGGCCAGGGCCGCCGTGAAGGGCTCGACCGCCCCGGCCATCAGCGGGGTGTGGAAGGCGCCGTCGACCGTCAGCGCCACCACCTTCACCGCTCCGGCCCGCTGCGCCGCCTGTGAGCAGCGCTCCACGTCGGCCGTCCGGCCCGCGATGACCGTCTGCTGCGGGGAGTTGAGGTTGGCCAGCCACACCTGCCCGCCCGTCGCGTGGATCTCGTCGACCACCTGCTGGACCCGGTCGGTGTCCAGGCCGAGGACCGCGGCCATCGTGCCCTCGGTGCGTTCGCAGGCCGCCCGCATCGCGTCACCGCGCGCCATGATCAGGCGCACCGCGTCCTGCGGGTCCAGGATTCCGGCGGCGACGAGCGCGGAGTACTCGCCCAGGCTGTGTCCGGCGCACGCGCCGGGGAAGGTGGCCAGCGGGTGCTGTCGGCGCAGTTCCGTCATGGCGACCAGCGCCAGGGTGAAGGTGGTCAGCTGGGCGTTGTCGGTACGCCGCAGCGTCGCCGTGTCGGCGTCCAGCAGCAGGGTCTCGATGTCCCGGCCCGCGGCCTCGGAGACCTCCGCCACCACTGACCAGCCGGGGGTGTGGGTCCAGGGCAGGCCCATACCGGGACGCTGGGCTCCCTGGCCGGGGAATGTGAGTGCCAGTCGGGTGCTCGTCATCGTCTTCCGTCTCCTTCCTGCGGCCGGGGCGTGGTGCTGACACACGGTGAGGAGCGCGTTCCGCTCCACCGTTACGCGAGTATTTCTCCACCGGCGTCGGCGACACTTTCATTCCCGGAGTCCGCGGTCCGGACCGCATTTTTGCGATCCGTTGCTTTCTCCGGTGATGAAATCACCTCAACCGCCCCGTACGGCCGGTATGTTGCACTTGAGTGGTGGCTGAATGTGCCTTTGGAACGGGGGCGGTGTTCCTTTGTGTTTCCAGGGCGGGGACGGGTGTTGAACCGAATGGCCGGGGCGGCTGTCACGAGCCGCTGACCGGGGACGACCGTGCCGGTCAGACGAGGGCCTGGGCGAGCAGCGCCAGATGCGCGCAGTGCTGCGTGACCATGAAGTAGCGGTACGGGCGCCGCCGTTCGTGGCGGCTGTCGGTGGCGCGGCCCGCGAGCGTCACGGCGGACAGTGCGAGCCCGCCCACCAGGACCACGCACGCCGTCGGCAGCTGTTCCGGGGCCCAGCGCAGCGCTCCGGCGACGAATCCGCCGCCGACGGTGCAGGCGCCCAGCGCGACCAGGACCCGGGTGCGGCGTTCGCCCAGCGCGACCGCCCACGTCCGGCGGCCCGCCGCGGCGTCGCCCGCGATGTCGGAGAAGTCCTTGGCGACCGCCCCGACCAGCGCCATCCACAGGGACATGGCGAGGGCCGTCAGGAGCAGCGCCGGGGACTGGGGCTGGACGCCCAGAGTGAGCGGACCGGCGGCGTAGGTGAGCAGCCCGGACACGAACACCACGCCCATCACGGCCGGTGTCCGGTTCTTCCAGGCGGTGCGCGGCGAGGAGTAGGCGTGCCCGAGGAGCAGCATGGCCGTGCACAGCACCAGCGGACCGGGGCCGGCGGCCGCGGCGAACAGCAGCGCGGCGGCGGCCGAGCAGCGGGCCACGGTCAGCGCGGTGCGGCGGGAGAGCCGGCCGCTCGCTATCGGCCGGGCCGAGCCGTTGACCTGGTCCTCCCGGTAGTCCATGCACCCGTTGTAGAGGTACGTGTAGAAGATGGCGCCGAACCATGCCACGGAACCGAATACCGCCTGGAGTACGGACCGGGTGCCGAGGTCCGGGCCCGATGCGATTGCCAGGGCTATTCCGGCGAAATAGCGGAGCTGAAACGCCACCAGAACGGCGGGGCGCGATTCTTCGATGCAGAGCCGAAGAGGCCGGGAAATCCGAGCGATCCGACTGGTTCGAGTAATTCGAGGAGTCCGGGGAGTTCGAGGAATTCCGTGCTGCGGGCCACTGGGTGCAGTCACAGGCAGTGGCCGTATCGTCGCCGTAGGCATGTCCAGGAGCCTAGGCATGAGCGGTCCGCCCTGACTGTTCCGCAAATGAGCCATGGCTACCACTAAAGAGGCATGCAATACCGGTGGGTCGGATTCCGAATAATCCCAGGTCCCGCACCCCGTGACCGGTGTCCGTGCGCCCGGACCGTTCTCCCCGGCCGGGAGGCGGCTGCGCCCTTGGTACGCCGGACCACCGCCGAAGTGGACCCCCCGCCCGCCCCGCCCCCGCGCTTCGCTGGTGAGCAGGCGGGCGCCGTCCTTTCCGGCACCCCGCTTCCCGTAACGGGCCGTTGGCAGCCCTGGTCCATTTCCGACCCCGGGAAGCCGTCATGCATACCCTTACGCCCCTGTCCTTGAGTCCGGCTCGCGCGGTCCTCGCGCCGGACGAGATCCATGTCTGGTCCGTCTCCCTGGACCGGGTCCCGCCCGATGGTGCGGACGCGGTCCTCGACCCGGCCGAACGCGCCCGTGCGGCGCGGATCCGGCACCCTGTGGCGCGGTGGCGCTACCGCCGCGCGCATCTCGCCCTGCGCGCCGTGCTCGCGGGATACCTCGGCGTCCCTCCGGACCTGCCGCGATTCACCCGGCGCTGCCCGGAGCCCGAGGTGTGCGGCGACTGCGGCCGCGGCCGGCCGGTGCTCGTGGACGGGCCCTGGCCGGACCTCGGGTTCAGCCTGTCGCACTCCGGGGCCGCCGCCCTGGTGGGTGTGACGGGACCGCCGGGCCCGGTCGGGGTGGACGTCGAGCGGGTCCGCCCGGTGTTCGACTGGCGGCGGGTGCCCGAGGTGGGAAAAAAAGACCGGATAACCGGATTCCGAATGTGGACGGCGATCGAAGCGGTGGGCAAAGCGGCCGGAACCGGACTTCGGACCCCGGTCTCCGTCGGTGAGCCGGGAGTGGACGGGCTGCGTCGTGCGCGCCGTTCCGGCGATCCGGTCGAGTGGTACGTACACGCCGTGGACTGCCCCGACGGATACGTCGGATCCGTCGCCACGGCGATGCCCGGGGCCGGAGTAAGCGCATTCTCATGGCCGCCGGAAGGCTGAGTCCGGGATGTGGGACGGGAGGAGCCGTGTTGACATGCCGTAACCGTACGATGATGATCCGAGGGTCGGTTTCTGGTGAGGGTGGGGGCTCTTTAATGATGCATTCAGGTTTTATTGAATCCGACACAGCCGAACAACTTCTGGCTCGGACTCAGGAATTACTGTCCGACTACCGGGGCCGGCTCGAAGAGATCAAAAGCCCCTTGGTCGCGAATGAGGGCGCCTGGCATACGTGCGCGCTGCAGGCCGAGCGGATCATCCGGGACTGCGCGGACAGCCTGCAGCACGGCCGGGCCGACGTGCGGGACACGCTGATCCAGCAGGTGGCGGGGCTCGGGGTGCAGCGCGCCACACAGGGCATCGACGCCGTGCACTCCATCCGGGCCGGGCTGCTCCTCTTCGACATCGTCTTCGACGCGCTCGGCAAGGCCATGGTGAACTCGCCCTCCGCGTTCGACGGGTTCCAGGCCGGGGTGCGCACCCTGCAACGGGGCATCGGCAGGCGGCTGGAGGCCGGCGCGCTGGGGCACGACACCTACCTGCTCAACACCGTGCGCGAGGTCAACGCCGCCACCCAGCGGCAGCTCGCCCGCGAGATCCACGACCACCTGGGCAACCACGTCAGCCTGGCCCTGCGCCGGATCGAGCTGCACGAACTGACCTGGGAGTCCAGACCCGACGAGGTCGCCGCCCGGATCGGCTCCGTCAAGGACACCCTCACCGAATCGCTCGGGATCATCCGCGACCTGGTCACCCAGCTGCGCCGGGCCGACCGCGAGGGCACGCTGGAGTCGGCGTTCACCGCGTTCCTGGAGTCGATGGAGATCACCCCCTCCAAGGTGCGCATCCAGGTCAACGGCAGCGAGGAGTGGGCCCCGCAGGACGTGCTCGACGAGGTGTTCCTCGTGGTGCGGGAGTGCCTGCGCAACTCACTGGCCCACGCGGATGCCGAGCACGTGCTCGCGGCGATCGACATCGCCCCGTACAAACTGCAGGCCCTGATCGAGGACGACGGCCGGGGATTCGACGTCTCGGCGGTCGCCATGGCGGGCAAGGCCAACGGCATCGCGTCCGCCACCGAACGGGTCGAACTCCTGGGCGGGACCATCCTGTTCACCAGCGTCCCCGATGCCGTCGGCACCCGGGTCACGATCACGATCCCCCTGATGGACCTTCCAGGTGATTCCGTTGAACGCGCGACCTGAACTGATCCGCATCCTCGCGGCCGACGACCACACCCTGCTGCGCACCGCGCTGGCCGAACTGCTCAACGCGGAGGACGACCTCCAGGTCGTGGCGGAGGCGAGCAGCGGACGGGGCCTCGTCGAGCTGGTGGAGCGTCACCAGCCGCACGTGGTGCTGCTCGACGTGGAGATGCCGGACCACCACCCCAGGGCGGCCGTACGCGGGCTCCTGGAGCGTTTCCCCAGCCTGCGCATCATCATCCTCACCATGTACGACGACCAGCCGCTCGTGCACGAACTGCTGCAGCTGGGCGCCCGGGGCTATCTGCACAAGAGCGTGTCGCGCGCGGCGCTGCTCAGCGCGGTGCGCAACGCGGCGCGGGAGGACGACCAGATCACCATCCTGGTGCCGCGCTCGGGTTACACGTCGGGCGGTTACCAGACCCAGGAGCAGGACGCAGGGCCGGTGTCGCCGCGCGAGCGCGAGGTGCTGACGTGTGTCGCGGAGGCCATGAGCAACCGGCAGATCGCGGCCCGGCTAGGCATCACGGAAGGCACCGTCAAGCGTCATCTGCGCAACATCTTCGACAAGTTGGAAGCCGTCTCGCGCATCGACGCGGTGAACAAGGCGCTGGCCCAGAAGCTGATCGCCGCCCCGCGCGGCCGATCGATGCGGTAGCGGTAGCGGCGGGTCTCGCGGCCCTCAGCGCCGGGCGGCCTCGCGGTAGGAGGCGCCGATCGCCTCGATGGCGTCGGAGATGCCCGTCAGGGGCAGCGAGCCGTATCCCAGGAGCAGGCCCGGAGCGCCGGGCATCCCGCTGAACCGGAACTGCCGGCCGCTGCGGACCAGGACCGAGCGGCGCTGGGCGCCGTGCACCACGGCCGCCTCGTCGGTGCCGGGGGGCAGTACGGCGTAGCTGTGCAGTCCGGCCGCGCAGCCGATGAGCCGGGCCTCGGGCAGGGACTCGTGGACGGCCGCCGCCAGCGCCTCGCGGCGGGAGCGGTAGCGGGAGCGGACCCGGCGCAGGTGCCGGTCCAGCAGCCCGCTGCGCATCAGCTCGGCGAAGGCCAGCTGGGTGAGGGTGTCGGAGCCCTGGTCCTGGCGGGAGCGGACCCGTTCCATCAGCGGGTACAGCTTCGGGGGTATCGCCAGCCAGCCCAGCCGCAGGCCCGGCACCAGCACCTTGCTGGTGGTGCCCGCGTACACCACCCGCTCCGGGTCGCCCTCCTGGAGCGCGGTGGGCCTGGCCCCCCGGTCGAACCAGAACTCGCCGTCGTAGTCGTCCTCGATGATCCAGCCGTCCCGGGCCCGCGCCCAGGCCAGGAGCTGCCGGCGGCGCTCCGGCGACATCATGACCCCGGTCGGGAACTGGTGCGCGGGGGTGACCAGGACCGCGCGGGCGCCCGAGCGCTCCAGCGCCTCGACGATCAGGCCCTCCTCGTCCACCGGCACCCCGACCGGGGTTATCCCGGTGTCCAGGATGAACCGGCGCTGCCCGTTGTGCCCCGGCTCCTCGATGGCCAGTTCATGGATGCCGAGCCGCTGGAAGGAGTCGGCCAGCAGCGCGAGGCCCTGGGCGAAGCCCGCGGTGACCATCACCTGTCCCGGCTCCGTGTGCACCGAGCGGACCCGGCCCAGATAGGCGGAGAGTTCGTTGCGCAACTCCGCGATCCCGGCGACCGGCGGGTAGTCCATGCCTTCCCGGCCGACATTCTGCAGCACCTTCGTATAGGAGTTGAGCCACTCCTGGCGCGGGAAATTCGACAGGTTCGCGATGCCTACCCGCAGGTCCCAGCGGGCACTTGTCGCCGGACGGGAATCCAGCAGCGAGGTGTCGCCGGCGCTCTCGGGCAGTTTCCGCGCGACGTGGGTGCCGGAGCCGCGGACCGCGTCGAGGTATCCCTCGGCGATCAGCTGCTCGTAGGCCTCGACCACCACACTGCGCGAAAGCCCCAGGTCCAGGGCGAGTTGACGGCTCGAAGGCAACCGTGATCCGGGGTGCAGAACCCGGTCCTCGACCCGGCTCTTGATGGCGTTCTGCAGTTGCGCGGTGAGCGGTACAGCCGAGTCTCGGTCCACTTGGACCGACAGGTACCAGGCCATCTGGTCTGCTCCGTCTCCCCCGCAGTGGTCTGGGTGGTCCCCCCGGCCCACTGGCCTAATTGATCACGCCAACGGCCTTTATTTATAGCACTCAGAGGGAGAATCCCATGGTTGCAATGACTGGCGTAATCGCTCCCGCGATTCACGGGCGGGACGGCGCACAGGTCTTCGACGAGAAGATCGAGAGCCGTACCCTGCGCGTGGGAATCGTCGGACTCGGCTACACCGGTCTCCCGCTCGGTCTCGGTTTCGCCACGGCGGGCCTCCCGGTCCGCGGGCTGGACACGGACGCCGAGCGGGTCGACCGGGTGGCGCGCGGCAGTTCCTATCTGCCGGATGTGAGCGACGCCGAACTCGCTTCGGTGAGACGGCAGTTGAGCGCCACCACCGAACCGGGCGAGCTGGCCGGCTCGGACGTACTGATCGTCTGCGTGCCGACGCCGGTCACCGGTGACCAGCAGGCCAACCTGGATTACGTCAACTCCGCGATGGACTCGGTGGCGCCGCTGCTGCGCCGGGGGACGCTGCTGATCCTCCAGTCCACCGTCCCGCCGGGCACCACCGCCGCCGCCGCGGCCGCCCTCGCGGACGCCACCGGCCTGGAGCCGGGCACCGACTTCCACATGGCGATGGCCCCGGAGCGGGTCGACCCCGCCAACACCAACGGCTGGAACCTCACCAACACCCCGAAGGTGGTGGGCGGTCTCACCGAGGAGTGCACCCGCCGCGCCGCCGCCCTGTTCGGGCTGGTCTGCGAGACGGTGGTGCCGGTCTCGCGGACGGAGGTCGCCGAGCTCTCCAAGGTCTTCGAGAACACCTTCCGACTGGTCAACATCAGCCTCACGCTTGAACTTTCCGACCTGTGCCGGCAGCTGGACATACCGGTCCGCGAGGTGATCGACGCCGCCTCCACCAAGCCCTACGGATTCCTCCCGCACTACCCCGGGCCCGGAGTCGGCGGCGAGTGCATCCCGGTCGACCCGCTGTTCCTGCGTGAGGCCGCGGACCGGGCCGGCACCGACATGAAGCTGGTGGCCGCCGCGTTCGACCGGGTCGAGAAGCGGCCCGGCCAGGTCGTGGAGCGGCTGGCGGAGCTGATCGGGGCCCGCGGCTCCGCGCTGAGCGGCGCCAAGGTCCTCGTCGTCGGGGTCAGTTACAAATCCGGCGTCGCCGACCTGCGCAACGCCCCCGCCCTGGACGTCATCCGCGGTCTGCGCGCCGCCGGGGCCACCGTCTCCTACCACGACCCGCTGGTCCCGGACCTCGTCGTGGACGGGGAGCCGGTCGCCGCCTCCGAGTGGGCGGTCACGGAGCTGGCGCAGCTGGACGCCGCGGTCATGGTCACCGCCGTACCCGGGCTGGAGCAGGACCTGCTGTGGGGCATCCCGCCGGTCGTCCTCGACACCCACAACAAGCTTGAGGCGGCCAGCAATGTGGCGGTGCTCTGATGGCGGCCACCCTGCTCGGCGGCCGTGCGCTGCCGGCCGTCACCCGGGACGCGGTGGCGGGCCGGACGGTCTCCGCGCAGGCGGCCCGGGACGCGGTCGCGGAGCTGCTGGACGAGACGACGGACGAGGTGGAGGCCGCCGCCTTCCTGACCGCCGTCGCGGTGGGCGGAGCCACCCCGGTCCTGGTGGCGGCGGCGGTGCGGGCGGTGCTCGCGGTGGCCAGGCCGGTCGACTGGACGGGCCCGGCGGTCGATGTGGTCGGCACCGGTGGTGACGGCAGCGGCTCGGTCAACATCTCCACGCTGGCCGCGCTGGTGGCGGCCTCCGCCGGGGCGACCGTCGCCAAGGCCGGCAACCGGGCGGCGACCTCGCAGTGCGGGAGCGCCGACCTGCTGGAGGCCCTGGGCATCGAGCTCGACCCCGGGGAGCGCGTCGGGGAGCTGCTGGCCGGACACCGGTTCGCGTTCCTCTTCTCCCCGGCGCTCCACCCGGCGCTGCGCCGGCTGGCCCCGGTCCGCCGCCGGCTCGGCTTCCGCACCCTGTTCAACCTGTCAGGCCCGCTCGCCAACCCGGTCACGCTGACCGGCCGGCTCATCGGCACCGCGACCCGCCAGGACCAGGAGGTCATGGCCAAGGCCGCGGCGCTCCTCGGCTACCGGCGGACCTGGGTCATCCAGGGCTTCGACGGGATGGACGAACTGACCACCGCGGGCCCCGCACGGGTCCTCCAGGTGGACGGCGGCGAAGTCACCGAGTCCACCGTGGACCCGGCCGGGCTGCCGCTGCGCCCGGCGGGCCGCGCCGAACTGGCGGGCGGTGGCCCGGCACACAACGCGGTCCTCGCCCGTCAGGTCCTGGCCGGCACGGCGCCCCGCCCGCTGCTCGACACGGTGCTGCTGAACGCGGCGGCCGTGCTCCACCTCGCCGGACAGGCACCCGACCTGCCGTCCGCCCTCGACCTCGCCAGGCACGCCGTACAGCGCGGAGCACCGGCCGAACTGGCCGCCCGGCTCGCCGCGCGGCAGCCCACGCCGGCCGGGCCCGCTGCCCGCCCCGCCCGCACCTCGATCACCCGGGAGAGCCTCTGATGGCCACGCACCTCGACGAGATAGTCGCCGCCAAACGCGCCGCCTGGAGCGGCCCGGCGGCAGCCGACGCGGCGGCCCGGGGCCGCCGGACGGCCGCCGTACCCGGCCGGTTCGCCGCCGCACTGCGCGGCCCCGAGATCTCGGTCATCGCCGAGATCAAGCCGAAGTCCCCGTCCAAGGGACAGCTGCTGGACCCCGAACTGGCGGTCCCGCTCGCCAGGAAGTACATCGACGGAGGGGCCTCGGCCATCTCCGTACTCGGTGACACGCCCTTCTTCGGCGGCTCGCCGGAGCTGGTCCGTACCGTCGCCGAGCACCCGGACGTCACCGTCCCGGTCCTGTTCAAGGACTTCATGGTCGACATCCGGCAGATGCACCTGGCCCACGACAGCGGCGCCGACGGCGTCCTGATCATCGCCCGCGCCGTCGGTGACGCCCTGCTCACCGACCTGGTGCAGACCGCGCACGGCCTCGGCCTCGACGCACTGGTGGAGACCTTCACCCAGGACGAGGTGGACCGGGCGCTGCTCTCCGGGGCCCGCATCATCGGCATCAACAACCGGGATCTGCAGACCTTCTCGGTGGACCTGGACAACTCGGCCAGGCTGCGCCGCGACATCCCGCGCGGCGTGCTGACCGTCAGCGAGAGCGGCCTCGGCGGCCGCCCCGACATCGAACGCATCGCGGCGCACGGCTTCGACGCCGCGCTGATCGGTGAATCCCTGCTCAGCAGCCCCGACCCCGCCGCCCAGCTGCGGTCCTTCACCGGGGTCCCGATTCTGGAGGTGGCCTCGTGAACGGCCGATTCGGCGAGTACGGCGGACAGTTCGTCGCGGAGACCCTGGTGGGCCCGCTGCAGGAACTGGAGGAGGAGTACCACAAGGCCCTGGTCGACCCGGAGTTCAACGCGGAGCTCGACAGGCTGCTCAAGATGTTCGTCGGGCGTCCCACCCCGATCACCGAGCTGCACCGGCTCGGCTCCACCGAGAACGGCGTCAAGCTGTGGCTCAAGCGGGAGGACCTGACCCACACCGGCGCGCACAAGATCAACAACTCGGTCGGGCAGGCCCTGCTCGCCCGCCGGCTCGGCAAGAAGCAGATCATCGCGGAGACCGGCGCGGGCCAGCACGGCGTGGCCGTGGCCGCCGCCTGTGCCTACCTCGGCCTTGAGGCCACCATCTACATGGGCCGGGTCGACGCCGAGCGGCAGGCCCCCAACGTGCAGCGGATGGAGCTGCTCGGCGCCCGCGTCGTGCTGGTCGACCTCGGCACGGCGACCCTGAAGGACGCCATCAACGCGGCGATCCGCGAGTGGATCTCCCGCCCCGACACCACGCACTACCTGCTCGGCTCCGTCGTCGGCCCGCACCCCTTCCCCACCATCGTGCGCAACTTCCAGTCGGTCATCGGCCGCGAGGCCCGCGCCCAGTTCCTGGAGGAGAACGACCGGCTGCCCGACGCGGTCGTCGCCTGCGTCGGCGGCGGCTCCAACGCCGCCGGGATGTTCAGCGCCTTCCTCGACGACCCGGTCCGCCTCGTCGGCGTACAGGCGGCGGGCGAGGGCAAGGGCGGCCAGGGCGGGCACGCGGCCCCGCTGCTCTACGGCGACCCGGGCGTCCTCCAGGGCACCCGCACCTACCTGCTCCAGGACGACGACGGGCAGATCCAGCTCACCCACTCCATCGCGCCGGGCCTCGACTACGCGGGCGTCGGCCCCGAGCACTCGCACTACAAGGACACCGGCAAGGTCGAGTACATCGCGGCCTCCGACAACGAGGCGCTGGACGCGTTCGCCGCGCTCAGCTCGCAGGAGGGCATCCTCCCGGCCCTGGAGTCCGCGCACGCGGTGGCCGGCGCCCTGAAGGTGGCCCGCGAGTCCGCACCCGGCAGCACCATCCTCGTCAACCTCTCCGGCCGCGGTGACAAGGACCTCACCTCCGCCATGGCCGCCCTGAAGCAGCGTGAGGAGACCGCCCGATGAAACGCCTCGAACAGACCTTCACCGACAACCGGACCAAGGACGAGACCACCCTCGTCGCCTACCTCACCTCCGGCTACCCGCTGCTCGGCGAGACCGTCGGCCTGATCTCCGCCGCGGTGGACGCGGGCGCCGACGTGATCGAGCTCGGGGTCCCGTTCTCCGACCCGCTCGGCGACGGCCCGGTCATCCAGGCCACCGGCCAGGCCGCCCTGGACACCGGCACCACCACCGCCGCCACCCTCGACGTGGTCGCGGAGGCGCGGGCCGCCGGGGTCGAGGCGCCGATCGTGCTGATGGGCTACTGCAACCCGTTCCTGCGCTACGGCCTCACCCAGCTGTACGACGACGCCAGGTCGGCCGGCGCCGACGGATTCGTCGTCCCGGACCTGCCGGTCGACGAGGGCGCCGAATGGCTGGCGCAGGCCGAGGCCAGCGAGCTCGGCCAGACCTTCTTCACCGCCCCCGGCAGCTCGCCGGAGCGGATGGCCGCCTCCGCCGCCGCCTCCCGGGGCTTCCTCTACGTCCTCGCGGCGAACGGCGTCACCGGGGTCCGCTCCGAGCTCGACCCCGGCATCGACGCCTACCTGGAGCGGGTGCGGGCGGCCGGCGACACCCCGATGGCCGTCGGGTTCGGCATCTCCCGCCCGGACCACGTCGCGGCCCTGCACGGCAAGACGGACGGCGTGATCGTGGGCAGCGCGCTGCTCCAGGCGATCGGCGCGGCCAGGGACGCGGCCGGCCGCCGCCAGGCCGTCACGGGGCTGATCTCCTCCCTGAAGGCGGCCACCCGATGAGCGACGCCACCGCCATCCCCTTCTTCAGCGGCGCCGCCTCCGTGCGCCGCGACTGGCCCCGCCTGGAGGCCCGCATCCGCGAGGTCGCCGCCTCCGGCCGGTTCACCTCCGGCCCGGTCACCGCCGAACTGGAGGCGGCGATCGCCGCCCGCACCGGCGCCCGGCACGCGGTGGCCGTCGCCAACGGGACCGACGCCCTGGTGATCCTGCTCCGGGCGGCGGGCATCGGCCCCGGCGACGAGGTGATCGTCCCCGCGTACACCTTCTTCGCGACCGCCTCCGCCGTCCTGCACGTGGGCGCCCAGCCGGTACTGGTGGACGTGCTGCCCGGCAGCTACGCCATGGACCCGAGGCGGGCCGAGGAAGCGATCACCGGGCGGACCAGGGCGATCATGCCGGTGCACCTGTTCTCGCAGATGGCCGACATGGAGGTGCTCAAGGACCTGGCGGACCGGCACGGACTGATCCTGCTGGAGGACAGCGCCGAGGGCATCGACATGTGGGCCGGCGGGGTGCACGCGGGCCTGTGGGGCAGCGGTGGCGTACTTTCCTTCTTCCCCACCAAGACGCTGGGCTCGCTCGGCGACGCGGGGATGCTGCTCACGAACGACGACGAGATCGCCGCCGCCGCCCGGCGGCTGCGCCTGCACGGCCAGGGCACGGACGGCGCGTACGCCACCGACGGCGCGTACGTCTACCAGGAGCTCGGCTACAACAGCCGGTGCGACGAACTGCACGCGGCGTTCCTGCTGCACCGCATGGAGCGCCTCAGCGAGGAGACGGAGCGGCGCGCCGAGCTGGCCGCCCGCTACGACCGGCTGCTGGCGCCGCTGGCCGGCACGGTCGACACCCCCTGGATGGCGCCCGCGAAGACCCCGAGCAACCAGGTCTACTACGTCTACCTCATCGAGTGCGACCGCCGGGACGAGCTGGCCGCCCACCTCGAAGCGAACGGCGTCGGCACCGAGGCGTACTACCCGCGCCCGCTCACCGACCAGCCGCTGCTGGCCCCGCTGCCGGGCTCCCGCCACCCGGTCCCGGTCGCCTCTGCCGCCGCGACCCGGGCCCTGGGGCTGCCGCTCTACCCCGACCTCACCGACGAGCAGGCCGACCGCGTCGCCGCCCTGATCCTCGCCTTCTACGGAGCCGCATCGTGACCACTGCCATCCCGTACTTCGACTGGCCCGCCCGCTCGGCCGACTGGGCCGACGACATCGTGGAGGTCTTCCGAGAGGTCGCGCTGAGCGACGAGTTCATCCTGAAGTCCCGGGTCGAGCGCCTGGAGTCGGAGATCGCCGCGCGCACCGGAGCGGCCCACGCCATCGCCGTGGCCAGCGGCACCGGAGCGCTGAGCGTGATCCTGGCCGCGCTCGGCCTCGGTGACGGCGACGAGGTGGTCACCCCCGCGTTCTCCTTCGTCTCGACCGCCTCCACCGTCGCCCTGCGCGGCGCCCGCCCGGTCTTCGCGGACGTCGAGTACGAGACCGGCCTGCTCGACCCGGCCGCCGCCGAGGCGGCCGTCACGGAACGCACCAGGGCGCTGCTCCCGGCCTACCTGTTCTCCGGCTCCCCGAAGATGGGCGCCTTCGCCGAACTCGCCGCCCGGCGCGGGCTGCACCTGGTCGAGGACAGCGCGATCGCGCTGGGCGCCACGGTCGACGGAAAGCCCGCAGGGCGGCACGGGCACGCCGGGGTCTACTCCTTCTTCCCGGCCAAGCCCGCGGGCGGCATCGGGGACGCCGGGATGATCGTCACCGACGACCCCGAGCTCGCCCGCACCGCACGCATGCTGCGCAACCACGGCCAGCCCGCCGGCAAGCGCTTCTACCACGAGCTGCTCGGCTTCAACTGCCGGATGGACGAGCTCACCGCCGGATTCCTGCTCCGCAAACTCCCGCACCTGGACCGGCTGCTGGAACGCCGCCGCGAGATCGCCGCGATCTACGAGGAGGGGCTGCGCCCGCTGGGCCCGGCACTGCTGCCGCCGCCCGCCGGCTTCGAGGAGCGCTCCGTCTACACCTACGTCGTACGCGCCCAGCAGCGCGACGAGCTGCGCGCGCAGCTGGCGAAGGAGGGCATCGAGACCGCCGTCTACTACCCGCGCCCGCTGCACCTCCAGCCCGCGTTCGCCCACCTCGGCCACGGAACCGGTGACTTCCCGGTGGCCGAGCGGCTCTCCCGCGAGTCCCTCGCGCTGCCCCTGCACCCGGACATGGCGCCGGGCGCGGCCGAGCGGGTCGTGGCCGCCGTCAACCGCTTCTGCACCGCGGGGAGGTGAACGGGATGTCGGTAGCGAAGAACGTGGTCATCACGGCGGACCGGCTGTGCGGGATCGGGGACGAGGCCGCCCCCGACCTGGCGGGCCAGCTGGCCATCCACCACGAACTGGGCATGGACGCGATCGAGTTGCGTACCGTCGACGGCCTCGGCCTGCACGAGCTGGAGGCGGGTGACGCCGCCGACCTGGCCCGGCGCACCATCGTCGCCGGTCTGCGGGTGCCCGTCGTCGACACCCCGGTGGGCTCCTGGTCCACCACCGTCGCCACCCCCATGGACGACGAACTGGCGGCCCTCGAACGCTCCGCCAAGGCCGCCGCGCTGCTCGGCTGCGACCGGCTGCGCGTCATGTCGTACCCCGGCGACGGCCGCCCCGAGCGCGAATGGCGCACCGAGGCGCTGCGCCGGATGAAGACGCTGGCCCGCGAGGCCGAGCGACTCGGCGTGACCCTGCTGCACGAGAACTGCCAGGGCTGGGCCGGTCAGAGCGCCGCGCACACCATGCGGATGCTGGAGGAGGTCGCGAGCCCCCGGCTGCGGCTGCTGTTCGACACCGGCAACGGCCTGGCCTACGGCTACGACTCGCTCGACTTCCTGCGGGGCGTGCTGCCGTGGGTGGAGCACGTGCACATCAAGGACGGCGTCCGCACCGGCCCGGAGGCCGAGTTCACGATGCCCGGCGAGGGCACCGCCCACGTCGCGGAGTGCGTGGCCCTGCTGGAGCACCACGGCTACCGGGGTTTCTACAGCCTGGAACCCCACCTGGCCCGCATCCCGCACCTCGGCCTGGCCGGCGACCCGGCCGCACTGGCCGACGGCTACCGGGAGTACACCCGGCGCTGCACCGCGCTGCTCGGCATCGACACCACGGACAGCCGCGCGTTCATCGAATCCACGGACAGCCCCATGTACTGGGAGGGCAGCCACCATGGCTGAGACGGCCCGCACCACCCGCACCCACGGCGGCCTCGGCGCCGGCGACCTGGAGTGGCTGACCGAGCTGATGGCCGTCGACTCGGTCTCGCCGCTGGAGGGCGGCCCCATGGACGGGGCGGCCCGCGCGCAGCGGGTCTTCCTGGCCGGTGCCGCCGAACGCGGATTCCGCACCGCACTGCACCGGGCGCCCGCGCCCGAACTCCTGGAGCGCCCCGAGGTGCCCGCCCCGGTGCGGGAGGCGGCCGCCCGCGACCTGCCCGCGTTCCTGGCCGGGCAGCCCTCCGTGGTCGTCGCCCACGGGGCCCCGCAGCCGCAGGAGCGCCGCCTGGTCATCAACTTCCACGTGGACACGGTGGGCCCGCACGTCCCGCCCCGGCTGGACGGGCGGATCCTGTACGGCCGGGGCGCCGTCGACGACAAGGGCCCGGGGGTCGCCGCCGCGGCCGGGGTCGCCGCCGCCTTCGCGGAGGACCCCGGGCTGGACGGCCGGATCGAGGTGCAGATCGCCTCGGTGCCCGGCGAGGAGGGCGGCGCGATGGGCACGTACGGCACCCGCGCCCTGGTCGACGCCGGGTTCACCGGGCGGCTGATGGTGTTCGCGGAGCCCACCGGCAACACCTTCATGGACGGCTGCACGGCCGCGATGACCCCCCGGATCACGGTGCTCGGCCAGGACTCCACCGACGACCACCCCGCGGACGGCCACAACGCCACCGTGCTGCTGGGATTCCTCGCGGACTTCCTCGCCCGCCGGCTCGGCCCGCTCGCCCACGGCATGGGAGCCAAGCTCTGCGTCTCGGGCCTGCACACCGGAACCGCGCACAACCGGGTCTACGGCGGTGGGCAGTTGCTGCTCAACATCGCCTATCCGGCGACCGAGCAGGCCGAACTGCTCGCCGCCTCCCTGGAGGTGCTGATCGAGGAGGCCAGGACCGAGTTCGCGCATCTGCACGCCCATGACCCGTTCAGCCGCCGCACGGTGAAGGACTGGCGCCGCATCGTCCGCCTGGACTGGCTGAAGCAGGGCCTGCCCACCCTGAACAACCGGGACGCCGAGGCCGAACTCGTACTGAACGAGGCCGGGTTCCACCGGCACGACGGACTGGCCGACGGTTCCGCGTTCACCTGTGACGCGATCTGGGCGCCGGGCCCCGGCCGCTATGTGGTGGCCTGCGGACCGGGTCAGCTCGACGCCAACGGGGCGCATACGGACGACGAGTTCGTGCACCTGGACGACCTGGACACCTACGCCCGGCGGATCAAGGAGCTGGTGCACGCTTTCGCCGCCCACGCCGCCTGACCGACCTCCCCCTCAGCTCTCCCCCTCAGCTTTCCCCAGAGAACCTCACCCAGAAAAGGATTCGCCATGACCGTCCGTGTCCCCCTCGCCGAGCTCACCACCTTCGTCAACGACGTCCTCACGGAGTGCGGCCTGGACACCGAGTCGGCACGCACCGCCGCCGACGTCATCACGTACGCCGACGCGAACGGCTTCACCACCCACGGCACCAACGGGCTCGTGAACATCTACGCCCCCCGGCTGCTCGACGGCCGGATAGACGCGGGCGCCGCACCGCGCGTGGTCCAGGAGACCGCAGGGGCCGCCCTGCTCGACGGGGACCGCGGGCTCGGCCTCGTCACCATGGACCTGGCCATGGACATCGCCATGGCCAAGGCGCGGCAGACCGGCATCGGCATGGTGGCCGTGCGCAACAGCACCCACTTCGGCAGCGCCGGCTACTACACGCAGAAGGCGGCGGCCGCCGGGCTGATCGGCCTGGCGATGACGAACTGCGGCGCCCAGGGCGTCGCCCCGCCGCTGGGCGGCACCGTGCGGATGCTCGGCACCAACCCGCTGAGCGCGGCCGTGCCGGTGACCGAGGGCGCGCCGTTCGTCCTCGACATGAGCACCACGGTGGTCGCCACCGGAAAGATCAAGGCCGCCCACCGGGAGGGCCGGCAGGTCCCGCAGGAGTGGCTGGTCCGGCACGACGGCACCCCGACCTCCGACCCGGCCGACTTCATGGCGGAGGAGGCGGACGTCGCCTGGCTCGGCGGCCCCGCCTCGACCGGTGGCGCCAAGGGCTTCGGCCTCGCCCTGCTGGTGGACCTGCTCTGCGGCCCGCTGTCCGGCGCCGCCTACGGCCCCCGGCCCGGCGTGCTGAAGGGCGAGCCGGCCGGCGACGACAACGTGGGCCACACCGCGATCGTGATCGACCCCTCCGCGTTCGGCTCGGCACACGCCATCGCCGCCGAGAACCGCCGCCTCCTCGACACGGTCGTGAACTCCCCGGCCGCCGAGTACGCGACGCGCGGCGTCACCTACCCGGGAGCCCCCGAGGCCGCGCGGTACGAGCAGTCGCGGCGCGAGGGCGTCGAGCTGCCGGGACCGGTGGCCGACGGACTGGTCGCGCTCGCGGCGCAGCTGTCCGTCCGGGCGCCCGACGCGCTGGCCGTCCGGGCCCTCGCGCCCGCCGCCTGAGCCGGACTCCGGAACCACCCCTCACACGACCGAGCAATCGGAAAGGACCCGAACCGTCATGCGTATCGGAGTGATCGGCCTGGGCGTCATCGCCCCCTTCTTCCTTCAGGCCATCGAGGACGATCCGGAGCTCCGGCTGACCGCCGTCTGCGATCTGGACCGCCGGAAACTGGACGGATTCGCCCCGGAGACCGCCGTCTTCGCCGACCACCGCGAACTCCTCGCCTCTGGCCTGGTGGACGGCGTGGTCGTCACCCTGCCCAACCACGCGCACGCGCCGGTCGTGGCCGACGCGCTGCGGGCCGGTGTGCACGTCTGCTGCGAGAAGCCGCTGACCGTCCGCGCCGAGGACGCCCACCACCTGGTACGGCTGGCCGAAGAGCACGCCACCACCCTGTTCACCGCCTTCCACCGCCGCTACAACACCCATGTCCAGGAACTGGCAGGCCAGTTGGCCGACCGCTCGCAGATCTCGCACGTCACCAGCCGCTACCAGGAGAAGATCGAGGAGCACAGCGGCACCGAGGGCTGGTACCAGGACATCGACCGCTGCGGCGGCGGCTGCGTCATCGACAACGGCCCCAACGCGCTGGACGCTCTGGAGACGGTGCTCGGACCGCTCACCCTGACGGACGCCACGATCGGAGACGTCCGCTCCGGCGTCGAGTTCTGCGCCGAACTCCACCTCGCCACCACCGACGGCATCCCCGTCCTGGTGGACCTGGACTGGGCCCTGGAGACCGGTGAGCGCAAGGACATCACCGTGCACCTCAAGGATGGCCGGCAGCTGTACGCCGACATGCTGGACGGATTCGAGGCGTTCAAGTCCTCCCTCGACCACGAGTACGCCGGGATCATGGCGGACTTCCACCGCACGGTGCGCGACGGCCGCAGCGGACCGGACCGGGGCCCGCACATCGTCGACCTGGTCGAGGAGGCGTACGCCATCGGCCGCACCCGGGAGGAGCGGCTGCGGATGACCGCCAAGGAGCCCGTCTCCGCCCATCTGGTGAAGCTACTCTTCCACCGGCGCGCCGACCGGGGCATGCGGCTGTCGCCCTGGCAGTCGCGCTGCGTGCGCGCCGGTGACGTGCACGAACTGGTCACCACCACCGACCTGCCCACCACCACCGGGGACCGGGTCGACCACGTGGGGTTCCTGGGCTTCGCGGAGTTCGGGGCGGGCACGGTGATCGACCGGGGCGACGTGGTGACGGGCCCGCACGGGCCGATCGGACGGGTGGCCGGATTTGACGAGTGCCACGCGCCGAACCACTACAACATTCTCATCGACACCGAACGCGTCCTCACCGCAGAGGACTTGAACCTGCATACCCTGGACACCCTCACCTTCTCCGGAGGAACCCGATGACCGCCACCGCACAGGGCACCCCCACCTTCCGCAGGGTCGACGTGACGCCGGAGGCCCGCGAGCGGGTGCCCGGGGTGCACGTACTGACCCTGGAGGCGGACATCGGCGCCACCGGCCCGGCAGCGGCAGAGGCGGTCTGGACCGAGGCCCACGACCGGTGGAACGGCAAGAGCCGCGCCGAGGTGCGGGCCGCCCCCAACGTCGCCGCCTACCGGGAGCTGAGCCGGCTGCTCGGCACCCACCCCGACAAGCGCCCGCCCTCCGTGCAGGCCCTGGTCGACCGGGGCCTGCGGGCCAAGCCGCTCGGCGCCTGGCCCCGGATCAACCCCGCCGTCGACGCGGTCAACGCGGTGGCGGTCCGCACCCTGGTCGCGCTCGGCCTGTTCGACCGGGACGCGCTCGTGGGCGAGGTGGGGCTGCGGCTGACCGACGGCACCGAGGAGTTCACCGCCCTCGGCGCGGACGGCCCGGTGACCCTGGAGGCGGGCGGGCTGGTCCTCGCCGACGAGGAGCGGGTGCTGTCGCAGTTCGCGCACCGCGACGGCGTGCACCAGGCGGTGACCGGCGCCACCCGCCGGGTGCTGCTGCTGGCCTGCGCGGTCCCCGGCGTCAGCGAGGACACCTGCCGGGACGCGCTGCTGGAGGCCGCCGCACTGCTGCGCGGGACGGCCGGCTAGCACCACCGGTCACCCGGGCAGGCGGCGAGTGGTCCGCCGCCACCCCGGGCCAGTGGACTGCTTCGCCGGTACGCGCAGTTGGTTGGCTGGTGTGCCAAGCCACCGCCGCCCGCGTACCGGAAAGAGACCGACCACGATGACCATCACCGCAGTCGAGCCCGCCGCGGCACCGCCCCGGGCGCATCCCGCACCCGTGCGGGTGAGCGTGGCGCGGACCCCGCTGCCGCCGCACGCCCCGCTCGCCCTGGCCACCGAGCTGCGCAGACTGCTCGGTGAGGACCAGGTCTTCCTCTTCGAGAGCCTGGCCGGCCCCGACGAGGACTGCCGCTTCGCAGCCGTCGGCGCCGAGACCCTCGCCCGGATCACCGTGCGGGACGGACAGGCCGTGCTGGACGGGGCGCCGGAGCTGGTGGACCGGCTGCACCCCCTGGTGGACCGCGCCGCCGGGAACGTCCAGCGGCTCCTGGAGACCCTGCACGGGGCCTTCGCCGTGGAGACCGACGTACCGCTCGACAGCTACGCTTTCGGGTTCCTCGCCGTGCTCGGCTACGAGGCCGCCTGGCACCTGGAGCAGCTGCCGCCACGCGCTCCCGGCCAGGACCCGGAGATCACCCTCACCCTTTTCCGGCACGTCGTCACCTACCGCCTGGACACCGGAGAGAGCGATCAACTCCAGGCGCATGCGCCTGAGTTCGGTGGCCCCGGTGTGCTGGGCGACGGTCTCGCGGGGCTGGTACGGGCCCTGCCGGACGACGCGGAAACCCCGCTGCCGGCCGCGCCCGAGCCGTACGCGGTCCGCCGCACCGTCCGCCGCGAGGAGTTCGCGGAGCGGGTGGAGCGCTGCCTGGAACACATCAGGGCGGGCGACGTCTACCAGATCCAGATCGGCCACCGCGTCGAGGTGACGACGCCCCTGGCGCCCCTCGACGCCTACCGGCGACTGCGCCGGAGCAACCCCTCGCCGTACATGTACCTGGTGCCGTGGGCGGGCCGCACCCTGGTCGGGGCCAGCCCCGAACTGCTGCTGCGGATCGAGGGCCGCACCCTGGCCATGCGGCCCATCGCCGGCACCGCCGCGCGGGCCGCGGACCCGGCGGAGGACGCCCGTCGGGTGGCCGCGCTGCACGCCGACGAGAAGGAACGCGCCGAGCACATCATGCTCGTCGACCTGTGCCGCAACGACGTGGCCAGGGTCTCCGTACCGGGCACCCTCGCCGTCGAACGGATGATGGTGGTCGAGCACTTCGCCCGGGTGCACCACCTCGTCTCCACGGTGAGCGGCCAACTGGCCGACGGCGCGGACGTGTTCTCCGCGCTGCGCGCCACCTTCCCGGCCGGCACCATGACCGGGGCGCCCAAGGTCCGGGCCATGGAGCTGATCCAGGAGATCGAGGGCCGGCCGCGCGGCGCCTACGCGGGCGCGCTGGGCCTGATCGACGTACGCGGGCAGGCGGCGACGCTCGCCCTGTGCATCCGTACCGCCGTCCACGACCCCGTCACCGGCAGCTACGCGCTCCAGGCGTCCGCCGGGGTGGTCGCGGACTCCACGGCCGACGGCGAATGGCGCGAGACGCTGATCAAGATGAGCGCCGTGTACGCCGCCCTGACCGGCGAGGGGCTCACCGCATGAGAATCCTGCTCGTCGACGCACGCGACAGCTTCGTCCACATCATCGACCACTACCTGCGGCAGCACGGCGTCCGCACCGACCTCGTCACCGCCCACGCGCACACCCCGGCCGAGCTCGCCGCCCGCCGCCCGGACGCGGTGGTCCTGGGCCCAGGCCCCGGACACCCCGTCGACTCCGGCCACCCGGAGCTGGTGCGCCACTTCGCCGGCAAGGTCCCGCTGCTCGGGATCTGCCTGGGCCACCAGGCCGTCGGGCTCGCCTTCGGCGGCCGGATCGAGCGGGCCGCACGCACCGTGCACGGCAAGACCAGCCGCCTCGACCACGACGGCACCGGGGTCTTCGCCGGACTCGCGGACGGCACCGAGGTCACCCGCTACCACTCACTGGCCGTCGCGGACCCGCCGCCCGCCGCGCTCACCGTGACCGCGCGGGCCCGGGAGGACGGCTGCGTGATGGGACTGCGCCACCGCGAACTGCCGGTCCAGGGCGTTCAGTTCCACCCCGAGAGCATCACCACACAGACCGGACACGCGTTCCTCACCAACTTCCTGGAAGGGATACGGCCATGGCAGACCACGGTCCCTGGGCGTCGATAGCCGCCCTGAACGGCTCCGAGCGGCCCGACGGGCTCACCGGGCGGGTGCTGCGCATGCTGGCCGCACAGGCCGCGGAGCACGGCGTGCACCTCGATGTGATCCCGCTCGCCGAGTACGACATCACCCCCTGCGGGCCCTGCGGCGACTGCAACATACGGCCGCTGCCCTGCGCCCAGGACGACGACGTCCCGGCCCTGGTGGACCGGATGATCCGGGCCGACGGAGTGCTGTACGCGGCGCCCGTCCACGGGTTCGGACTGGCCGGGGTGATGCAGAACTTCATCGAGCGCGCCGGGGTCGGACACCTGCGCTTCGACCGCCCGCTCGCCAACAAGGTGGCCGGGGTCGTGGTCACCGGCCGCCGCTACAGCCACGACCGGGTCTACGGGCAGCTCATCGACAACGTCCTGCTCAACCGGATGATCCTGCCGGGCAGCGGCTTCCCCGCCTTCGTCCAGGACCAGTTCGCACCGGGCGAGGACGAGGAGGGCCTGGCAGCGGCGCGCGGGCTGATGGACCGCATGATCGACCTGCTGCGCATCCTGCTCCTCCCGCACGCCGGCCGGGGCGACACCGCCCGGCTGCTGTCCCTGCCCCGCAACGAGAGGGCCGGGCTGCTCAGCCCCACGGGGTGAGACACCCCTTGCGGTGAACAGCCCGGCCCCTACGGAGAATCAGGACGCGGGAGGCGCCACCGGACCCGCCACGTGGTCCCCGCCGATCAGCACGGACCGCAGCGACTCCTTGTCCTGGAGCACCGTCAGGTCGGCCGCCGGGTCGCGGTCCCGGACCACCAGGTCCGCGAGGCGGCCCGGCGCCACCACTCCGGCGTCCGCGCCGCGCCCGGCCAGCTCGGCGCCGTTCCCGCAGGCCCACTTGATGACCGTCTCGGGCGCGATCCCGGCCCGCTCGACGTACATCACCAGCTCGTCCGCGTACGTGCCGTGCGGGGTCCAGGCGAAACCGAAGTCGTCACCCGGCACGATCTTCAGGCCGAG
This sequence comes from Streptomyces sp. NBC_00341, assembly GCF_041435055.1. NCBI lineage: Bacteria > Bacillati > Actinomycetota > Actinomycetes > Kitasatosporales > Streptomycetaceae > Streptomyces > Streptomyces sp. NBC_00341. The sequence goes on along the minus strand of NZ_CP108002.1, from coordinate 3,767,497 downwards.
GGCCTCCGCCCTGGGCAGGAAGCGCAGGGTGTTCTCGATCTCGTCCTTGAAGTCCAGGGACTCCAGGTAGTCCGGCGCCTTGCCGAACCGTTCGCCCAGGGCGAGCAGCCGGTCGGGCTGGAACAGGCTCGGCACCACGAACACGCCCCGCTCGGCTATCTCGTCGAGCGCCCGGTCGTCCGCGTAGGTGGCGTGGTCGATGACGTCGACCCCGGCGGCCAGCGCGTTGCGGATGCCGGCCAGCCCGCGGGAGTGCGCCCGCACTCGGGCGCCGCGCCGGTGCGCGGTCTCCACCACCGTGGTCAACTCCTCACGGGTGAAGAGCAGTTCCTCGGATCGGGCGTTGGGGAAGGTGTCGTCGCCCGACGAGAACACCTTGATGATCTCGGCGCCCTCGTCGATCTCCTCCTCGGTGTACTTCACCAGGTCCCCGAGGACGTCCACCACCGGCATCAGCTCCCGGGGCATCCGCTCCTTGAGCTCGGGCGAGCGCCGTCCCGGCGGGCCGGACACCATCAGGTCGCGGCTGCACGGGGTGATGCGCGGGCCGCGGATGGCGCCGGCCGCGATGGCGTTCTTCAGCGCCATGTCGATCCCGGCGACCGAACCGGCCCCGACGAACGCGGTGTATCCACAGGTCAGCAGGTCCGCCGCGTGCCGGGCGGCGTGCATCGCGACCTCCGGCACCCGGTACTTGAACAGGGTCTCGCGGCCGTTGGTGACATTGACGTACGCGATGTGGGTGTGGCCCAGCGTCATGCCGGGCAGCACGGTGGCGCCGGCCAGGTCCCAGCGGACGAAGTCGCCCTCCGCGGGCGCCTCGGCGGCCGGCAGCACGGCCTCGATGCGCTCGCCGTTCAGCAGCACCGAGCGGGCGGGCAGCGAGGCGCGGCCCAGGCCCTCCTGGACGGTGACGTCGTGCAGCAGCAGTCGGCGGTCAGTGGTCACGATCAACTCCCCAGGGTGTGTCGGAGGGCGGACTCGGGCCGGGCGAGTACCGCGGGCCCGAACACCATCCAGACCATCGGGACGCCCGGCCGCGAGACCTGGAACCGCAGCCGGTGCGCGGCCCGGCCGGGCTCGTTGGTGACGGCGGCGTCCGCGCGTCCCTCGGCGACCAGCTGGGCGGCGTGGATGGTGGACTCGGCGGGCACCCAGGCGATCTCGTAGCCGCCCCGCCCGCCCTCCGCCCCGTCCAGCAGCTCCACCAGGCGCCGGGTCTCGTGCAGCGTCGCCAGTCGCAGGACACCCTCGCGCAGCCCGGTCCCGTAGGAGGCGATGCCGTACTCGGGGGTCGGGGTGGAGAACGTGGCGTCCAGCCGCAGCCGGGGCGACCAGAAGAACCGGGTCGCGCACTCGGCGGCCCCCGGCACCAGGGCGTAGGCGGGGCCGCCCCGGCTGCCGACGGCCGCGAGGAGCTCCTCGAATGAGTCGTACGGCACGGCCTCCACCTCGGGTCCGCCGAGGTGGGCGAGCCGGTAGCCGAGGCGGCCGAGGGCGACCATCGAGGTGGTGCCGTCCGGGCCGAGGGTGCCGATCCGCAGGGTGCCGGACCGCAGCAGCGGCGAATGGGGTATTCGGGCGGGCTCCCACAGGATGGGGAACGGCGTCGGATCGGACCGGTCCCCGGTGTCGAGGGTGTAGCCGTGAGGATGCAGCATCGGTTCTGTCATGCGCGGTGCCCCCGTGCCCCGGCCAGCCGGCGTGCGGCGGCCGTCTCGTGATCGACGGCGGTCCGCCGGTCGTGGATGCGTGCGGCCTTCCAGCTGACGAAGGCGCCGGTCGTGGTGACCGGGTCCAGCTCCTCGGGCAGCTCCACCCGGCAGCGCACCCCGAGGGAGTCCGCGACCCGCGCCGCGTGCGCGGCCGCCAGCCCGGGTTCCGGCCCGTCCGGCAGGTCGAGCCTGACGGTGATCAGGTCGTCGCCTTCCGCGTCCCGGTCGATGACGACCTGGTAGCCGTAACTGTGGTCGATCCGCTGGAGCACGGCCCGCTCCACCTGCCAGGCCTGGAAGCTCCGGCCGCCGAGCACGATCCGGTCGCGGGTGCGGCCGACGACCCGCATCACCGGGCCCCGGATGCCGCAGCCGCAGTCGTTGGCGGCGAGTTCGACGAGGTCGCCGGTGCGGTAGCGGATCAGCGGCTTGATGCCGTCGATCAGCATGGTGACGACGAGTTCACCGGTGCCCCGGTCACCGAGCGCGGCTCCGGTGTCCGGATCGACCAGCTCCGCGATGTAGTTGGGCCTGGCCAGGTGCAGCCGGCCGTGGGCGCAGGCCGAGGCGACGACCAGGGTCTCCTGGGAGCCGTAGAGCGCGTTGTAGGTGCGGGCGCCCCAGGCCTGGTCGATCTGCCGGGCCAGGTCGGGCGTGCACATCTCCCCGGTGACCAGGAAGACCTTCACGCCGAAGTCCCGGCGCGGGTCCAGCCCTTGGGCGCGGGCGGCCTTGGCCAGCGAGAGCGCCACGTTCGGGGTGCAGAACACCACCTCCAGGGCCAGGTCCCGGATCAGCTGGAGCGCCTTGGGGAAGCCGATGACGGGGGAGTACGGCCAGATCTTGGCGACGGCGGAGCCCACGTTGCGGGCCACGTCCCCCAGGGTGTCACCGAGCGAGTGCACCTCGGTCGGTCCCATCACGCCGACGCGCGGGGCCCGGTCACCGAAGACGTCCGCGAAGATGTTGCGCCAGCCCTCCGTCACATGGGCGTTGGAGGCGATCACCTCGCGCGGGTCACGCGGGCAGGGGGTGGCCGGTCCGGTGGTGCCGGTGGTCTCGTAGTAGAAGCACGCCTCGTCGAGATCCCGGCTGAGGATGTCGAACATGGCCGTGCGCAGATCGTCCTTCGTGGTGAAGGGCAGCGCGCTCAGCCCGTCCAGCGTGAGCGCCTCGGGACGCACGTCGGCCAGGTGCCGGGCGTAGAAGGGCGAGCCGCTCCGGGCGAGCGCGACGACCTCGCGCAACTGCCGCTGCGCCCACGCACGCCACTCGTCCTCACCGAGTTCACCCGAGGTGTACCGGTCGTGCAGGGCGAGATAGCGCTCGACGAAGTCGTGGTGCTTCCCGGAAGCGGGCAGCCACATGGATCCCCCAGGTGGATCGGCGGTTGAGGTGGACGAAGTGCCGTGCACCAGGTGGGTGCCCGGGTGCTCCCATACGGGTCCGGGAAGCGGCCATCCGATAGTGCGGGCCGGGTCGGCCCGCCCTCAATCCGCCTTAGGAGGCAGTCTGTTCGCACTTGGAGGCAGTGCGGTGGCGGGGTGTGGCGGGGTGCTTACGCGAGCGCCGCGGCCTCCGTCACGAACCGCTCGATCAGGGCCGGGTCCTTGACCCCGCGGGAGCTCTCGACCCCGCTGGAGACGTCCACCCCCCAGGGCCGCAGCCCCGCCACCGCCCCGGCGACGTTGTCCGGGTTCAGCCCGCCGGCCAGCAGCCACGGACCGGCGGGGGAGCCGCCGAGCGCGGCCGGGTCCCAGCGCTCGCCGGAACCGGGGCTGGGCGAGTCGATGATCAGCAGGTCCTCGCCGTACGCACCGCTCTCCAGCGGCGCCCCGCTCCCCGGCGACGCGGCCCGGATCAGCCGGAACCCGTCGGCGCGCAGCGCGGCGAACGCCTCGGGCGGCTCCGAGCCGTGCAGCTGCACGGTGTCGACGCCCGACTCCGCGGCGGCCCTGCGCACCTCTTCGAGCGGCTCGCCCCGGAACACGGCGACCGTGGCGGTGCCCTGCGGCACCTCTGCGACCAGCGCGCGGACGGCGGCCGGGGTGACCTGGCGGGGGCTCGGCGTGAGGACGAAGCCGATCGCGTCGGCCCCGGCCCCGACGGCGGCCGCCACGTCCTGCGGGCGGCTCAGGCCGCATACCTTGACGTACACATCTGCCTCCTGGAAGCGGAACGGGAAACGGTTGATCACCGTACGGCGGCTCATGACCGTACGGAGGCGGCTCATGACCGTACGGCGGTGCGCGAGCACAGGAACACCAGGGCGCCCGCGGTCAGTCCGCCCGCCGTCACGGCCAGCGCGGCACGCGGGCCGACCGCCGCCGCGAGCAGTCCGCCGAGCAGCCCGCCCAGCGGGATCACCGCCCAGGTCAGGAACCGGAAGGTGGCGCTGACCCGGCCGATGAGTTCGGCGGGCACGGTCGCCTGGCGCAGCGTGATCGAGTGGATGTTGAAGACCGCGATGCCGAAGCCGTTGAGGACGTAGCCGGCCCCGAGCAGCAGATGGCCGGTGCCGCTGCCGGAGCCGGGGGCCAGCGGCAGCAGCAGCGTCGCGGCGGAGGCCACCACCATGCCGAGGACCATCGTGCGGCCCACCCCGAGCCGCGCCCCGAGCGGGCCCGCGGACAGTGCGCCGCCGAACGCGCCGAGGCTGCCGACCGCGATGATCACGCCGAGACCGGCCGGGCCGAGGTGCAGCTCGCGGATGCCGTAGAGCGGGAAGACGACCAGGACGATGTCCCAGAGCAGGTTGTACCAGGACGCGTGCAGCATGATCACCCGCAGCAGCCTGCTGTGCAGCGTCATGCGCAGCCCGGCGGCGATCTCCTTGCGGATGGAGGAACGGGCGCCGTCCGGGCGGACCGGCGGGGTCTCCGGGGTACGGATGCGCAGCAGCATGACGGCCGAGAAGAGGTAGCCCGCGCAGTCGACCAGGATGGCCACGGGCGCGGTGAGCACCTGGATCAGCGTGCCGCCGAGCCCCTGCCCGGCGGTCTCCGCGACCGAACGGCTGGCCTGGAGCTTGCTGTTGCCCTCGACCAGCTGCTCCTTGGCCACCAGCGAGGGGACGTACGCCTGGTACGCCACGTCGAACAGGGCGGTGAGCACCCCGGTGGCGAACGCCACGGCGCACAGGGCCCAGACGCCGAGTCCGCCCAGCCAGGCGAGCAGCGGCACCGCGGTGAGGATCGAGGCCCGTCCGAGGTTGGCGGCGATCAGCAGCGGGCGGCGGCGCACCCGGTCGGCCAGCACTCCGGCGAACAGGGTGACGCAGAGCACCGGCAGGTACTGGGCGCTGTTCAGCAGCCCCAGCTGGGCCGGGCCCGCGTCGAGCAGCATGATCGCGGTGACCGGCAGGGCCAGTTCGGTGACCCGGGAGCCGAGCAGCGAGACCGTCTGGCCGGCCCACAGCCTGCGGAAGTCCCGGTGGTGCCAGAGTCCGCGCGGCGGCTCCGGGGCCTGTTGCCCGGACCGGTCCAGGAGCTCAGAGGACGACATGGGCCGCCTCCCGGACTGCCGGACCCCTGGTGTCGATGGAGTGCGCGTCGAGCGGGTGCCAGTCGAGCCGGTAGGAGGCCAGCGTCTGCCGGATCGCCGCTTCGACCTCCTCTGAGGTGCCTGCCCGGTAGCGGAACGTGCCGGCGGTGTGGACGGCGCCGCCGTTGCCGCTGAGCACGGTGCCGGGGGGCGGCAGCGTCTCGGCGTACAGCTCGGGCACCCGGCCCACCAGCGAGGTCACCGCTTCCACCACGGCCGGGCGGACGGGCGGTTCGGGCATCATCAGGTACCCGGCGACCGGTCCGGCCAGGTCCATCGGCTCGATGAGAAGCTCCTCGCCGAGCTGTACCAGCGCGGAGGCGGCGACCAGGTCGACCCCGTACACCTCCTCCCAGACGAAGCGGACCTGACCGCCGCCGGCCCGCGCCCCGATCTCCAGGAACACCAGGTCGTCAGCCGCGGTGCGGAACACCTCCAGGTGGAAGACGTCGTCGGTGAGCGCGAGGGCGGCGCAGACCCGCTCCGCGAAGGCGGTCACCCGCTGTTCGAACTCCGGGTCGTCGTTGGCGACCGAGCTGAAGGCCGTACCGGTGGCGAAGTCCAGGCAGCTGGCGCCGCAGCGCCAGGCGCGCGAGGTGAGCAGTTCGCCGCCCCTCACCACCCCGTCGATCTGGTAGAGCACCCCGTCGATGAACTCCTCGCACTGGGCGTCGGACAGCTCCGCGCCGTCCAGCAGGGCGTCCAGCCGGTCCTGCGAGCGCACCACGTGCACGCCCTGGCTGTCGGCGCCCGCGCGCGGCTTGAGGACGAACGGGTAGCCGTGCCGGGCGGCGAACTCCCGTACCGAACCGGCGCTCGGCGTCGCCCCGAACGCGGGCACCCGCAGCCCGGCCGCCGCGACCAGGCCCTTCATCACGACCTTGTCCCGCACGGCGGCGACCTCCGAGGGGCCGCGCCCCGGGATACCGAAGTGCCGGCGGATCTCGCCCGCGGCCTCCAGGTCGAACTCGGAGAGCGCCAGGACGTGGGTGAACGGTCCGTACAGGCCGATGAGCCGGGCGGTCTGCGCCAGGACCTCCGCGGTGTCGGTGAGATCGGAGACCACCCGGACGGACTCGGCCAGTTCCTCGTCGAGCGGCTGCCGGCCTGCGGCGGTGGTGAGGTAGGCGATGCGGTCGGTGGTGTGGTCGAGGTAACGGTGGTACTCCGCGAAGGAGTTGGCCCAGCGGTTGAGGATCAGGACGTGGCGGTTCATCGGTTCTCCGGATGGTCGGTACAGGCGTGCGGGTCGTTCAGCTGAAGGTCACGGCGCGCTCGGCACGCCGCAGTACCCCCGCGGTCTCCCGGTACGAGGCGCCCGCGGCGAGCACGTAGCCGAGCCGGCCCGACGAGCTGCCGGGCTCGGAGAGCGCACTGCCCGGCGGCAGCAGGACGGTTATCTCCCGCACCCGGGGATCGGACTCGATCACCGGGTCGACGCGGAACTCGCGGTAGGTGTCGAGGCCCGGCCGCAGGAAGTAGCGGATGCCGGCCCGGGTGCCGGAACGGGCCGTGGCCGGTGCGGGGTTGGGCAGACCCAGGTAGCAGCGCAGCATGATCTCGTACAGGTCGTGGCCGCAGGCCAGGCGCAGCAGCTCCGGGATGCGGTCGCCGGGCAGCCGGGCCGCGACCTCCATCAGCAGCGGTCCGCGCGCGGACATCCGCAGCTCGGCGTGGAACGGTCCGATGCCCAGGGCGACGGCCTCCAGGACCCGCACGACGTAGGACCTGATCCGGGCGGCCGTCCGCGCCTCCAGCTGGGCCGGCACGATGTGCCCGACCTCGACGAAGTGCGGTTCCTGCCCGAGGATCTTCTCCGTGATGGCGAGCACGTGCACCCGGCCGTCCTCGACGTACCCCTCGACGCTGTACTCCGGCCCCTGGACGTACTCCTCGACCAGCACCAGCCCGGCGCCCCGGCCGGAGCGCAGCGCCCGGCGGAACGCGCCGACGGCCTCCCGCTCGGAGCCCACCCGGCGCACGTCGAGGCTCCCCGACTGGTCGACCGGCTTGACCACGCAGACCGGGCCGAGCTCCGCGTACGCGGCGGCGGCGGACCGCGAGCCGGAGACGGTCCGGTAGCGGGGCTGGTCGAGGCCCGCCGCGTCCACGGCCCGGCGCATCCGGTGCTTGTGGCGCAACGGCGCCACGCCGTCCGGGGGGATGCCGGGCAGGCCGAGCGCGGCGGCGGCGTGGGCGGCGAGCGAGACGAAGTGCTCGAAGCCGGGCAGGACCGCGTCGATCGGGGTCTCCGCGTGCAGGGCGCGGATCAGGTCGAGCACGGCGGCCTGGTCGAAGGTGTCCGTGGTGATCACCCGGTCGGCCTTCCCCGGGTCCTGGCCGGGCCCGGTGGCGGAGCTCAGGACGATGACGGTGTGCCCGAGCTCGTGCGCCCGGGTCACCAGCTCCCGCCCCGAGGAGCGGGGCTCGATGATCACGACGGTGCTCATGCTGCTTCCTGCGGGACGGTGGCGGAGGCCGCGAAAGCCGCGGTGCGGGCGGTGTCCAGGAGTTCCATGGACTCCAGGTGCAGGGCGAGACCGCTGCGCGGGGCCGGGCGCTCGCCGTGGAAGTGCTCGTAGGCCTGCTCGATGAACCGGGTCAGCGGGGCGTCCTGGACGACCGTGCGGACCGGGCGTCCGGCGATGCGGACCTGGCCGAAGTCGTCGTCCCCCGAGACGGGGTAGTCGGCCACGAGGGTGCCCTCGGAGCCGTGGATGTGCAGCCGGCGGCGGCGCACGGGCGAGGCGAGATCGGTGTACAGCGTGGTCCGGACGCCGGAGGTGTGCAGCAGTTCGACCTCGGCGCCGCCCATCCGGTCGAGCCGGCCGAACGGCAGCGGCAGGTCCCAGCCGCGCGACCGGGTGACCTCCGCGACGGACCCCGCGAGGTGCAGGGCGAGCAGCAACTGGTGCGGCAGCTCCACCTCGAAGGCGCTGCCGTGGCCCTGGGTCTGCAGCGAACGGCGGAAGCGCGGCTTGCTCTGCTCCATGTGGTACGAGACCGGCTCACCGATCGCCCCGGAGGCCACCAGCTCCTCCGCGGCCTCGGTGACCCGGCTGGACGGCCAGACGCTCATCGGCAGCACCACGGAGCCGGTCGCCTCCGCCAGGTCCACCAAGTAGGCCGCGTCCTCGATGGTGTTGGCGATCGGCTTCTCCAGGATGAAGCGCTGGGCCCCGGCGCGCAGGAGCTGCTCCATGCAGTCCCGGTGCGCGTTCGGCGGCACGGCCACGTGGAAGACGGCGTCGGCCACCCGGTACCCCGCCGCCCACAGCTCCGCCACCGCGCCGCGGATGTCCGGCACCCACTCCCCTCCGATCACCTCGGCGGGACGCGGGTCGACGGCGATCACCAGGGACCGGCCGCCGGTGATGTCCCGCAGCGCCCGATGGTGGAGATCGCGGCCCGCATGCCCGTATCCGACGATGACGGAAGGTGAATTGCCTTTCTTCCTCATCTGATTACCGCCCTTCGCTGTCGTAGTAAAAAGAGACTCGCAGCGGTTCTGCAGATGCAGCCAGGCCAATTCCCGTGACCCGCGCCGGACCACTTGGTATTGGTTCGTCCGGACACGCCGGTGCGCCGAAAGGAACACGGCGGGACGCCGAGGTGGCATCGGAAGGACGGTCGTGCCTACGGGTCCGCTGGATACGCTTGTTCGGATATTCGGTATTCGCTTTCCCTGCACGGAATTCACTGAACGTCATATTCCGCTCACGGAATTACCGCGTCCGCTCAATTCATCTGGAGAAGGAGACAGTCGATGACCCTCGAAGGCCGGGCAGCTCTGGTCACCGGTGGTTCCCGCGGCATCGGGCGGGCCATCGCGCTCCGTCTCGCCGCCGACGGGGCCGCGGTCGCCGTGAACTACCGCTCCCGAAAGGACGAGGCCGAACGCACGGTCGAGGAGATCACCGCACTCGGCGGGCGGGCCATCGCCCTCCAGGCCGACGTGGCGGACCCCGAGGCCGCCCAGCGGCTGGTGGACGAGACGCTGGCCGGCCTCGGCGGGCTGCACATCCTCGTGAACAACGCCGGAGTGGCCCGCGACGGGCTCATCTTCGACCAGTCGCCAGAGGACTGGTGGGAGGTGCTCCGGGTCAACATCGGCGGCGTCTACCACTGCACCCGGGCGGCCGCCGGGCACTTCATGTCCCAGCGCGACGGCAACATCATCAACATCTCCTCCGTCATGGGCGAGGGCGGCTGGGTCGGCCAGTCCAACTACTCCGCCTCCAAAGGGGCCGTCAACTCCTTCACCCGGGTCGCCGCCGTCGAACTGGCCCGCTTCGAGGTCCGCGTCAACGCGGTCCTCGCCGGGTTCACCGAGACGGACCTGATCGGCGGACTGCTGGAGAAGGACGGCGGCCGGGCCATCAAGCGCCAGCTGCCGCTGCGCGAGTTCGCGACGCCCGAGCAGGTGGCCGGCGCCGTGTCCTTCCTGGCCGGTGAGGACTCCTCGTACATCACCGGCGAACTGCTGCGCGTGGACGGCGGCTGGGCGGGCCAGCTCGGTCTGGGGCGGGCCAAGTAGCGCGCCACCCGCCCACGCGGAAGGCCCCGTAACCACTCACTGGCTACGGGGCCTTCCTGGTGCCTGCCGCCGGCATTCAGCCGATCCGGGCCAGGCCGCGGGCGTTGCGGCGGCCCGAGCCGCGCGAGACGGCCAGCGGGTCCCAGCCGTCCCCGCGCTCCGGGAGCAGGTCGGGGTCGCCCAGGAGCGCGCCCCCGTGGACCTCGGCCATCAGGGCGCGGCCCAGGATCTGCCCGGCCAGCACCATGCCGCCGACCGCGGAGCCGGTGATCCCGGTGCCGTGCCGGGTGTTGGTGCCCACCACGTGCAGCCCCTCGATGGTGGTGCGGGTGTCGGGGCGGCTGCCCGTACCGCCCCACTGGGCCAGCCCGTACGGCGTCCCGCCGGTGGCCAGCGTGTAGCGCTCGTGGGTGATCGGGGTCGCCGTCTCCAGGTGCACGATGTGGTCGCGGAACGGGCCGAGCACCTCCTCCGCCGTACTCAGCATCGACGCGGTCAGCTCGGCCTTGCGCTCCTGGTAACCCCCGTTGCGCCGGTAGCGCTCACCGGCCGCGGGCCCCTCGTTCACCCCCCAGTACTCGTAGCCGGGCGGACACAGCGTCATCACCTGGAAGTTGCTGTGACCCGGCGGGCAGACGGCCGGCGTGTCCGGGTCCTTCAGCGAGGCGAACGACGCGAACAGGAACGGCACCGGACTGATGCTCTCCTTCTCCAACTGCTCGTAGTAGCCCTCGATGTCGGCGTCCCGGTACCACCACAGATTGGCGTTCGGACGGGCCGGCAGCTCCTTGTCGAGCGCGACGTAGAGGGTCGCCAGCGGCAGCGCCATCTTCGCCTGCCGGGTACGGGAGACCACCCGGCGGCCGAAGTGCTCCTCGCCCACCAGGTCCAGCACCGTCCGCGAGTAGTCCGCGTTCGACACCACCAGCGGGGCGCGGAGGACGTCGCCGTCCTTCATCCCCACCCCGGTGACCCTGCCGTCCTCGACGAGGATGCGCTCCACCCGGCTCCTGGTCCGCAGCTCCCCGCCGTGCGCCTCAAGACCCTCGACCAGAGCGGCGGCGAGCACCTGGCCGCCGCCCTCGGGGTAGTAGGCGCCGCGCAGGTAGTGGTCGGTGACGGCCGCGTGGGTGGAGACGGTGGCCTGGCGCGGCCCCATCCCGTAGTTGGGCGACTGGGCGGCCAGCACGGTACGCGCCCGGGGCGAAAGACCGCAGTGGTCGAACAGCTCGGTGAGCGTACGGCGTCCCCACTCGGCGGTGACCGGCGTGCGCGCCAGCAGGTCCGCCAGCGAGGACCCGCCGTCCGACAACATCATCGAACGGGTCTCGGCGGCCACAGAGCGGCAGATCCCGGTGAACCGCACGATGCCCGCGCCCTGGTCCGGCAGCGCCGCCGTCAGCCGCTTCGTATAGGCCTCCCAGCCGACCGGCACGTCCACCGTGAGACCCGGGATCTCGATCCGGTCGAAGCAGTCCCGGTCCATCTCCCGGTAGGAGACCCGGCCGTCGAGCCCCAGCCCGGAGAAGATCGCCGGCAGCACTCCGTCCGGCCCGCAGTCGCCCAGGTAGTGGACGCCCACGTCGAACTCGTAGGCCCGGCGGCGGCGGAAGACATGACTGTTTCCCCCCGCCACGTCGTGCTGCTCCAGTACGAGGACGCGGCGCCCGCTCACGGCCAGGTACGACGCGCACACCAGGCCGCCCATGCCGCTGCCGACGACTATCGCGTCCCACTCATCCCGCTTCACCATGGGGCTCAACCGTCCTGTTCTTGTAGGCGGGACTCAGACCCGCTCGCGTACGACCAGCGCACCGGCGTTGCCGTCGTGGCCGACCGAGGTGATCAGGCCGACGCGGGGACCCTTGCCGCCCGGCGCGCTCTTCCAGCGGGCGAGCAGCGCCGCGAGCTGCAGGGCGCCGCCCGCGCTGTACGTCTCGCCCAGCACCTCGGTCACCCGCACCGGCTCCGGCAGCCGGCCCAGGGCGAGCCGCACCGCGCGCTCCTCCAGCCGGTCCAGCCCGATGTGGTCACCCGCGCCCAGGGAGACGGCGGCCACGTCCTCCGCCGCCACCTGGCTGCGCTCCAGGGCCCGGGTGATGGCGTCGGCCAGCCCGTTCGTCAGGCCGCGGTGGAGGCCGGCCCGGCGGGCGGCCCCGGTCCACCCGTGGAAGCCGACCTCGCAGGCCAGCAGCTCCGCGAGGACCGGTTCGCCGGGGGTCTCCTCGGCCCGGACGACGAACACGGCGCTGCCCTCGCCGACCGGTGCGGCCTCCCGCAGCGTTCCGGCGTGGTGCCAGGCCCAGGCCACCGGGGCGCTGAGCTCCTCCGCACCGCCGACGAGCAGTTTCTCGGCGCGCCCCGCCGCCATGGCCAGCCGGGCGTGCCGGAAGGCGTAGAGGCTGGCGCTGCGGCCGCCGGCCACGGTGGCGTTCAGGCCCTTGAGCCCGTGCCGGATGGCCATCTGCCCGGCGCTGCAGTTCATGACGCTGCCCGCGAACTTGCCCGGGTTGATCAGGTAGGGCTTCTCCAGGGTGAGCGTGTCGTACAGCAGGTCGGAGTAGCCCGCGATGCTGCCGGTGTTGGTGGCCAGCACCACACCGGTCCTGGCCGGCTCGGTACCGGCGGAGGTCGGGCCCGCCTCTTCGAGCGCCTGCTTGCAGGCGACCAGGCTGAGACCGGCGAGCCGGTCGAGGATCTTGGTGCCCTTGCGCCCCAGGTGGTCCGCGGCCCGGAAGCCGGGCACGGACCGGACCGGACGCGGCGGGTAGGCCGCGTCCCGCCCGGCCGCGTCCGGTTCCCCGGCCTCCTGCGGCACGGAGCCCCGGTCCAGCGCTCCGGCCAGGGACGCCAGTCCGTAGCCCGCGCTGGAGACCACTCCGGCGCCGACGACCGGCAGGGGCTGCACGGGCGCGGCCGTGGTCACAGGTACCTCCCGAGAATGGTGATGACGTTGTTCCCGCCGAAGGCGAAACCGTGGTTCTGGACGATCTCCACCCGGGCGTCCCGGCCCACATCCGGCACGCAGTCCACGCCGGGCCCCAGCTCCGGGTCGGTCTCGACCAGGTTGGCGGTGGGCGGCAGGAACCCCTGCTCCAGGGCGGCGCAGCAGGCGATCGCGCCGAAGCCGCTGGCCGCGCCCATGGTGTGGCCGAGCATCGACTTGATCGAGCTGATCGGCGGCAGCCGGTCCCCGAAGACCTGGCGGACCGCCCGGACCTCGGTCGCGTCGTTGGTCGGAGTGCCGGTGCCGTGGGCGCAGATGTAGTCGATCTGCTCCGGTACGACACCGGCGTTGAGGTGTGCGGCCCGGATGCAGTCCGCGATGCTGGTGGCGTCCGGGTGCACCATGTGGGACGCGTCGCAGTTGGCGGCGTACCCGAGCACCTCGGCGTAGATGCGGGCGCCGCGCTCCAGCGCGTGGTCGAGCGGTTCGAGCAGCAGCGCCGCCCCGCCCTCGCCGGTGATGATGCCCGAGCGGTTGGCGTCGAACGGCTGCGGCAGGTCCTTCGCCATGGCCCCCAGCGCGTAGAACCCGGCATGGGTCAGCCGGTTCACCGAGTCGGCGCCGCCGGCCAGCATGAAGTCGGCCTCGCCCAGGCGCACCATGTCGAAGGCGTACCCCAGCGCGTAGTTGCTGGCCGAGCAGGCGGTCGGGATGGTCTGGGCGTCGCCGCTCAGGCCGAGTTCGGCGTTGACGGCGCCGGCGATCTGACCGGCCGGCAACTGGCCGACCAGCCGGGGCTCCAGGCCCTTGAGGCCCTGGGTGACCCACTGGCCGCCCAGGCTCTGGGCGACCGCGGACTCGCCGCTGGTGGTGCCCATGATCGAGCCGGACCGGGCGGCGGAGAGCTGGTCGGGGTCGATGCCGGAGTCCTCGACCGCCAGCCGGGAGGCGGCGGCCGCGAGGAGGGCGCTGCGGCCCCATCGCTCGGGGTCGAGGTGGTTCAGGAGGGCGGCCGGGTCGAAGTCCTCGACCTCTGCGGCCTTTCGGCTGGGGAACGGGGTGGCGTCGAAGCTGCGGGCCGGCCCGATGCCGACCCGGCCCGCCCGGAGGGAATCGGCGAAGAGCTCGACGCCGATTCCCACCGGGCTGACCGCTCCGAGTCCCGTGATGACGACTCGGCGCAAGGTCGACTCAGGCATTCCGCGCGCATCCCTCGACGGCGAGCAGCAGCGCCCTGAGCGTGGTGAGCGACTCCAGGTCCTCCTTGGGAAGGACGAAGCCGAGCTCCTTCTCTATGCGGGAGACGACGGTTATCAACGTGAGCGAGTCACTGTCGTAGTCCTCGATGAAGTGGCCGTCATCGGTGAGCTCGTCGTCGTCCAGCTCCAGTTCCTCGTTGACGATGTCGATGACACGGATCCGCAGCTCGGCATCCAGTTCCACGGTCTGCACGGTCATGATGGGTCCTTTCGTGAAGAGAAAACGTGAGTGGTTCGCGTCCACTGGTGGTGGGGGGTGCGGGTGGGGGCGCGGCTGTTGTGGGGGCGTGGGGCTGAGGGGGGGAGTGGGGGTGAGGGGGGAATGAGGGGGGATCTGGGTGTGACGGGGAACGGGGTGGGACGGGTCAGACGGCGGCCGGGGTCGGCGGCTTGAGGGTGATCGCGCCTATCTGGGTCAGCAGCAGGAGGTCCTGGCGGAAGCCCCAGTGCTCGACGACCTTGCCGTCCTCGATCCGGTAGATGTGGGTCTGCTCGACGTCCACGTCGGCGCCGGACGGCGCGAAGCCGAGGAAGTCACCGGTGTGCTTGCCGGTGAAGCGCAGCCGCAGGACCGCGCGGTCGCCCTCGGTGAAGCTGTCCAGCTCCTCCCACTTGGCGCCGGCGAAGGCGCTGTGGACCCAGCGGGCGGTACCGAGGTAGCCGTACGGGCCGCCCGGGACGCCGGGCTGCGCCTCGTAGTCGACGAAGGAGTCGGCGACGTACTTGAGGGCGGCCTCCTCGTTCAGGTCGTTGAAGATCAGGCCCATGTTGATGGAGAGGTCGAGTGCTTCCTTGCTCATCTGCTTGCTCCTCAAGGTGGGGAAAGGTCCGGGGATTCACCCCCGGAGGTCTGTGGGTGGCGGGGCCCGCGGGCCCGTGCCTCAGCGGCCGGCGTCCGGGCCCTGCCTCAGTGGCCGGCGCCCAGGCCGCCGGTGACCGGGATGACTCCGGCGGTCACGTACGAGGCGTCCTCGCCGGCGAGGAAGCGCGCGGCGGCGGCGACTTCCTCGGGGGTACCGGTACGGGCCAGCGCCGTCCTGGCGAGCGCGGCCTTCCGGCGCGCGTCGGTGACGTTCTCGACCATGTCGGTCTCGATCATTCCGGGAGCCACCACGTTGACGGTGATGTTGCGCCGGCCCAGCTCGATCGCGAGCGACCTGGCGAAACCGATCAACGCCGCTTTGGACGAGGCGTAGTTGGTCTGGCCCGGGGCGCCGGACATGCTGTTGATGGACGACATGTAGATCAGCCGGCCCCAGCGGGCCTTGATCATCGCCGGGACCACCGCCCGGGTGACGCTGACGGCCCCCTGGAAGTTGGTCTCCATCACGGCGCGGAAGTCGTCCTCCGGCATGCCGATCAGCAACTGGTCCCGGGTGATGCCCGCGTTGGAGACCAGGATCTCGATGTCACCCTGCTGGATCGACACCGCCTCGACCGCGGCCTTGATCTGGGCCGGGTCGGTCACGTCGCACCGTACGGCGAAGAAGCCGGGCGGGGGCTCACCGTTGCGGTAGGTGATGGCGACCTTGTGGCCCTCGGCCGCCAGGGCCCGCGCGGTGGCGAGGCCGATGCCCCGGTTTCCGCCGGTGACGAGTACGGAGCGGCTCATACGGACTTCCTCCTGGTCTCGTCCCACAGGGACGCGAGCTGGTCGCCGGCGCTCTCGGCGTCGGTGAAGAGCACCGCCTGCCAGCCGAGCGCCTCTGCACCGGCACAGTTCTGCGGGAGGTCGTCCACGAGCACACAGCGCTCCGGGGGTACGCCCGCCCGCCGCGCGGCGAGTTCGAACATGCCGGGGGACGGCTTGCGGTGGCCCACCTCGAAGGAGAGGAGCACGTCGTCCCAGAGCCCGTCGGGCTCGATCATGCGGCGCCAGTACGGGTCCCAGGCCGGCACCATGTTGGAGAGCATCCCGACGAACGCGCCCCGCTCCCGCATCTTGCGCAGCTGGGCCAGCCAGGCGTGGTTGGTCTCCCGCCCGTCGAACCAGGCGTCCGCCATCGTGGTGAGCCGGAGGTGGACGCCGTGCTCGGCCTCCAGCACGTCACCGATCTCCTGGAGCCACTCCTCCTCGGTCACCAGCGGGGTGTCGATCGGCAGCATGATGTCGGTGGTGCCGTACCGGGCGGTGACCGTGGCCAGCGCCCGGCCCAGGACCACCTGGTCCAGGCCCATCGAGGTGCAGAACGTCTTCATGGTGTGGCCGAGCGGAGGGGTGAGGACCCCGCCGAAGTCCGACCAGACGGCCAGTGGGGGCGATGTGGTGTCAGACATGCCGGGTCCTCAGAATCCGTTGAGGTGGGAGACGTCGACGACGGTGACGGTGAGTTCCGCGATCTCCTGGTCGTCCTGGCGGAAGCCGACCCGCACCGTGTGCCGGCCGTCGCTCGCGGGGGTCCGCTCGGCGGTCGCGGTCAGGGGCACGTCCAGTTCCGCGAACCGCTGGAACCCGCCCTCGTAACCGACGGCGAAGAGGTCCCCGGAGCCGGAGCCCGAGCCGGACGCGGCGCCGGAGCCGGACGTGGAGCCCGACGCGGCGCCCGCCGTCAGCAGCGCCAGCTGGCGGGCCGCCTCGACCAGGGCCATGGCCGGCAGATGGTCGTAGGAGTGGTCGAACAGCGCCGGGTTGTCGAAGCGCGGTACGACCTGGGCCGTCACGGACCCCTCGGTGAACTCCGGCTCCGTCAGCACCACGTTGAGCGGGTTGTCGCGGCCCACCAGCTCCGGGGCCACCCGCCGGACGACGCCGGGCCACTCGGTGAACTCCGTACTGAGCGGCGCGGGCGTGCCGCGCTGGGCGTGGCGCAGGATCTCGTTCTCGTCCCCCTTGAGGAAGAGCACGTCCATGGAGTGGTCGCCCACGTGCACGTCACCCATGAAGATCCGCTGCTCCAGCCGGCCCTTGCGGAACCGGCCGCTGTGCCGGGCGGTCTTGCCGAAGAAGTCGGTGTCGATCCGGGGCGGCCCCGGTTCGCCGCCGATCCGCAGCGCGGACAGATTCCGCAGCGAGAACTGGAAGGCGTGCACGATGGCGACGGTTCCGGCCGGCACCCCGGCGTTGGTGTGGCCACCCGCGATCGAGGCCTGCCGCCCGGCCTCCAGCAGCAGCAGGGAGTCGTGCAGCTTCGGCCTCGGCCGGTGGTCGCTGTAGTAGAGGTGGGTCAGCGGCAGGTGGATGCCCGCGGTCACCGCCATCGGACGTACGTTCTGGACGTCCGTGACGAAGACCTCGGATATCGCGGACCGGTGCGCGAGGGAGCGCTCGATGGTGCGCCCGTACGCGAGGGCGGGCAGCACGGTCGGCACGGCGTCTTCCAGCACCTGGGTGGTCATCGGGTTTCCTCCAGACCTGCTCTCGGGGTGGATCTGCGGGGTGGTGGGGCGGGGCGGGGCCGGTCGGCCGGCCCCGCCCCACCCGGGGGCGGCTCCGGTCAGGCGACCGTGACCGCCACCGAGCTGTCCTCGGCGGCCGCGGCGTCCTGCGACGCCTTGTCGCCGGCCAGCTCCGAGCTCCGCCGGATGAGCAGGCCGCTCACCGCGCCGAGCATCACCACGATCACGCCGACCCACAGCGCGGCCTCCAGACCGTCGGTGAACGCCGAGGCCGGGTCGCCCGTGGTGTTGTCGGCGAACTGGCGGCTGAACACGGTGGTGAGCGCGGCCACACCGAGCGCGCCGCCGAACTCACGGCTGGTGTTGTTGGCACCGGACGCCTTGTTCTGCTCGTTCTCCGGCACCGCCGAGATCACCGTGGCGGGGTTGCCCGCGAAGACCAGCCCCATACCGATGCCGGCCAGGGCCAGCGCGGGCACCATGGCGCCGTAACCGACGTCCGGCGTGATGACCAGGGCGATCCAGCCGAGGCCGATGCCCTGGAGGGCGCAGCCCGCGGCCTGCAGCACACCGCCGCCGATCCGGTCCACGAACTGGCTGGCGACGGGCACCACGAACATCGGCGCCAGGGTCCACGGGATGGTGCGCAGACCCGCCTCGAAGGGGCTGTAGCCCATCGGGCCCTGGAGGAACTGGGTGAGGTAGAAGATCGACCCGAAGACACCGAAGTACATCGTGATCGACACCACGTTGCTCAGTACGAACGCCCGCGCGCGGTACAGGTGCGAGGGAATCAGCGGCTGGCTGCTGGACCGCTCCGACACGATGAACGCCACCGCGAGGACCACCGTGAGGGACAGCCCGATGATCGTGCTGGTGCTGGTCCAGCCGTGGTCGGCGGCCGAGACGATGCCCCAGACGGCCGACACGACGGAGCCGGTCACCAGGACCATGCTCGGGACGTTGAGGCTGCGCTCCTTGCCCCGGCTCTCCTTGACCGCCCAGAGGGCCAGCGGCAGGGCGATGAGACCGACGGGCACGTTGATCCAGAAGATCCAGCTCCACGAGATCTTCTCGGTGACCAGACCGCCCGCGAGCGGACCGGCCGCGATACCGAGGCCGTTGACCCCGCCCCAGACCCCGACCGCCAGGTTCCGCTGCGCCCGGGAGACGGCGCCGACGGCCAGCGTGAGCGAGACCGGAAGGATGGCCGCCGCGCCCGCGCCCTGGAACACCCGGGCGATGACCAGCGTGACGACCGAACCGGCCATCGCACAGGCCACGGACGACACGGTGAACAGGGCGATGCCGCCGAGGAACACCCGACGACGGCCGAACCGGTCACCCAGCGCCGCACCGGCCAGCAGCAGTCCGGCGAAGGCCAGCACGTAGCCGTTCATCACCCACTGCAGTTCGGACTGCTTGACCTCGAAGTCCTTGCCGATCTCCGCCAGCGCGTTGGTGACGACGAGGTTGTCCAGCGAGACCATGAACATGGGCAGCGACGTGGCGATCAGCGCCCAGAGAACGCCGTTGCGTTTGGCTGCGGTCATCGGTGGTTCCCCCTGTTGCTCGTGGAGTGACGGCTCACGGAGTGGTGGCCGGTGGCGTGGTGCTTCGTGCCGGCGCGGGCAACGCGGCGCAGCGTGATCCGGTCCGAGGTCTCCCCGGCCAGCACGACACCGACCTCACCGCTGAGCACGTAGTCGCCGTACGGCGTGACGGCTACCGTCGTGGGGCCGGAGACCGGCCACGGCTCCTCGCGCGAGCGGACGGTGGCGCTGCGCCAGCCGTCCTTCGAGTCCACGACCGTGACGGCGTCCACGCCGCCCGGCGCGCCGACGGCCTCACCGATGGAGTTGGTCACCACGACCATGGAGCCGTCCGGGCGCAGCGCCAGTCCGTCCGTGCCCACCAGCGGCTGGGAGAGCTTCACCTCGGCCACCTTGCGGTGGGCCGGGGCGTTCGGGGTGATCCGGAACATGGCGCCGTTGTCGTAGCGAAGGGCCAGCAGATAGCCGTCCGGGTGCCAGGTGATCCCGTTCAGGCCGACGATGTCCGCGGCGAAGCGGGGGTCGGTGACCACCGGGTGGACGTGCCCGGCGAGGTCGATCCGCTGGAGCGTGGCAGACACGGAGTCCGTGACGTAGATGTTGCCCCGGGGGTCGAAGGTCAGGTCGTTGGCGAAGGTGCGCGAGAGCCCCTTGGCGACGTCGATACGGCGCTGCAGCTTGCCGGTGTCCAGGGCGTAGATGGCCACGCCCGAGGTGGGCGGCTGGTCACCGACGTCCAGGCGCTGGCGGATCCAGAAGTCGCTGTAGGCGACCAGGATGCGGTTGCGCGCGGTGTCCACCCGGACCCCGAGTGTGGACACCATGCCGATGCTGGGTGCCAGCTCGGTGACGGTGCCGTCCAGCCGGACCACCGAGAGGGTGCCCTTCAGGGCGGAGCCGACCAGGAAGGCGCGGCGGGTGGGGTCCCAGGCGACGCCCTCCGGGTAGACGTCGGCCGCCCGGGTGTTGATCACGTCCGGCCCGGTGTGACGGCCGGCGGCAGCCGCGGTGTGGGAGGACGAATTCGCCATGGCGGGGGCCGGGAGGGCTATCGGCGCGATCGCCGTGAGGACGGCCGCGGAGGCGAGCACGGCTCTTAGCGGAAATGCGCGGGACACGGTGTTCCTCTCATGGTGGGTCGGCTGGAATCCGGAGTACGCGTGCGGTGAGGGGGAGTACGGGAACGCTGAAATGCGGGACTGCGGGACTGCGGGAATACGGGAATACGGGCACGGAGAACTACGGATTCCGGCTTCGCGGTGGGTCGTGCGAATGGTCGGTTCGACGGATGGTTCAACGGGCGGCTGTCACGGGCCGGCTCCCTCGGGCGTCATCGCTGTGGGGGAACCGGGAAGGGTGGTGCCGTAACGCGCCACGGTGCGTGTGCACTGGCGTGCATTCACTGGCGTGCAATGACTGACGCGTATTGACTGATGCGTATTCACTTGCGGTACACGAATGAATCTAGGCCGGTGGCCGCGCGATATGTAGACGACCTAGGGCGTACCGGGACTGTCTCCTTCGAGACATCCGGGAGCGCGGCGGCGGGGGCGGCGCCGGTGACATACGCGGGCGCGCACAGCGCTGAGGGCCGCCACCCGGTGATGCGGGTGACGGCCCTCAGCGCTGTGCGCGTTGTTGCGGGGGAGCCCCTCAGCGGCTCAGCGGCTCACGCGATGTGGTCGGCCTCCAGCTCCGCGTGGTAGCGGTTCTTGAAGCCCTGGATCAGCTGGCGGAGCAGCGCCGCGCTGCGCGGGTGCCGCACGTTGTGGCCGTCCGACAGGTGTATGTCGAGGACCTCGATGCTGGGGTACGTGCTGTGCTGCGTCACGAAGGCGGCGAAGACCTCGTAGGCGATCTCGCTGAACTCCGCGTCCTCCTGCGCCCACTCCTCGGCCCATTCCTCGGCCGCCTCCGCGACGGGCTTCTGCTCCTCCGGGCCCTGCTCCGCGTCGGCCGCAGGCGCAACGGCCGCCTCGGCCGCCTCGTGGACCGGCTGCGGCTCCGGCTGCTGCTCGGCGCGCGGGCCGGGCACGCCGCCGATCGTGCCGACGTTGCCCAGCGGGCGGGTGCGGCCGGGGCCCGTCGGGATCATGACCGGGCCGGGCTCCTGGGCGTCGAGGTACGTCGGGTTGTACGAACCCTCGTACGCGCCGTCCGGCGACTGCGCCGCGAACCACGGGCTCTCGTGCGAGTCGGGAGCGGGGGCCAGGACCGGGGAGTGCGGCTGGAAGGCGCTCTGCGACGGGGGCTGCGACTGGGGTTGAGCCTGAGCCTGCGGCCCGGACTGGAAGGCGCTCCGGGGCTGAGGCTGCTGGTGGTCCTGGTCCTGGTGCTGGTGCTGCGGCCCGGCGTACTGCTCCTGGTCCGGGGCGCCGACGAGTTCGGGCTGCTGCTGGGACCGGGCCGCGTCGACGGCGGCGAAAGCACCGGCGGCGGGGGCCGGCGGCAGCAGCACCGGCTCGATGCCCGCGGCGGCGAGCCCGGCCGGTCCGGTCTCGGCCAGCGGGACGCCGTACTTCGCGAGGCGCAGCGGCATCAGGGACTCGACGGGGGCCTTGCGGCGCCAGCCGCGGCCGAACCGGGCCTGGAGACGGGCCTGGTAGATCAGCCGGTCCTGTTCGAGCTTGATGACCTGCTCGTAGGAGCGCAGCTCCCACAGCTTCATCCGCCGCCACAGCCGAAACGTCGGCACGGGGGAGAGCAGCCACCGGGTGAGGCGGACCCCCTCCATGTGCTTGTCGGCCGTGATGTCGGCGATCCGGCCCACGGCGTGCCGGGCGGCCTCGACGGATACCACGAACAGCACCGGGATCACGGCGTGCATGCCGACGCCCAGCGGGTCCGGCCACGCCGCCGCGCCGTTGAACGCGATCGTCGCGGCGGTCAGCATCCAGGCCGTCTGGCGCAGCAGCGGGAACGGGATGCGCAGCCAGGTCAGCAGCAGGTCCAGCGAGAGCAGGACGCAGATGCCCGCGTCGATGCCGATCGGGAAGACCAGCGAGAAGTTCCCGAAGCCCTTCTCCAGGGCGAGTTCGCGTACCGCGGCGTACGAGCCCGCGAAGCCGATCGCCGCGATGAGCACCGCGCCGGCCACCACGAGGCCGATGAGTATGCGGTGCGTGCGTGTGAGCTGCATCGCGGCCACCCGCGATCCCCTTCCCGCTTCTTCGTCTCCGACGCCCGGTCCGGAGGGACGATGTGAGTTCTGGCGGGCACAGCCTGGCACATGCGGGTGAGCCGCGTTGCGCGGGGAGGGGCGAAGCCCGGTTCTCCGAGGAGGGCCGGGCTTCGCAAATCCGCTTCTGGGCTGGGGAGTTGGGGCTCCCGGGCGCCTGAGAGGCCGCCGGGAAGGACGCTACTCGGCAGCCTTGTCCGACGCCTTGTCCGATGCCTTGTCCGTCGTCTTGCCCGATGTCTTGCCCGAGGGCTTGCCGGACGACTTGGGGGCGTCGGGCGACGTGCTCGTCTTCGGGCTCTCGTTGGCGCCGGCGACCGAGGCGACCGCGTCGCGCGCGCCCATCTTGGCGCCCGCGGTGATCTTCTCGGCCGAGGGGGTCTTCGACCCCGCGTAACCCGCGCCGTTGTAGGTGAGGGTCACGACGACGTTCCCGGTACGGGCGAGGACCGTCGCGTAGCGGAAGTCCTCGCTCGTCTTTTCGAGGTCGTAGGTGATCAGAGTGGCCTGCTCGCCGATCCCGCTGACGGGAGTCGTGACGAGCTTCTTGGCGCCCTCGGTCGCCTTGACCTTGGCGATCTGCTTCGTCAGGTCGTCCCCGGCCCGGTCCGCGCCGCTGCCCAGGGCCTGGTCGGAGGCGAAGCGGGTGAAGCCGGTGTCGAGCCAGCGGTACTGGGAGCCCTTGACGCCGTTGTCGTCCAGGCCGTTCCAGGAGCAACTGCCGCGGACGGCGGTGTCGCTGGACTTGCCCTGCGTGCCCGTCTTGTCCTTGGCCGCGGGGACCAGGGACTTGACCGTCTTCGCGGTGATCGACTTGCACGGGTCGGGCAGCGCGGCGAACTTCGCGGCCGCCACCTCGGGTTCCGTCTTCGTGGCGTCCGGCGAGGCGGACGAGGCGGAGGCCTTGTCCTTCCCGCTGTCGGAGTCCGACGAGCAGCCGGCGACGACGAGCATCACCGGAACGGCGGCGCAGGCGAGTATGCGGGTGAGTCGCGGGGCTGATCGGTGCATGGTTCCTTCACTCGGGTGGCGCGGCGTTCGGACGGCCGGACGGTCGGTGGACAAGGGGGCGCGGACGGTGGTTCCGGAGGGCCACGGTACGACGGACGGCGGCCGGATGCCGCCTCGGCCGGACGGCCCGCGGACCTGCCGCGGGCCGGGCCGGACCGGCCGGATGCGGGGTCACTCGCTGAAGCTGTCGACCAGCTTCCGGCCCAGTGCCTGGGCCTTCTCCTGCAGTTCCTTGCTGTCGGGGATCTCCGTGGAGAGGGCCGGCTGCGCGGTGTACTGGATGGTCACGATGACATTCGATGTGCGGAATACCACGCTCACGGTGCGGTGCTGTGCGGTAGAACCTGCCCGGGTGAGCAGATCGTCCAGAAATGCGCTGTCGCCGAGCGAATCGAGGACCCGGGGCTGGAGGTTCTCGGTGGCGCCGCCGTCCCCGGAGTCGCCCGTGTCCGCGGTGTCTCCGGTGTCCGAGCCGGTCTTCCCGCCCGTGTCGGAGTCCGAGCTCTTGCCCGCGGCCTTGCCGCCGCCCTTGCCGCCGTCCTTGCCCGGCTTTCCGCTCGCGGTCGCGGACGGGGAGTCGGAGGCGTCCGGCGTGCCGCTGTCCGTGCTGCTGCCGGGCAGCGCGGAGGGCAGGTCGGCGGCGGCCTCCTTCTTCGCGTACACCTCGCCGGCGCGGTCGTCGTCGCTCACGGACGGGTCGTACGAGACGACCCGCTCGAAGTCGACGAAGAGGCTGCGGGCACCGTCGGGCGCCTCGGCCTTCCAGCGGCAGCCGACCCGGCGGTCGGTGTCGTACGTGACGGCGGGCGAACCGTCGAACACCTTCTCCTGCTGGGCCTCCGGCAGCTCGGCGGAGCCGGGCAGCAGGTCCTTCAGGGTGGCGGGCGAGACCGAGCGGCAGGCCTCGGGAAGCGTGCGGTACTTGCCCGGGGGCGCGGTGGAGGAAGCCACGGCACCGGGTTTGCTGTCGGTGGCGGAATCGCCGGTTCCGGTGCCGCTGCTGCAGCCGACCGCGAGCGCTGCAATGAGCACGGCGCCGGGCGCGTACGCCATTCGTCGCACGTTCCTGGGCTCCCTTCGTGCGAAAAACGGTTGCCGCTCGTCGGCGGCCGGTGGACACAATGTGTATCGCACGCGCCGCCGTGGTTGCCGGTCGGCCGATACTTTTGCCGACCTTGGTACCGGTTTTGCGCTTTCAGGCTTTTCGGGGGAATCGAGGAACTATGTCGTACGTAGAGGTGCCGGGTGCGAAGGTGCCCATCCGCATGTGGACCGACCCCGCCAAGGTCGAGGACGTCGCGATGCAGCAGCTGCGCAACGTCGCCACCCTGCCGTGGATCAAGGGCCTGGCCGTCATGCCGGACGTCCACTTCGGCAAGGGCGCCACGGTCGGCTCGGTCATCGCGATGCACGGTGCGGTCTGCCCGGCGGCGGTGGGCGTGGACATCGGCTGCGGGATGTCCGCGGTCAGGACCTCGCTGACCGCCAACGACCTGCCCGGGGACCTGACCGGGCTCCGGTCGAAGATCGAGCAGGCCATTCCGGTGGGCCGGGGGATGCACGACGACCCGGTGGACCCGGACCGGCTGCGCGGGCTCCCGTCGACCGACTGGGAGGACTTCTGGGGGCGGTTCGACGGAGTGGCCGAGGCGGTCAAATTCCGTCAGGAACGTGCCACAAAGCAGATGGGAACGCTCGGAGCCGGGAATCACTTCGTCGAATTCTGTCTTGATGAGTCGGATTCGGTCTGGCTGATGCTGCACTCCGGCTCCCGGAACATCGGCAACGAACTGGCCGCCTTCCACATCGGCGAGGCGCAGAAGCTGCCGCACAACCAGGATCTGATCGATCGCGACCTCGCGGTCTTCATCGCGGACACTCCGCCGATGGAGGCCTACCGCAACGACCTGTTCTGGGCGCAGGAGTACGCGAAGCACAACCGCGCGATCATGATGGCGCTCTTCCAGGACGTGGTCCGCAAGGAGTTCAAGAAGGCCAAGGTGACCTTCGAGCCGGTCATCTCCTGTCACCACAACTACGTGGCGGAGGAGCGGTACGACGGCATGGACCTGCTGGTCACCCGCAAGGGAGCCATTCGGGCCGGCTCCGGTGACTTCGGGATCATTCCGGGCTCCATGGGCACCGGCTCGTACATCGTGAAGGGCCTCGGCAACGAGAAGTCCTTCAACTCGGCCTCGCACGGCGCGGGCCGGAAGATGAGCCGGAACGCGGCCAGGCGGCGGTTCTCCACGAAGGACCTGGAGGAGCAGACGCGGGGCGTGGAGTGCCGCAAGGACTCCGGTGTCGTGGACGAGATCCCCGGTGCGTACAAGCCGATCGAGAAGGTCATCGAGCAGCAGCGGGACCTGGTGGAGGTCGTCGCGAAGCTGAAGCAGGTCATCTGCGTGAAGGGCTGACGCGGGGCCCCTGCCGGGAGACCCCGCGTCGGGGGGCGCGGGGTCAGCTCGTGCGGTGCACCTTGGAGTTGGAGGCCTGGGCGCGGGGGCGGACGACCAGGAGGTCGATGTTGACGTGGCTGGGGCGGGTGACCGCCCAGGTGATGGTGTCGGCCACGTCGTCCGCGCTGAGGGGGGCGTCGACGCCCGCGTAGACCTTGGCGGCCTTCTCGGTGTCGCCGCGGAAGCGGGTGGTCGCGAACTCCTCGGTCTTGACCATGCCGGGGGCGACCTCGATGACGCGGACCGGGGTGCCGACGATCTCCAGCCGGAGGGTCTCGGCCAGGACGTGTTCGCCGTGCTTGGCGGCCACGTAGCCGCCGCCGCCCTCGTAGGCGGACAGGCCCGCGGTCGAGGAGAGGATGACCACCGTGCCGTCGCCGCTCGCGGTGAGCGCGGGGAGCAGGGCCTGGGTCACGTTGAGGGTGCCGATGACGTTGGTCTCGTACATCTGGCGCCAGTCGGCCGGGTCGCCGGTGGCGACGGGGTCGGCCCCGAGCGCACCGCCCGCGTTGTTCACCAGGACGGCGAGGGAGCGGAACGCGGTGGCGAACTCGTCGACCGCGGCCCGGTCCGTGACGTCCAGGGCGTAGGCCGTGGCCTCGTGGCCCGCCTCGGTGATCTCGGCGGCGAGCGCCTCGATGCGCTCCTTGCGGCGGGCGGTCACCACGACGCGGTAACCGGCGGCCGCCAGCTGCCGGGCGGTCGCGGCACCGATGCCGCTGCTCGCTCCGGTGATGACGGCGATGGGGGATGCGGCCATGGCGGGCTCCTCGGACAGCTGATCGGTACGGGGCCAGGATAGGCAGGGGCGCCGTCAGTGGTTGCGGGGGGCGTACATGATCACGGCCATGCCGGCCAGGCAGACCAGTGCGCCGGTGACGTCCCAGCGGTCGGGCCGGTAGCCGTCCGCGACCATGCCCCAGACGATCGAGCCCGCGACGAAGACCCCGCCGTACGCCGCGAGCACGCGCCCGAACTCGCCGTCCGGCTGGAGCGTGGCGACGAAGCCGTACGTGGCCAGCGCGACGATCCCCGCACCGATCCAGGCCCAGCCGCGGTGCTCCCGGACGCCCTGCCAGACCAGCCAGGCGCCGCCGATCTCGAAGAGCGCGGCGACGACGAACAGGGCGATGGAGCGGACCACGGACATGTGATCAGCGTGTCATGAGCGGGGCGGCGGAGTGCGGGAGGGGGCGGGGCACGGAGACGCGCCGAACCGGTCGGAATATATGGATATTTCGTGCAGATCTGTATCTTCAGGACATGGTAGTGACGTGCAAGGCCCTGCTGAGGGTGTCCGCTGCGGCGGCCATGGCATCGACTCTGGCGCTGGGTGCGGTCGGGGCGGCCGCGGCCGTCCCGCCGACGGTTGCGCCGAGCGTCGCGCCCGAGGCGGATGTGTCGCACCACGGGCACGTCTCGCTGTGGGGCACCGGGCTCGGCGTCTGGCTGACCAGCCAGAACAGCGGGCCCTCCGACCTCACGGGCACCACCGTCCGGCTGCGGGTGTCCGTGCCGCTCTCCGGCCGCCAGGTGCTGCCCGCGCAGTGCCTCCAGGCCGACGCGCAGACCGTGCTGTGCCGCACGGGGCCGCTGCCCGCGGACGGCTCGCGGCAGCGGCAGCTCGCCCTCGAACTCCAGCTCCAGGGGCGGCCGGCGGAGGTGGTCGTCCGGATCGACACCGTGTGGAACGGCGGGGCGACGGACCGGAACGCGAAGAACAGCGAGCACGAGGTGCTGGCCCCGGCCACCGGCGACGAGTACGTCTTCTGAGAGGTCGGTCGCCCCGAGCGGGCGGGCAGATGATCTCTGCTTCGTACACTCTCTGCATGCCGCAGAAGTCCGTCCCGCCCCGCCGTGCCGCGCTGCTCGCTGAGCTGTCCGTCGTGTCGCGCCGCTACATGGCCGCGTACGCCCTGTTCAACCAGGCCGTCGCGGACCGGCTGCGGCTCCATCCGACCGACCTCCAGTGCCTCAACCTGCTCAGCCTGGAGGCGGCTCCCGTCACCACGGGGCGGATCGCGGAGCTGACCGGGCTCACCACGGGCTCCGCGACCCGGCTGGTCGACCGGCTGGAGCGGGCCGGCTACGTCACCCGCGCACGGGACACGGTGGACCGGCGGCGGGTCCTCGTCGCGACGGTGCCGGACCGGATGGCGGAGTTCGGGGCGGTCTGGGAGCAGCTGAACGGCGGCTGGGCGGCCCTGTTCGAGAGTTACGGCGACGACGAGGTCGCGCTGCTCATCGCCCATATGCGGCGGACGGTGGAGCTGAGCGCGGCGCAGGTCGCGGGGTTGCGGGAGGACGGCGGCGGGGAGCGGTGAGCCCGGGGCCGGGGGGCGCTGTGCCGGGCTCAGCCGCCGAAGTCGCGGACCGCCTCGGTGACGATCGCCTCCAGCCGGGCGTGGTGGGCGCCGCGCCAGTACACCCGCTCGCACTCCGTGCACTGCGCGAAGACGTCGTACGAGCGCTGCGTGCCGCTCTCCAGCCGGGTGCCCACGGAGTCCTTGTCGGCCGCCGCCAGCCGTCCGTTGCACGCGGTGCACCGGCTCCACGGGTCGAGCTCGGGCGCGAACCGCCCCAGCACGTCCCGCAGCTGCTCCTCCGGCCGGTCGCTGTAGACGTACGCCCCCGCCCAGATCTCCCGCCGGTGGAGCAGCCCACGGTCCCGGGAGAGCAGGACGCGCCGTTCCCGCGCCGAGCGGGTGGCCAGGGCGGGGTCGCCGATGTCCTCGTACTCGTAGGCGGCGTCGACGCCGAGCAGCCGCAGCCGCCGCGCGAGGGTGCCGAGGTGGACGTCGAGCAGGAAGCGCAGGGGCGCACCCGGCACCTGCTGCGGGCGCTCTACGGGGTGTACGTCGACCACCTCGCCCGCGACCGGGATGTGCGAGAACGGGACGGGGCGGCCGTCCACCAGGAGCTGTCCGGCCTCGGTGAGCGGGACCCCGAGCGATTCGACGACATGGCCGAGGGTGGACGAGCCGTCGGTGGTCACGGCCGTCCGTGCCCCGCGGCGGTGGTGCGCTACGAAGAGCCTGAGTTCGGGGGCGACTTCGAGGTGGATCTCCGGTCCGTTCACGTGGTCAGGATGTCATTGGGCCGGGTGCGCCTGCCAGGGAATTCGGGCGGTGCGGGGGCAATGGCGGTGGCGCGGGCTCAGGGACGGAAGGCGGCGGCGTGCTCGGCGGCCCAGGAGGCGAACGTGCGTGCCGGGCGCCCGATGAGCCTCTCCGTGTCGCGGGTGACCTCGGCCGGTGAACCGTCGGTGGCGGCCCAGTGGCTGAGCAGCCCCTCGGCGAGCTCCGCGGGCAGGAAGGGCGCGACGGACTCCTTCCAGGCCTCCCGGCTCACGGCGTTGACGGTCGTGGCGCTGCCGGAGGCGGCGGCCAGCAGCTCGACCTGCTCGGTCGCGGTGAGGGATTCGGGGCCGGTCAGGTGATACGAGGCGCCCTGCAGCCGGATGTCGGTGAGCACGGCGAGGGCCGCCTCCGCGAGGGAGGTCTCGTCGATCGGGCTGGTCTGGCTGAGGGGGTAGGGCAGGTCGACGGGGCGCCCGCTGCGGAAGGCGCCCGCCCACTGGTAGGCGTTGCTCGCGAAGTCGCCGGGGCGCAGGAGCGTCGAGCGGAGGGACGAGGCGGTCAGGGCCTCCTCGACCGCGTGGTGGGAGGCGGCGACGGGGTTGGCGGCGGGGTCCGGGTCCAGCACCGAACTGGACGAGAGCAGCACGATGTGCCCGACCCCGGCGGCCCGCGCGGCGGCCAGGAAGTCGTCGATGTGGGACGGCTGCGCGTACAGGAACACGGAGTCGACGCCGTCCAGCGCGGCCGGGAAGGTCCCGGGGTCGCCGAGGTCGCAGGCCACGGCCGGGACACCGGCCGGTGGCGTGAGCTCGGCGGGGTTGCGGGAGGCGGCGCGGACGGGATGGCCTCGGTCGTGCAGGAGCGCGGCGAGCGTGGAGCCGACGCGGCCGCGGCTTCCGGTGACGAGAGTGAGCATGGCGGGTGAGTCCCTTCGGGGTATCCGGGCTGCCTGGGGTTCAGTGAATGCGTCACGCATAAGCTGCGCGACGCAGATGAATATCCAGGAGGCGGGCTCGATCGTCAAACGAGTTCGGCGGAGTCCGTTCGGTGGCGTCCGGCCATCCGGCCCCGTCAGCGGTCCGGGTGGAGGTCCAGCCGCCAGTCGTTCGTCAGCAGCGGATGGCCGGGCGGGTACTCGATCTCGCACTCACCGAGCAGGCTGAACCCCGCCTTGCGGCACACCCCGTTCGACGGGCCGTTGGCCACGGACGGGTAGGCGTGCAGGTAGCGGTGCTTGCGCTCGGCGCGCGCCTGCCCGGCCACCGCCGCCGTCGCGGCAGAGGCGATGCCGCGCCCCTGGAATCCCGCGAGAACGGCCCACCCCGTCTCGTACACCTCCTGGCCCCGCCAGGTGCGCTCCCAGAAGCCGATGGTGCCCACGGCCTCGTCCTCGCCGGTCAGGGCGATGCGGAACATCCGGCCCCGGCCGGTGCGGTCCGCGCTCAGCGCCACGTAGCGGGCATGGCGTCCGACGAGCTGCTCCTCGGACTCGGGGCCGCCCAGATGGTCCATCAGCTCCGGGGCGTTGGCACGGCGGAGCAGCTCCAGATCGCTGTCCGACCAGGGCTCGATCCGTACGGAGGGTGCTTCGGTGCGCTCCATGCCGAAACTGTAGGACGCGGCACTGACAGTCAGTGGGCGCCCAGCGCGGTCGGCGGCACGCCCACCGTCGCCGTGAAGTCCCTGACCAGGTGCGCCTGGTCGCTGTAGTCGAGGTCCGCCGCGAGCGCCGCCCAGTCCACCTCCGGCTCCGATTCGGCGCGTTCCAGCGCCTCGTGGATGCGGTAGCGGAGGATGACCCACTTCGGGCCGACGCCGACGTACGTGGCGAACAGCCGCTGGAGCGAGCGGACCGACACCCCCTCGGCGCGGGCGAGTCCGTCGACCCGGCGGACCGTGCGGTCGGTGCGCACCAGCTCGGCCAGGGCCATCGCCCGGTCGGCCTGCGGATCCGGTGCGGGGCCGAGCGCCATCAGGTACGCGTCGAGTGCCGCGATCCGCTCGTCCTCACCGGCGGGGTCCAGGACCGAGGCGGGTGCGGCGGGCGGCGTGAACACCTCGGGCGCCGGGACCCGTCGTCCCGTCCACTCGGACACCGGCCGGTCCGGTGCGAACGGGTGGAAGCCGCCGGGCCGGAACTGCACCCCGCAGACCCGGCCCCGCCCCTCCAGCTTCTGCGTGAACAGCTCCAGGCCGATTCCGGAGACCTCCGCGAAGCCTGCCTCGTCGTCACCGCAGCCCGGGTACCGCTCGAAGACCAGGTTGACGCTGGGGTGCGGGACCAGGTGGGAGAGGTAGGGCGCGGGCAGATCCCAGTCGATCAGCCAGTAGTGCTCCAGGTACGGGCGCAGCGCGGGCGCGGGCTCGCGACGCCGGAACGTCACGTGCGTGAACAGTTCGGAGGCGTCGACGATGCCGCGGGTGTCGCGCCGGGGACCTGTGGGGCCAGCCATGACGGCCGATCCTATGGCCGGGGCGGTCCCGTGTCCCGGTTGTCGTGCCCGGCTGTCGTGTTTCTTCAAGACCTGCGCCGCCGCCGCGTGCATGGTCGAAGTATGAAGAACATCAGCGAGTTGATGGATGCGGCGGCGGCCGGCGCGCTGCCCGTGGTCCGGGGGATCGACGACAGCCGGCTGGGCGATCCCACCCCCTGCGCGGAGTACGACGTCCACGCCCTGATCAGCCACCTCAGCCAGGTGGTCGTCAACTTCACGGCCCTGGCGGCCCGGGAGGAGGCGGAGTTCGGTGAGACGCCGGACGCGGTCACCGGCGACTGGCGCAACCGCTTCGGGGAGCGGACGGCCGCGCTGGTCGACGCGTGGGCGCGGCCCGGCGCGGAGGACGGGACCGCGGGTTCCATGGGGTTCCCGGCCCGGACCGTCGGCCACATGGTGCTCGGTGACCTGACCGTCCACGCGTGGGACCTGGCCCGCGCGACCGGCCAGGAGTTCGTGCCGGACGCGGACGTGGTGGACGAGCTGGCCCCGGCGATGGCCGCGATGGCGCCGAAGGCCAGGGAGGCGAAGGTGTTCGGTGAGCCGTTCCCCGTACCGGAGGGGGCTAGCCCCTTCGCGCGGGTGCTGGCGCTGACCGGCCGTGACCCGGACTGGCGGCCGGCCCGGGGGTGACATCCGTGGCCGAAATATGTGCGCCCGGCGCACTCGGCCCGTCGTAGAGCGCCCCGACGCATCCGTACGCGCTGTCCACGATCCTCTCGGCGTCCACCAGTATCGCCCGCTCGGCCAGCCGGGCCGCCTGGTGGGTGTACGGGGACGGCGGGGCCGGGTGCCGACGCCGCCACCAGCTCTCACCTGCGGCGTAGACGCCGGAGGCGAAGACCAGCACGGGGATGGACAGGGCCGGCAGAACGTCGCCCATGGCAGGCCTCCCTCAGTTTCTGTGCCTCCTGCATCGGCAGGTTCGGCAGGTCAGCTGAAGATCATTCTTCGGCCAATGAATGGCTGGATACGGCTGGCCGACGGGCGCCCGCCGTGCAGGTGGGCGCACGTTCGGCGGGCAGGTGTTCAGGGGCGGCGCCCACCCGCCTCGCGGTGGCGCCCGCCCGCCTCGCCGCCCGCCCGCTTCGTGTCCGTGGTCTCCGCGGCTCCTCCGCACCAGTGGCCCTGGATGACCGGGGTCTGCGCGCCGGGCAGATCCGGTGTCGCGAAGAGCGGGGGAAGGTCTCGGCCGAGCAGTTGCCGGGTCGGTGTCATGGTGCTCACCTGCTGTGCGGGCAGTGCCCGCCGGGAGTGACCGTCGTGGTGATGTGCCGTCGCGGGAGTGCGTCGGCCCACGTGAATGGTTCGGCACGGACGGCCCGCCGGATTGGTCCGGCGGGGACGGCCGCGGGCGGGCGGCGGGCGGTTCACGCCGCCTGGAGGACCTCGCAGGAGCAGTGCCGGAATTCCAGACCGAGCTCGTGGTCCACGGCCGCGCTCGAACGCGTGGCGGCTTCCCCGACCTGCTCCCAGGAGCCGTACTTCAGGTAGAGCTGGTCCGCCGTCGGGCCGAGCGGGTTGCCGTACTTCTTCTCGTTGCGCGCCTCCAGTTCCGCGACCTGCTCCGGGGACATCCCGGCACGGACGATGTCCTTGGCGTCATTGCGCATCCGGACCAGCGTGCGGGCGATGTCCTCCTCGGAGCGCCCCTCTGCGCGCATGGCGCACTCCTCGCGCTCCATGTCCTCAAGGAGCTGGTGGTACCGCATCCGCTGGTCGCGGGCGACCTCGCGCTGCTGCGGGGTCTCCCGCCGGATCAGGCAGACGACCGGCTCCGGGCTGGTGCAGGCACCGTCGTCCGGTGCGGCCTGGGAGACCGGGGCGACGACGACCGAACCGCAGCCGGCGGAGGACCGGCACGGCTGTGCCACGTGTTCGGCGGCGGAGGCGGGCTGGAGCGGGAGGAGGACGGCCTGGGCGAGCAGCAGCGTGGGAACGACGCGGCCGGCCAGCGAACGCAGAGGGATCAGTGACATGCGCCCATCGTTGGGCGGCCCGCGACGGGAGCGGAGCATGGCGAGGCCGAAGTCCCCCTCGCGGGCGGCCGACTCCACTCCGCAGAGTGAAGCGGGGGCCCCGAAGGTGCCGCCGGTCCGGTCCGCTGCCCGTCCGCCTCACCCGCCACCAGGGCGGGGGCGCACCGGGTGCCGCCGGTCCGGTCTCGCGGGGAACCTCGGGTCAGGGCCACACCAGGCAGTACGCCTGGTGCCCCGCGTCATGCAGCCGGTGCGAGAAGTCCTGCCACTCGTGCAGCAGTTGGTAGACGTTGTACGCGTCGCGCGGGCCGCCGCGGTCCGGGACCGTGGACCAGATGAAGGCAGCCGCACCCACCGACTCCTCGCCGACCCCGCGCAGCGGGTCCACGACCGTCATCGGGAGCCTGACCACCGCGTAGTCGGGGTGCAGGACGACCAGCTCCAGCGGCGGGACCTTGTGCAGGGGTATGCCCTGTATGCCGGTCAGGACCATCGCGGCCACCGTCTCCGGCTTGATCTTGCTGAACATGCCGCCCATGCCCAGCTCATCGCCGCCGAGCTCTTCCGGGCGCATGGAAATGGGCACGCGTGCGGCAGTGGCGCCGTCGGGGGCCCCGAAGTACTTGTAGGTCACCCCCACCCGGCCACTACTCCTGCTTCCGGCTCCGTCGCCCACCTGCGCACCACCGGCCTGTACGCCCTGTCTGCGCTCGGCCTCCCGCCGGTGCCGACCCCGCCGGGCAGGCTCGGGCCCCAGGTCGTCGGTCCCTTCGCCCACTCCGCCACCGCGATGCATATCTCATCCACCCGACTACTAACTAGGAGACACAGCCCCCGCCGCGCAACCCGATCATCGTGTCAGTGACCTCCCCCACGGGCGTGCGGTGAAACACCTGTCCGCAAATACCGTCCGTGGCTCTGACACCATGGCATGTGTGAGCTTCCCCTATGACGCCCCAGTTTCGCAGACGCTTTTCGACCGCGCGTCCCTCGTGACGCCCGGCGGCGTGAACTCTCCGGTACGTGCCTTCCGGGCCGTGGGCGGTACACCCCGCTTCATGGTGTCCGGCACCGGTCCGTACCTCACCGATGCCGACGGCCGTGAGTACGTCGACCTCGTGTGCTCGTGGGGGCCGATGATTCTCGGCCACTCCCACCCGGAGGTCATCGCCGCAGTCCAGGAGGCTGTCGCCCGCGGCACCTCGTTCGGTACGCCCGGTGAGGGCGAGGTCGCGCTCGCGGAGGAGATCGTCGCCCGGGTCGAGCCGGTCGAGCAGGTGCGGCTCGTGTCGTCCGGCACGGAGGCGACCATGTCCGCGATCCGCCTCGCCCGCGGATTCACCGGCCGGGCCAAGATCGTGAAGTTCGCCGGCTGCTACCACGGTCACGTCGACGCGCTGCTCGCCGCCGCCGGGTCCGGGGTCGCGACCTTCGGGCTGCCGGACACGCCGGGGGTCACCGGCGCCCAGGCCGGCGACACGATCGTGGTGCCGTACAACGACCTGGCGGCCGTGCGGGCCGCGTTCGCCGCGCACCCCGGCGAGATCGCCTGTGTGATCACCGAGGCGTCGCCGGGCAACATGGGTGTCGTGCCGCCGCTGGACGGTTTCAACGCCGGGCTCCAGCAGATCTGCGCGGCCGACGGCGCGCTGTACATCTCCGACGAGGTCATGACCGGCTTCCGTACGTCGAAGGCCGGCTGGTTCGGCATCGACGGGGTGCGGCCCGACCTGATGACCTTCGGCAAGGTGATGGGCGGCGGCTTCCCGGCCGCGGCCTTCGGCGGTCGCGCCGACGTGATGGCGCACCTGGCCCCGGCCGGCCCGGTCTACCAGGCGGGCACCCTCTCCGGGAACCCGGTCGCGACCGCCGCCGGTCTCGCCCAGCTGCGACTGCTGGACGACGCCGCCTACGCGAAGGTCGACGCGGTCTCCGCGGAGATCCGGGGGCTGGTGAGCGAGGCCCTGGCCAAGGAGGGCGTCGCGCACACCGTGCAGGTGGCGGGCAACATGTTCTCCGTCTTCTTCACGGACCGGCCGGTCCGTGACTACGACGACGCCAAGCGGCAGGATGCGTTCCGCTTCACCCCGTTCTTCCACTCGATGCTGGCGCAGGGCGTCTACCTGCCGCCGTCGGCGTTCGAGTCGTGGTTCGTCTCCACCGCCCACGACACCCGGGCCGTCGAGCGCATCGCCGCCGCGCTGCCCGCCGCAGCCCGCGCCGCATCGGAGGCCACCGCATGAGCGAGACCAGCAGCGAGACCGGCAGCGACAGCGGGCGCCAGGACATCACCGTCGTCCACCTGATGCGCCACGGAGAGGTGCACAACCCGGACGGCGTGCTGTACGGGCGCCGCCCCGGCTACCACCTCTCCGAGCTGGGCCGGCAGATGGCCGACCGGGTCGCCGAGCACCTGGAGAAGCGCGACATCACGCATGTCGTCGCCTCCCCGCTGGAGCGCGCCCAGGAGACGGCGACGCCGATCGCCAAGACCCACGGACTGGACCTCGCCACCGACGGGCGGCTCATCGAGGCCGCCAACGTCTTCGAGGGCAAGACCTTCGGCGTCGGTGACGGGGCGCTGCGCAAGCCGGACAACTGGAAGCACCTGACGAACCCGTTCCGGCCGTCGTGGGGTGAGCCGTACATCGAGCAGGTCGTCCGGATGATGGGCGCCCTGGACGCGGCGCGTGACGCGGCCCGCGGGCACGAGGCGGTGTGCGTCAGCCACCAGCTGCCGATCTGGATCGTGCGGAGCTTCGTGGAGCGGCGGCGGCTGTGGCACGACCCGCGCAAGCGGCAGTGCACGCTCGCCTCGCTGACCAGCTTCACCTACCAGGGCGACAAGATCGTGTCGGTCGGGTATTCGGAGCCGGCGCGGGATCTCGTACCGGCGCACCTCCTCGCGGGCGCGAAGCCGGTGAAGGGGGCCTCCAAGGGGTTCGGCGCGTAGCCGGCCCCCGGGCCGGGGGGCTTCGGGGTTCGGGCCCGTCCCGGGTCGGCCGGTGGGCGGGCCCGGGACGGCCGGTGGCCGTTCTGTCCTCAAACGCCGGACGGGCTTGTTGTGGCTGCCGCGGTCCGGGATGCGGCAGGGCTCGCTGACCATGGGTAAGCCGACCGGGTGGAGTTCTCCCATCCGGGGTTTCGGTATGCCCTTTTTGAGATGATTTCAGGATCGATCTCATGTTCGGTCGCCGTCGGGGTCTGGATCCGCAAAGAATTGTGTGCTATTTCGAGGAACCCCCGTGTTGCTTCGTCCATCTAAGCCTTTGGCAGTTTGTATGGACTTAAGGCAAAACGACCGCAGATGGGAACCGCATGCGTGACATCAGCCGAAGGGGTTTGCTCGGAGCCGGACTTGGGGCCGCGGCCGCCATCGGGGTGGCGGGCTGCAGTTCGTCCGACTCCGCCGACACCGGCCGGGCGGGTCCGGGCAAGGGTGAGAAGGGTGCCGACGGGACCGCCAAGGGGACCGGGCCCGCGAAGAAGGACGTGAGGTCCATCGGGGACGGTTCCACCGCCGACACCGGAAAGCAGCCGCACCAGCCGGCCGCGCCGGTCCCGCTGGAGCCGGGCCAGAAGCCGCCGCAGTTCGTGATCTTCTCCTGGGACGGTGCCGGCGAGGTCGGCAACGGGCTCTTCCCGCGCTTTCTGAAACTCGCCAAGGAACACGACGCGGCGATGACCTTCTTCCTCTCCGGGCTGTATCTGCTGCCCGAATCGAAGAAATCGCTCTACCGCCCGCCCAACAACCCCGTCGGCGCCTCCGACATCGGTTATCTCACCGACGAACACCTCAAGGCGACGCTGACGAACGTCCGCCAGGCCTGGTACGACGGCCACGAGATCGGCACCCATTTCAACGGGCATTTCTGCAGCGGCTCCGGCTCCGTCGAGAACTGGTCCGCCTCCCAGTGGCAGAGCGAAATCGACCAGGCGATCTCCTTCGTCACCGAATGGCGCACCAACACCGGCTGGACCGACGAGGATCCACTGCCGTTCGACTACCGCAAGGAACTCATCGGAGGCCGCGCCCCCTGTCTGCTCGGACAGGAGAATCTGCTTCCCACGGCGAAGAAGCTCGGCTGGCGCTACGACGCCAGTTCGCCGGGCGGCACCCAGGTCTGGCCCACGAAGCGCATGGACGTCTGGGACCTGCCGCTCCAGGGCATGCCGTTCCCCGGCCACACCTTCGAGGTCCTCTCGATGGACTACAACATCCTGGCCAACCAGTCGCAGAATTCGACCAAGGGAATGCCGTCCCGGTATCCGGGCTGGCGCGAACAGGCCACCCAGTCGTATCTCAGCGGCTTCAAGCGCGCGTACGAGACGAACCGCGCCCCGTTCTACATCGGAAACCACTTCGAGGAGTGGAACGGCGGCATCTACATGGACGCCGTGGAGGAGACCCTCAAGCACATCGCGGGGAAGCCGGATGTGCGCCTCGTCTCATTCCGGCAGTTCGTCGACTGGCTCGATGTCCAGGACCCGGCGGTGCTCGCGAAGCTCCGCACGCTTGAGGTCGGACAGACGCCGGAGGGCGGCTGGAACACCTTCTTTAAACAAGCCTGACAACGGGCTTTACGGGCACCGAGGGGGGTGCCCAAGATCCCCGGAACCGCCATGCGAAACTTTTCACATGAGCCATGGCCGCGCACCCCGACGCCGCTTCACCCTGCTCGCCGCCCCCGCGGTGGCCGCCGCGCTCGCACTGACGCTGAGCGCGTGCGATTCCGGCAACAAGTCCAGTGGCGGTGGCGACACGAACTTCGTCACGGGCAACAGCGGAATCTCCACCGCGGCCAAGGGTGAGCGCGCCGATGCCCCGAAGCTCGACGGCAAGAGCCTGGACGGCAAGCAGCTCGACCTCGCGGACTACAAGGGCAAGATCGTCGTCCTCAACGCCTGGGGCTCGTGGTGCGCCCCCTGCCGGCTCGAATCGAAGTACTTCACCAAGGTGGCCGAGGCGACCAAGGAGCAGGGCGTCCAGTTCGTCGGGGTCAACACCCGCGACCCGGAGCGGGCCCAGGCCATCAGCTTCGAGAAGGACTTCGGCGTCACCTACCCGAGCTTCTACGACCCGACCGGCAAGCTCCTGCTGCGGTTCCCCAAGGGCACCTTCAAGCTCCAGTCCATCCCGTCGACCGTCATCATCGACCGGGACGGGAAGCTGGCCGCCCGCTACGTCGGCCCGCTCGACGACACCCAGCTGCGCAAGATGCTCGACCCGCTGATCGCGGAGAAGTGATCAGGTGATCGCCCTCGCCGCCGCCACACAGAACGGGACGGTCATGAGCGGAGCCCTTCTGGTCTCCCTGCCCATCGCCCTGCTCGGCGGGCTCGTCTCCTTCTTCTCCCCGTGCGTGCTGCCGCTCGTCCCCGGTTACCTCAGTTACGTCACCGGGGTCAGCGGCGCCGATCTGGCCGAGGCCAGACGGGGGCGGATGGTCGCGGGCGCCTCGCTCTTCGTCGTCGGCTTCACCGCCGTGTTCGTCTCCGGCGGCGCGCTCTTCGGCTACTTCGGCGACACGCTCCAGGCGAACAGCGGCCCGCTCACCAAGGTCCTCGGCGTCCTGATGATCCTCATGGGGGTCTTCTTCATGGGCCTGATGCCGTGGATGACCCAGCGTGAGTTCCGCATCCACAAGAAGCCGGTGACCGGCCTGGTGGGCGCACCGCTGCTCGGCGCGCTCTTCGGGATCGGCTGGACGCCCTGCCTCGGCCCGACGCTCAGCTCGGTGAGCATCCTCGCGATGAACGAGGGCACCGCCGGGCGCGGGGCCATACTGACCGTCGCCTACTGCCTCGGCCTCGGCATCCCGTTCGTGCTCGCCGCCGTCGCCTTCCGCAAGGCACTCGGCGCGTTCGGCTGGGTCAAGCGGCACTACGTCTGGGTGATGCGCATCGGCGGCGGGATGATGATCGTGACCGGGCTGCTCCTGCTGACCGGAGTGTGGGGCAACATGATGCAGGAACTGCAGGGCTGGTCCGCCGGCTTCCAGGTGGGGATCTGAGTACCGAATGAGCAACACCAAGTCCAACCCGTCCCAGGAGCGCGAGCGCCCCGACGAGCGGGAGGTGCGCGCGGAGCAGGACCGGGAGACCGCCCGTGAGCTCGGCGCCGCCGGCTCCCAGCTCTCCACCGCCCCGCGCGAGGAGACCCTGGCGAACCTCCCCGCCATGGGGATCATCGGCTGGGTCCGCTGGTTCTGGCGGCAGCTGACCTCCATGCGGGTCGCCCTGATCCTGCTCTTCCTGCTGTCGCTCGGCGCCATCCCCGGCTCGCTGATCCCGCAGAACAGCGTCGACGAACTCAAGGTGCAGACCTTCAAGGGCCTCCACACCACCGTCACGCCGATCTACGAGAAGCTCCAGTTCTTCGACGTCTACAGCTCGGTGTGGTTCTCCGCGATCTACATCCTGCTGTTCATCTCGCTCATCGGCTGCATCGTGCCGCGCACCGGCACCTTCATCGGCCAGCTGCGCAGCCGCGCACCCGGCGCGCCCAAGCGGCTGACCAGGCTGCCCGCGTACACCACCTGGCGCACCGAGGCCGAACCGGAGGACGTCCGCGAGGCCGCGCGCGTGATGCTGCGCAAGCGCCGCTACCGGGCCCATGTCGACGGGGACGCGGTCGCCGCAGAGAAGGGCTATCTGCGCGAGGCCGGGAACCTGATGTTCCACATCGCGCTCATCGTGATGCTGGTGGCCTTCGCCTGGGGGCAGCTCTTCAAGTCCGAGGGCGCCAAGCTGGTCGTCGAGGGCGACGGGTTCTCCAACACGATCACCCAGTACGACGACTTCAAGTCCGGCTCCCTCTTCGACGAGGACTCGCTGGCCCCCTTCAGCTTCACCCTCGACAACTTCATCGGCACGTACGAGCGCAGCGGCCCGCAGATCGGCACCCCCCGGACGTACGAGGCGCACGTGACGTACGCCGACGGCGCCTACGGCAAGCCGAAGAAGTCCGTGATCAAGGTCAACGACCCGCTCGTCGTCGACGGTACGAAGGTCTATCTCAACGCCCACGGCTACGCGCCCGTCGTCTCCGTCAGGGACGGCCGGGGAAAGCAGGTCTACAAGGCCGCCGTGCCGCTGCTGCCCCTCGACAACAACGTCACCTCGTCCGGTGCGATCAAGGTGATGGACGGCTACCGCGACAAGAGCGGCAAGAAGGACCAGCTGGGCTTCCAGGCCTTCTTCGTGCCGACCTTCGCGGGCAACGGCAAGGGCACGATGTTCTCGCAGTTCCCGGCCGCCGACATGCCGGTGCTCGCGCTCAACGGCTACCACGGCTCCCTCGGCGTCGACTCGGGCCTGGCGCAGAACGTGTACCAGCTCGACAAGTCCAAGATGAAGGAGTTCAAGGACTCCAAGGGCAAGCAGCTCAAGCAGCGCCTCCTGGTGGGCGAGACGATGAAGCTGCCCGACGGGGCCGGCTCCATCAAGTTCGAGGGCATCCAGGAGTGGGCCAGCTTCCAGATCTCGGAGCAGCCCGCCAGCGGCTGGGCGCTCGTCGGGGCCATCGGCGCGATCGCCGGTCTGGCCGGCTCGCTGTTCATCCAGCGGCGCCGGATCTGGGTCCGTGCCGTGCGCGGCGCCGACGGCGTCACCGTCGTCGAGATGGCGGGGCTCGGCCGCAGCGAGTCCGCGAAGCTTCCAGAGGAGCTGGCCGATCTCGCGGTCACGCTCAACGCCGCGGCGCCCATGGCGCCCGGCCCCGACAACGACCCCGACACCGATCCGGACCCCGACGTCGTCGACGCGTCCTCCGCAGAACCTTCCGAAGGGGCTGAGAAGTGAATCTCGCCGCCGCAACCAACGAGAATCTGGCACACACCAGCAATGTGCTGATCTATTCGTCGATGGCTGTCTACACGCTGGCCTTCTTCGCGCACATCGCGGAGTGGGTGTTCGGCAGCCGCAGCAAGGTGGGCCGCACCGCCGCCGCGCTGACCGCGCAGGAGGCCGCCGCCGCGACGGTGAAGGTCGAGGTCGCGCAGAAGTCCGGCGGTACCGCCGTACTGGAACGGCCGAAGATCGTCACCCGTTCCGCAGCCGGGTCCCGCGACGTCCCGGACGGCCCCGGCGCGGCCGGCGGCACGTTCAAGGGCGATCTGTACGGGCGGATCGCGGTCTCCCTGACCGTGCTGGCGTTCCTCGTCCAGGCCGGCGGGGTCGTCGCCCGCGCGATGTCCGTGCAGCGCGCCCCCTGGGGCAACATGTACGAGTTCTCCATCACGTTCTCCGTGGTGGTGGTGGCCGCGTACCTGGTGCTGCTCGCGCTGAAGAAGAACGTCCGCTGGATGGGGCTGCTGCTGGTCACGGCCGTGCTGCTGGACCTCGGCATCGCGACCACCCTGCTGTACACCTCCAGCGACCAGTTGGTGCCCGCGCTGCACTCGTACTGGCTGTGGATCCACGTCTCCACCGCGATCATCTGCGGTGCGGTGTTCTTCATCGGCGGGGCCGGCACGCTGATGTACCTCTTCCGCGACAGCTACGAGAGCAAGATCGCCAACGGTGGCCGGCCGGGCGCGTTCGCCGAGTCCGTGCTCTCCCGGCTGCCCGCCGCGTCGAGCCTCGACAAGTTCTCGTACCGGATCAACGCGGCCGTCTTCCCGCTGTGGACGTTCACGATCATCGCGGGCGCGATCTGGGCGGGCGACGCCTGGGGCCGCTACTGGGGCTGGGACCCCAAGGAGGTCTGGTCCTTCATCACCTGGGTCGCGTACGCCTGCTACCTGCACGCCCGCGCCACCGCCGGCTGGAAGGGCCGCAAGGCCGCCTACCTGGCGCTGATCGCCTTCGCCTGCTGGATCTTCAACTACTACGGCGTGAACATCTTCGTGACCGGCAAGCACTCCTACGCCGGAGTCTGACCGCCGGGCACACGGCGACGGCCCGCACCCCTTTCCGCTGGGGGTGCGGGCCGTCGCCTTTTCGCTCCTCAGGGCATCGGAGTGTCCAGGACCGCCTTGCGGTGGCTGAACGTCTCCAGTGAGTAGCGGCCGTGGTAGCTGCCCATGCCGCTCTCGCCGACGCCGCCGAACGGCAGGTCCGAGACGGTCAGGTGGGCGAGCGGCAGCCCGATGCCGACGGCGCCGGAGGACGTCTCGGCGACCAGCCGTTCGCGTACGGTGTCCGATTCGGTGAACGCGTACAGGGCCAGCGGCTTGTCCCGGTCGTTGATGAACGCGATGGCCTCGTCGAGGCCGTCCACCGTGACGATCGGCAGCACCGGGCCGAAGATCTCCTCCCGCATCACGGGCGCGTCCGGTGCCACGTCGGCCAGCACGGTCGGGGCGATGTACTTGGCGTCCCGGTCGTAGGTGCCGCCGGTCACCGTGCGGCCCGAGCCGAGCAGGCCCGTCAGCCGGTCGAAGTGGCGCCGGTTCACGATCCGGCCGTACTCGGGGTGCGTGGAGGCGTCCGCCCCGTAGAGCTCCTCGACGGCGGCGGCGAGCGCGTCCGCGAGGGCGGGGGCGGTCTCCGGGCCGGTCAGTACGTAGTCGGGGGCGACGCAGGTCTGGCCCGCGTTGAGGAACTTGCCGGCCGCCAGCCGTCCCGCGACCGCCTTCAGGTCCGTGTCCCGGTCGACGAAGACGGGCGACTTGCCGCCCAGTTCGAGGGTCACGGGCGTCAGGTGCTTGGCCGCCGCCGCCATCACGATCCGGCCCACCGTGCCGTTGCCGGTGTAGAAGACGTGGTCGAAGCGCTCGCTGAGCAGCGCGGTGGTCTCGGGGATGGCGCCCTCGACGACGGCGACCGCGTCCTCGTCCAGATAGCGCGGCAGCAGCCGGGCCACGGCGGCGGAGGTCGCGGGCGCCAGTTCGCTCGGCTTGGCCACCACGGTGTTTCCGGCGGCCAGCGCGCCGACGAGCGGGGCGAGCAGCAGCTGCACCGGGTAGTTCCAGGGCGCGATGACCAGGACGACGCCGAGCGGGTCCTGCACGGTGCGGGCCGTCGCCCCGCCCAGCCGGGCCGGTACGGGGGCGAGCTCCGGCCGCAGCCACTCGGCCAGGTGCTCCAGGGTGTGGTCGATCTCGCGGACCGTGAAGTCGATCTCGGTGCGGTAGGCCTCCTTGCGGCTCTTGCCGAGGTCGGCGTGGAGCGCGTCGGCCAGTTCGTCACCGCGTTCGGTGAGCAGCGCGCGCAGCTGCCGGAGCTGGCCGGTGCGCCAGTCGAGGCTCTTGGTGCGGCCGGTGCGGAAGGTGGTGCGGAGACGGTCGACGGTCTCGGCGGGGGTCTCGGTGGGGGCGAGCGCGGCGACGATCTCCCGGGCGAGCTGCTCGGAGGAGGCCGGGTTCTGGCCGGTGTGCAGGGTGCGGTCGGTGACGGTGTGGGGCGCGAAGGCGGTGGCGGCGGTGTAGTCGGCGCCCAGCTGGACGAGCCGGTCCTCCAGCAGCCAGGGTGCCTTGTCGGCGAGCCCGCCGATGGATTCCTCGGCGTTGCTGAACCCGGTCATGCGGTAGCCGGCGAAGGGCCAGGAGCCGTCCTCGCGGCGGGCGGCGAGGAGTGCCGCCGGTGCGTGGCAGAGCACGCCGAGGTGGGTACCGGCGTCGAGGGCGGTGGTCAGCAGCCGCCCGGAGAGCTCGCTGACGGCCAGGTCCTCCATGGGCCCGTGGCCGCCGGGGTAGAAGACGGCGTCGTACCGGTCGGGGCGGATGTCCTCCAGCCGGGCCGGGGCGCGCAGCTCGGGGCCGATCGCGTCGAGGTACGCGGCGACGGCGTCGGCCTGCTGCTGCCCGCCGTTGGCGGCGGCGGTCAGGCTGCCCGCGTCGACGGTGGGGGTGACGCCGCCGGGGGTGGCGAGGGTGACGGCGTATCCGGCCTCGGTGAAGACCCGGTGGGGCGCGGCCAGCTCCTCGGCCCAGAACCCGGTGGGGTGGGTGGTGCCGTCGTTGAGGGTCCAGTGGTCGGCGCCGGTGATAACGAACAGTACGGAGGGCATGGGGGGTACTCCCTGCAAAGCTGGCGAGCGGGTCTGGCTCAGAACTTGATATGCTCAAGCAATCCGTTTCATGTAACTGCCAAATATTGAGCATGTCAAATAAAT
Source organism: Streptomyces sp. NBC_00341 (assembly GCF_041435055.1). Lineage (NCBI taxonomy): Bacteria > Bacillati > Actinomycetota > Actinomycetes > Kitasatosporales > Streptomycetaceae > Streptomyces > Streptomyces sp. NBC_00341. Next base: position 3,723,346 of record NZ_CP108002.1, on the reverse strand, counting down.
GCCGGCGGATGCCGATCGAAGAATGGCCGACCATGACCACCGAACCGACGCCCCGCGCCGACACTGCTCCGGACGATCGAGCCGCCCCGGCCCCGGAAGACCTCCTGGAGCCGCTGGCCCTCGTCGTGCGCGGCCACCACGACGACCTCACCGCCGTCGCCGCCCGCCACGGACTGTCCACCTCGCAGGCCCGCGCGCTGATCGCGCTCAACGAGCCCATGCCGATGAGCGCCCTGGCGGCTCATCTCGTCTGTGACGCGTCCAACGCCACCGGCCTCATCGGCCGCATGGAGACCCGGGGCCTGGTCGTCCGCGCCCCCGCCCCCGGCGACCGGCGCTCCAAGGTCGCGAGCCGCACCCCGGAGGGCACCCGGCTCGCCCACGCCATCCGCGCCGAGATGCGCGCCGTGCACGGCGCGCTCGAAGCGCTCACACCGCAGGAGCGCACAGCGCTGCTGCCCCTGCTCAACCGGCTGGGGCAGCTGCTGTACGCCTGATGATCCCGGAGCGCGTTACGGAGCGGGCGGCGCCGACTCCTCCGGGCCCGCCCCGCTCTCCCGCCGCTTGAGCTCGTCCTCGCGGCGGCGCAGGTCCGCCTCCCAGTCCTTGAGGACCGACTCGTCCTTCTCGTTCTCGTCCTTCAGGGACTTCAGGAAGTCGGGATTGTCGTCCGGCGCCACCCACCGGGAACGCCCGTTGCGGTGCCACTCGGAGGGCGTACGGCCGTCGGCCGGCACCTCGCGCACCTTGCCCGCGGCCAGCCACACGATCGGGCCGACGATCCAGAACAACAGGATGATGAAGACCCAGGCGATCTTCGGCAGGTGCTTGGCCTCGTCCTCCGGGGTGTTCAGGCAGTCGATGAACGCGAAGATCGTCAGCGCCAGCGGCAGGAGATAGATCAGGGCCCGGAGCATGGTGGAAGTTTCCCCCCGAGGAGAGTTGGCGGGGCAAAGCCCCGCCCCGGTGACGGGCCCAGGGTAACGGGTGGCCGATACTGGACAGCATGGCTTACGACGATCTTCGATCCCTCCTCCGGGCTCTGGAGCGCGAGGGCGAGCTCAAGCGCATCAAGGCCGAGGTCGACCCCTACCTGGAGGTCGGTGAGATCGTCGACCGGGTGAACAAGGCCGGCGGGCCCGCGCTGCTCTTCGAGAACGTCAAGGGCTCCTCGATGCCCCTGGCCATGAACGTGTTCGGCACCGACAAGCGGCTCCTGAAGGCCCTCGGGCTGAAGTCCTACTCCGATATCAGCGACAAGATCGGCGGACTGCTCAAGCCGGAGCTGCCGCACGGCTTCGTCGGGGTCCGGGAGGCCTTCGGCAAGCTCGGGACGATGGTCCACGTACCGCCGAAGAAGGTGAAGGCGGAGAACGCCCCCGTCCAGGAGGTCGTCCTCACCGGCGACGACGTGGACCTCGACCGGCTGCCCGCGCTGTTCACCTGGCCCAAGGACGGCGGCTCGTTCTTCAACCTCGGGCTCACCCACACCAAGCACCCCGAGACCGGCGTGCGGAACCTGGGGCTCTACCGGCTCCAGCGCCATGACCGCCGCACCATCGGGATGCACTGGCAGATCCACAAGGACAGCCGCAACCACTACCAGGTCGCCGCCAGGCGCGGGGAGCGGCTGCCGGTCGCCATCGCGTTCGGGGCGCCGCCCGCGGTGACGTACGCCTCCACCGCCCCGCTGCCCGGGGACATCGACGAGTACCTGTTCGCCGGGTTCATCCAGGGCAAGCGCATCGAGATGGTCGACTGCAAGACCGTCCCGCTCCAGGTGCCGGCCAACGCAGAGGTCGTCATCGAGGGCTGGCTGGAGCCCGGCGAGACGCTGCCCGAGGGGCCGTTCGGTGACCACACCGGCTTCTACACGCCGCAGGAACCGTTCCCCGCGCTGACCATCGACTGCGTGACCATGCGGAAGCGCCCGCTGCTCCAGTCGATCGTGGTGGGCCGGCCGCCGACCGAGGACGGTCCGCTGGGCCGGGCCACCGAGCGGTTCTTCCTGCCACTGCTCAAGATCATCGTGCCGGACATCGTGGACTACCACCTGCCCGAGTCCGGCGGGTTCCACAACTGTGCGATCGTCTCGATCGACAAGAAGTACCCGAAACACGCCCAGAAGGTGATGAGCGCCATCTGGGGCGCGCACATGATGTCGCTGACCAAGCTGATCGTCGTGGTGGACTCCGACTGCGACGTCCACGATCTGCACGAGGTGTCCTGGCGGGCGCTCGGCAACACCGACTACGCGCGGGACCTGACCGTGGCCGAGGGGCCCGTCGACCATCTCGACCACGCCTCCTACCAGCAGTTCTGGGGCGGCAAGGCCGGGATCGACGCGACGAAGAAGTGGCCCGAGGAGGGCTACACCCGGGACGGGGGCTGGCCCGACATGGTCGAGTCCGACCCGCAGACGGCGGCGAAGGTCGACCGCCGGTGGAAGGAGTACGGACTGTGAGCGCCTCCGCCGCTGCCGTGCCGCAGCCCCGCAGCAAGCCCCGCGCGTTCCTGCGGCTCGTCATGATCGAGCACTCCGTCTTCGCGCTGCCCTTCGCCTACATCGCCGCCCTCACCGCGATGTTCCACGACGACGAGTCGATCCACTGGGTCACCCTGCTGCTCGTCACCGTCGCCATGGTCGGGCTGCGCACCTTCGCGATGGCCGCGAACCGGATCATCGACCGCGAGATCGACGCCCGCAACCCCCGCACCGCCGGCCGTGAGCTGGTGACCGGGGCGGTCTCCGTGCGCTCCGCGTGGACGGGGGCGCTCATCGCCGTCGTCGTCTTCCTCGGTGCGGCGGCGCTGCTCAACCCGCTCTGCCTGGCGCTGGCGCCGCTCGCGGTGATCCCGATGGTCGTCTACCCGTACGGGAAGCGGTTCACGAACTACCCGCACGCGATCCTGGGCATCGCCCAGGCCATGGGGCCGGTCGGCGCCTGGCTCGCGGTGACCGGGAGCTGGTCGTGGGACGCGGTCATCCTGGGTCTCGCCGTCGGCATCTGGATCGGCGGCTTCGACCTGATCTTCGCCTGCCAGGACGTGCAGGCGGACCGGGCCCACGGGGTGTTCTCGGTCCCGGCCCGGTTCGGCGTGCCGGCCGCGCTGTGGGGCGCGCGGGTCTGCCACGTGGTGACGACCGGGCTGCTGGTCTGGTTCGGGCTGGCCACCGAGGCGGGGCTCTTCTACTGGATCGGCATGGTGATCGTCGCCGTCGCCTTCGTGTACGAGCACCGGGTGGTGCGGCCGCACGATCTGTCGCGGCTGAACCGGGCGTTCTTCTCGGTGAACGGGTTCATCGGAATCGCCCTGTTCGCGTGTGCCCTGCTGGATCTGCTGGTGCGGGGCCTGACGGTCTGAGCGGCCGGGCGCCCCGGCGCAGGACGACTGCGGCGAGCGCGCCGCCGATCAGGCCGAAGAGGTGGCCCTGCCAGCTGACGCCCGGATCGGTCGGCAGGACGCCCTGGAGCAGCGAGCCGTACACCGCGGCGACGATCACGCCGATGACCACGTCCAGCGGGCGGCGGTCCACGAAGCCGCGGACCAGCAGGTAGCCGAAGAGGCCGAAGACCACGCCCGACGCGCCGAGCGTGACCGTGTGCGCCGGGGCGGTGAGCCAGACGCCGAGGCCGCCGACCAGGATCACGGTGAGCACCACGCCGGCGAAGCGGCGCAGACCGCTCAGCGCGGCGATGAAGCCGAGGACCAGCAGCGGGACGCTGTTCGAGGCGACGTGCGCCCAGCCGCTGTGCAGGAAGGCGGCGGGCACGATGTCGAGCAGTTCGCCCGGCTCGCGCGGGCTGATCCCGTGACCGTCCAGGCTGTGGCCGGTCGCGAGGTCGATGGCCTCCAGCACCCAGAGCAGCCCGACCCAGCCCAGCATGACCGCGCCCGCCACGAGGGCACGGGCTCCGGTCGTCGTGCGCACGCCGTTCATGGAACGCCCCCCTTCACACGTCGCGACGTATTCACACCTCGCAACGCACGGAGCCCCTGGCTCGGTTCCGGGTGGCGTGTGCCGGATAGGCTCGGTTCTGTGGATTCCGGGATTTCAGTGAGTCAGCAGCAGCGACAGCCTTGGATTGTCGGGGTTTCGGGCGCTTCGGGCACACCATTCGCCGCCGCGGTGCTGCGTGGTCTGCTGGCCGCGGGGGAGAGCGTCGATCTGGTGGTGAGCCGGGCGTCGCGCCTCACCCTGCTGGACGAGACCGGGATCGCGTTCCGCGACGCGCACTGGCAGGAGGACCTGCGCGGCTGGCTGGCGCGGGGTGCGGACGGCAAGCCGCACACCTTCGACGTGGACGTGTCCGGCGTACGGCACTGGCCGGCCGGTGATCTGGCGGCCGGGCCGTCCTCGGGGTCCTACCCGGCGAAGGGGATGCTGATCGTCCCGGCCTCGACGGCGTGCGTGGCCGGGGTGGCGCTCGGGCTCTCGAAGGACCTGCTGCAACGGGCCGCGAGCGTGACGCTCAAGGAGCGGCGGAAGCTGGTCGTCGCGGTGCGCGAGACCCCGCTCAGCGGGCAGACGCTCAAGGCCCTGGTGGCCCTGGACGAGGCGGGCGCGGTCGTGCTGCCCGCCTCTCCGGCGTTCTACGCGGGTGCGACACACATCCAGGATCTGGTGGATTTCGTCGCGGGGCGGGTGCTGGACGCGGCAGGGGTGCCGCACCAGCTGTACCGCCGCTGGGAGGGAGAGCTCGGTGGAGGCTCCCGTGGCTGATCCGGGCGGGGTCAGCGCTTCTTGGGCGCGCGCGGGGTGCGGGTCCGGTCGACCCGGTGGGCGGCGGCGGGCTGATGGGCACGCGAGCGGTTGGCCAGGTCCTGCAGCTCGCGCATCCGGGCGTAGGCCATCTCGATCGTGTACACGGTGTTTTCACTCCTGAAGATTCGAAAGCATTTTTTGGATGTTCGGGAAGATTTGCAGGCTCCGGAGCCTGCATGCCTTAGATTCTACACATAGACTCGCGATACTGCTGATTAATGGAAGGTTCCAGTCACATGGACGCGGTGGACAGGCAGCTCATCCAGGCCCTCAGGGAGAACGGCAGGGCCTCGTACGCCGAGCTGGGCCGACTCGTCGGGCTCTCCGGCCCCAGCGTCACCGACCGCATCAACCGGCTGGAGTCCGCCGGAGTGATCACCGGCTACCGTGCCACCGTCGACGCGGCCTCGCTCGGGCTCGGCGTCACGGCCCTGATCGGCATCTCGCTCTCCGACGCCGCGGACCACGAGGACGTCGCGCACCGGCTGAAGGACCTCGCCGAGATCGAGGACGCCTGGTTCATCGCGGGGGACGACTCCTACATGCTCAAGGTGCGCGTCGGTGACGTGGACGGCCTGGAGAAGACCATCCGCCGGCTCAGCGGCACCCGGGGCGTCTCGCGCACCCGCACCACGATCGTGCTGTCCACCAAGTGGGAGAACCGGGTCGGCGAGCTGCCCGAAGAGGGCTGACGGGGGGTCCGCCGGGCGCGCCCGGCGGGGGAGTACCGTGAGCGAAGTCTGTTACGTAGAGAAATGGGAGGCGCCCTAGTGGACGCGGGACTCAAGCGCGAGCTGGAGCAGAAGGTCCGGGCCGGCGAGCGGCTGACCCGCGAGGACGGGATCGCGCTCTACGAGTCCGACGACCTCGCCTGGCTCGGCGGTCTGGCCCATGAGGTGCGCACGCGCAAGAACGGCGATGTCGTCCACTTCAACGTCAACCGCCACCTCAACATGACGAACGTGTGCACCGCGTCGTGCGCGTACTGCTCGTTCCAGCGCAAGCCGGGCGAGAAGGACGCGTACACGATGCGCATCGAGGAGGCCGTCCGTCTCGCGAAGGCGATGCAGGGCGAGAACCTCACCGAGCTGCACATCGTCAACGGGCTGCACCCCACCCTGCCGTGGCGCTACTACCCGCGTTCGCTGAGCGCGCTGAAGGAAGCGCTGCCTGAGGTCTCCCTCAAGGCCTTCACCGCCACCGAGATCCACCACTTCGAGACCATCTCCGGGCTCTCCGCCTCCGAGATCCTCGACGAGCTGATCGATGCCGGTCTGGAATCGCTGACCGGCGGCGGCGCGGAGATCTTCGACTGGGAGGTCCGGCAGCACATCGTGGACCACGCCACCCACTGGGAGGACTGGTCGCGGATCCACCGGCTCGCGCACGAGAAGGGGCTCAAGACCCCGGCGACGATGCTGTACGGGCACATCGAGGAGCCCCGCCACCGCGTCGACCACGTGCTGCGGCTGCGTGAGCTCCAGGACGAGACCGGCGGCTTCCAGGTCTTCATCCCGCTGCGCTACCAGCACGACTTCGTGGACATGAAGGACGGCAAGGTCCGCAACAAGCTCCAGGCACGGACGACGATGGCGACCGGCGCCGAGGCGCTCAAGACCTTCGCGGTCTCCCGGCTGCTCTTCGACAACGTCCCGCACGTCAAGGTCTTCTGGGTGATGCACGGCGTGCAGACCGCCCAGCTCGCGCTCCAGCACGGCGCGGACGACATGGACGGCTCGGTCGTCGAGTACAAGATCACGCACGACGCGGACAACTACGGCACGCCCAACAAGCTCGGCCGTGAGGACCTGCTGGACCTGATCCGCGACGCCGGCTTCCGGCCCGTCGAGCGCAACACCCGGTACGAGATCCTCCGCGAGTACCCGGGCCCGGACGCGGACCGGCGCGAGTCGCCGCAGCCGATGCGGGTCTGAACCCGGCGCGCGCCCCCGGGCGCGCGCAGTGCTGTACCGCTTCACGAAAGCTCCGGCCGCCGTCCCGGCCGGAGCTTTCTCGCGTTTCGGACGGGGTCTTCCGACGGGATTGAGCGCAGCGCTCGTAATGGTTAATCTGCCTCTATGACACTTACCTTTGAGCTGGACCCTCCCTTTGACAGGCCCCTGCGGGACGGCATCACCGCGCTCTGGGCCGATGTGTCCAACGCGGGCGGCGCGGTGGGCTTTGTACCGCCCGTCACGGCGGAGGACGTCCGGCCCGAACTGGTCAAGCACCTCACCGCCATCACGGAGGAGCGCACCCGCCTCCTCGTCGGCTACGACGAGGAGGGCACCGTCGCCGCCACCGCCTTCCTGGCCCGGAACACGCACCGGCTGATGTCGCACTGGGTCTGGCTCTACACGGTGATGGTCCACCCCCGCCACCAGGGCCGGGGCTTCGGACGCGACCTGATGGCCGCGGCCGCCGACGCCGCGCGCTCCATCGAGGGCATCGAGGCCATCCGGCTCACCTGCCGGGGCGGCACGGGCGCCGACCGCTTCTACGCCGCCTGCGGCTACAAGGAGGTCGGGCGGGTGCCGGGGGCGATCCGGGTGGGCGACGGGGACGACCGCGACGACGTCATCATGCTGCTGCCGCTCGGCTGAGAGCGATCGTCCAGGGCCGCCGCGCGGCCCCTTGGCGGAGCCCTCCGAACCGCTCGATTACGGGGCATGCTTCACTGGACGGGCAGGACTGTCACGTAGAGAGAAGGCGAGCTGTGTCCGCTGCAAAGCCGAGCGCAATGATCCGGTACACCGCGATGCGTCTCAGTATCTTCGTCGGCTGCTTCGCGCTCTCCGCCGTGGCCGTCAACTACGGGCTGCTGCCCTCCGGAGCGGGGGGCTCGAACATCATCTGGGTCATCCTGCTCGCCCTCGTGCTCTCCGCGCCGCTCAGCTACGTGCTGCTGCGCAAGCAGCGCGACGAGATGTCCGAGCAGATCGTCTCCAAGGTCGACCGGACCAAGGCCCGCCTTGAGGCGAACCGGGCCCGCGAGGACGGCGTCACCCAGTAGGGGACAGCCAGGGACCGTAAGGGAAATGTAAGCTCCCTCACACCCGCACCAATTCTTCTCGAAGCCCCAGCGCCGGAGCGAACGCTCCTGTACTGGGGCTTTCGCGTTGCCCCGGGGCCTGTTGGGGGATACCGCCGCCTGCTCGCGGGCTCCGCCGGGTGTGCGGACGCAGTCTCATACCAAAGAAGACCTTTGAGGTTCTCAAAGTTCAAGTGTTAACGTGTTCGGCATGAAGACAGCTGTGCGCCTCCGACCTGCCGCGAGCATCCCGCTCGTGGCGCGCCTGCATGTCGATCTCTGCCGCTGTATGTCCGCGGTCTGTTGCCGCAACGTCTGAACGGCATCATGCAGCGGCGCCGCCTCTGACGCGGGCGCCGCACCCCCGTCCCCTCCGCACACTGTCCCCGTGCGTCCCGATGCGTCACATCTGGAGTGTGTCCGTGTCCGCGAACCCCGCGTCCGCCACCACCGATGAGCCCTCCGGCTCCGGTTTCCGCATACCCAAGGTCCCGTTCTGGGCCCAGATCGTCGCCGGTCTCGTCCTCGGCGTACTGCTCGGCTGGCTCGCCCGCAGCCAGGACATCGGCTGGCTCTACACCACGCTCGACAAGGTCGGCCACATCTTCGTCCAGCTGCTGAAGCTGGCCGTCGCGCCCCTCGTCTTCTTCGCGATCCTGGTGTCGATCACCAACCTGCGCAAGGTCAACAACGCCGCCAGGCTGGCGGGCCGCACCGTCCTCTGGTTCATGATCACCTCGCTGATCGCGGTCGCCATCGGCCTCGCGATCGGCCTGATCACCAACCCGGGCTCCGGCACCGGCCTCACGCCGAAGGACGGCAAGGCCCCCGAGCAAGCCGGCTCCTGGCTCGACTTCCTGACCGGCATCATCCCGGAGAACGTGATCACGCCGTTCACCGACCTGAACGTCCTTCAGATCGTCTTCATGGCCGCCGTCGCCGGCATCGCCGCCCTGCAGCTCGGCGAGAAGGCCCAGCCGATCCTCACCCTCAGCGAAGCCGTCCTGGAACTCCTCCAGAAGGCCCTGTGGTGGGTCATCCGGCTCGCCCCGATCGGCACCATCGGCCTCATCGGCTACGCGATCGCGGACTACGGCTGGGACCTGATCGGCAAGTACGCGACGTTCACCGCCGACGTCTACATCGGCTGCGCCCTGGTGATGTTCGGCGTCTACCCGCTGCTCCTGGCCACCGTCGCCAAGGTCAGCCCGCTCCAGTTCTTCAAGGGCGCCTGGCCCGCGATCCAGCTCGGCTTCGTCTCGCGCTCCTCGGTCGGCACCATGCCGGTCACCCAGCAGGTCACCGAGCGCCTCGGCGTCCCGAAGGAGTACGCCTCCTTCTCGGTCCCGTTCGGCGCGACGACCAAGATGGACGGCTGCGCCGCGATCTACCCGGCGCTGGCCGCGATATTCATCGCGCAGATCTTCGACGTCCAGCTGGGCGTCGGTGACTACATCCTCATCGCGTTCGTCTCGGTGATCGGTTCCGCCGCCACCGCCGGTCTCACCGGCGCCACGGTCATGCTGACCCTGACGCTGTCGACGCTGGGCCTCCCGCTGGAGGGCGTCGGCCTGCTGATGGCCATCGACCCGATCCTGGACATGATGCGGACGGCGACGAACGTCGCGGGCCAGGCGCTGATCCCGGTGCTCGTCTCGGCACGCGAGAAGATCCTCGACCACGACCTGTACAACTCGGCCTCCGCCTCCCCGGTGGACGAGGCCGAGGTCCAGGACAGCGAGCCGGCGAAGGTGCCCGTCGCCGCCTGATCCACGCGGTCCCCAACAGCTCTGCCCCGTACCCTCGCACCTGGGTACGGGGCAGAGCCGTTTTGCGAACGCGCCGTACTCTTACCGGGGAGTAGTGCAGCGGGGGCGGGAGGAGTCCGGCATGGGTGCTGTGAAGGGCAAGCGGATGCCGCGCGCCGTGCGCGAGCAGCAGATGATGGACGCCGCGGTGCAGACGTTCGGGCGGCGCGGCTACCGGGCCGCCTCCATGGACGAGATCGCCGAGCTGGCCGGGGTGTCCAAGCCGCTGGTGTACCTGTATCTGAATTCGAAGGACGAGCTGTTCACCGCGTGCATCCGGCGCGAGGCCCGGGAGCTGCTCGCGGCCGTACAGGCGGGGGCGGAACCGGGGCTGCCCGCCGACCGGCAACTGTGGTCCGGGCTGCGGGCGTTCTTCACGCACACCGCGCAGAACCCGGACGGCTGGGCGGTGCTGTACCGGCAGGCGCGTACGCACGGGGAGCCGTTCGCCACCGAGGTGAGCGTGATGCGCGACGAGATCGTTGCGTTCGTGACGGGTCTGATCGGGGCGGCGGCCCGCGAGGCCCATCACGACCCGGCGCTCCCCGACCGCGACGTGGTGGGGCTCGCGCAGGCGCTGGTGGGCGCCGCGGAGTCGCTGGCCGGCTGGGCGAACGAGACCCCGGGCGTCTCCGCGAAGGAAGCGGCGTCCACCCTGATGAACTTCTCCTGGGCGGGCCTGGAGAACCTCATGAACGGGCGCTCCTGGCAGCCGCCGTCCCGGTGAGGTGGACACGGGCGTCGTCGCCCTCGCCGTCGCGGAGCTGGAAGCCGGTGCCGTCGGAGGCGTAGGTGACGGTGCCGGGCAGCAGGACGGGCGCCCTGAAGTCGGCCCGTACCGTGTGGATCAGGTGCGGCCGCGGGGTCTGCGCGAGGCAGTGGGCCACGGTCCACATACCGTGCGCGATGGCGCGCGGGAAGCCGAACAGCCGCGCCGTCAACGGATACAGGTGGATGGGGTTGCGGTCGCCGGAGGCTGCTCCGTAGCGCCGTCCCAGGTCTGCGGGGAGCCGCCACTCGGCGACGGCGGGGAGCGCCGGTCCGGGGGCGGCGGGGGACGGGGCCGTGCCCGTGCCCGGACCTGTGCCCGTGCCCGGACCCGGACCTGTACCTGTGCCCGTGCCCGTACGTGTCGGGTGCCGGGACAGGTAGCCGCTGCGGGACTCCCACACCAGCTCTCCCGAGAGCCGGGCCTCGGTGACCACGGTGACCTCGGTGCCGCGCCGGTGCGGCGTCAACCCGTCGGCGTACACCGTCAGTTCGAGGGCGTCCGTGGGGTGCAGGGTCCGGTGTGCGGTGATCTCGATCCAGGTGTGGACGAGTCCGGTGACCGGCAGCGGGAAGCGGCGCCGGGTCATCAGCCGCATCGCGAGCGGGAAGGCCAGGACGTGGGGGTAGGTGACCGGCAGGGCGTCCGGCTCCGTGAAGCCGCAGATCCTGCGGTACGCGGCCAGCGGGCCGGCCGCGGGGGGTGCGGGCGGTGCGGTCGCGCGGTCGGGCGGCAGTACGGCTTCCGGGCGGCCGGGCCGTTTGAACGGGGACGTGGCGGCGCCGCGCGCCAGCGAGAGGATCAGGCTCGGCACCGGGTCACGCCCCCAGCAGGCTCTGGCCGCAGACCCGGACGACCTGGCCGTTGACGGCGCTCGACGCGGGCTGGGCGAACCAGGCGGTCGTCTCGGCGACATCGACCGGGAGCCCGCCCTGCGAGAGCGAGTTCATCCGGCGGCCCGCCTCGCGGATGAAGAGCGGCACGGCGGCGGTCATCTTCGTCTCGATGAAGCCGGGCGCGACCGCGTTGACGGTGACGCCGTGCTCCGCCTCCGCGCGCGGGGCGAGCGAGCGGACCAGCCCGATGATGCCTGCCTTGCTGGCCGCGTAGTTGGTCTGGCCGTTGTTGCCGGCGATGCCCGCGATGGAGGCGGTGGCGACGATCCGGCCGCCCCGGTTGACGGTGCCGGTCTTCAGCAGCGCGTCCGTGGTGCGCAGGACGCTGTCGAGGTTGACGTCGATGACCGGGGCCCAGCGGTCGGCGGGCATGTTGGCGAGCCGCCGGTCGCGGGTGATGCCGGCGTTGTGGACGAGGACGTCGAGGCCGTCCGGGGCGGCGGCGGTGATCCGGGCCGCCGCGTCGGCCGCGGTGACGTCCAGCGGCAGGGCGGTCGCGCCGAGCCGGGCGGCGGTGCGCTCCAGGTCCTCGCGGGCCTGCGGGACGTCCAGGCAGATGACGTGGGCGCCGTCCCTGGCGAGCACGGAGGCGACAGAGGCGCCGATGCCGCGCGCCGCCCCGGTGACCAGCGCGGTGCGTCCGGCGAGCGGGGCGGCCCAGTCGTCGACCGGGGCGGGGGCGGCCGAGGTCACCTCGATGACCTGACCGCTGATGTACGCGGACCGGGGCGACAGCAGGAAGCGCAGGGTCGATTCGGCGCCGGTGACCGCGCCGGGCACGACGCGGACCAGCTGCGCGGTCGAGCCCTTGCCGATCTCCTTGCCGAGGGAGCGCACGAAGCCTTCGAGGGCCTGCTGGGCGGCGGCCTGGTGGTGGTCGTCCGGGGACGGCCGCACGCCGAGGACGACGACGCGTCCGCCCGGTGCGAGGGAGCGGACGACGGGGTGCAGTGCGCCGTGCACGGCCCCGAGCCCGGCGGCGGTGTCGACAGCCGTGGCGTCCAGGACGAGCGCGGCGGGCCGTTCCGTACTCGCCCGCACCTCCAGGCCGGTCGCGGCGAGGACGGCGCCGAGCTCGTCGGTCACGGTGGAGTCCCCGGCGGTGAGGTGGAGTACGGGGCCGGTGAGCGACGGGGTCTCCAGGGACCAGCGGCGCAGCGGTGCGGGCTGCGGCAGGCCGGTGCGCCGGGTCAGGAACCGGCCGGTCGCTGTGCCGGTGAAGTGCAGATAGCGGTCGGCCATTGTCCAGACTCCCTGCTCGGTCTTAGATTTACTCCAGAGTAAGGTTACTCAAGAGTCAGGAGTTGGTCGAGATGAGTTGGTCGAGTTGATCCCCCTCGCACTCCCGCAGCCCCGCAGGGTCGCGGTCATCGGCGGCAGCCGTATCCCCTTCGCCCGCTCCGACGGGCCGTACGCGCAGGCCTCCAACCAGCAGATGCTGACCGCCGCGCTGGACGGACTGGTCGAGCGGTTCGGGCTCCAGGGGCAGCGGGTCGGGGAGTTCGCCGCCGGCGCGGTCCTCAAGCACAGCCGGGACTTCAACCTGGCCCGGGAGACCGTGCTCGGCTCCCGGCTCGACCCGCGCACGCCCGCGTACGACATCCAGCAGGCCTGCGGCACCGGCCTCCAGGCCGTCATCGCCGCCGCCAACAAGATCATGCTCGGGGCGCTCGACTCGGCGGTCGCGGGCGGCGCGGACACCACCAGCGACGCGCCGCTCGGCGTCAACGACGAGCTGCGCAGGCTGCTGCTCTCTGCGCGGCGCGCGAAGTCGGCGGGCGGCCGGGCGAAGGCCCTCGCGGGCGTACGTCCCCGCCATCTCGTCCCGGACATCCCGCGCAACGCGGAACCCCGCACCGGTCTCTCGATGGGCGACCACGCGGCGGTCACCGCCCGCCAGTGGGACATCGCCCGCGCGGACCAGGACCTGCTCGCCGCCACCAGCCACCAGCGCCTCGCCGCCGCCTACGAGCGGGGGTTCCTGGACGACCTGGTCGTCCCGTACCTCGGCCTGGACCGGGACCAGAACCTGCGCCCCGGCTCCACGGTGGAGAAACTCGCCACCCTGAAACCGGTGTTCGGCGCGGACCACCCGGACGCGACGATGACCGCGGGCAACTCCACCCCGCTCACGGACGGCGCCGCGACGGTGCTGCTGGCGAGCGAGGAGTGGGCCGAGCGGCACGGGCACGAACCGCTGGCCTACCTCTCGCTGTACGAGACCGCCGCGGTGGACTACGTGGGCGGTGAGGACGGTCTGCTGATGGCGCCCGCGTACGCCGTGCCGAGGCTGCTGGAGCGGGCCGGTCTCGGCGTCGAGGACTTCGACCTCTTCGAGGTCCATGAGGCCTTCGCCTCCCAGGTGCTCGCCACGCTGGCCGCCTGGGAGAAGGCGGGACTGGCCCCCGTCGACCGGGAGAAGCTCAACGTGGCCGGCTCCTCGCTCGCCACCGGGCACCCGTTCGCCGCGACGGGCGCCCGGATCGTCGCCACCCTCGCGGGGCTCCTCGCGGAGCGGGACGCCCCGGGACGCGGGCTGATCTCGATCTGCGCGGCCGGCGGCCAGGGCGTCACGGCGATCCTCGAACGCGCCTGACCCGTAAGCCCGTACCCCCGTACACGTAGGCACGTCCCGACCCGTTCAGACCCCGCCCGACCCCGATGCCCGAGGAGCCGCACGTGTCCACGCCACCCGCCACCACCACCGCGCCCGTCCTGGTCGAGCCGACCAGGGTCAGGGCCGCCGACGGCACCGTCCAGCAGGTCTCCGTACCGGCGTTCGCCCCGCCCGTCCGGCGCGGCTCGCTCGCTGAGATCCCGTTCGACAACGCCCGCGAGGCCCCGGCCGACGCCGTCCTCAGCCGCAAGCAGCCGGACGGCAGCTGGCAGGACGTGACGGCGGCTGAGTTCGCGGGCGAGGTGCTCGCCGTCGCCAAGGGCCTGATCGCGGAAGGGCTGCGGGGCGGCGACCGCATCGCGATCATGGCCCGTACGACGTACGAGTGGACGCTGCTGGACTTCGCGGCGTGGGCCGCCGGCCTGGTCACCGTCCCCATCTACCCGACCTCCTCCGCCTTCCAGGCCCGCTGGATACTCCAGGACTCCGGCGCCGCCGCCTGCGCGGTCGAGACGGCGGAGCAGGCCCGCGTCATCAGCCAGGAACGCAAGCAGCTCGGCGGCCTCACCCACCTCTGGCAGTTCGACACGGGCGTGCTGGGACGGCTGAAGACGGCCGGCCGGGACGTCCCCGACGACGCCGTCGCGGCCCGCCGCGCCACCCTGGAACCGGAGACCCCCGCCACCCTCATCTACACCTCCGGCACCACCGGCCGCCCCAAGGGCTGTGTGCTGACCCACGGCAACTTCTACGCCGAGGTCGACAACGCCATCGAGCTGCTGCACCCGGTGTTCAAATCGGTCAGCAAGTACCCCGCGTCCACCCTGCTGTTCCTGCCACTTTCGCACGTCTTCGGCCGGATGGTCGCGATCGGCTGCCTGCGCGCGAGGGTCAGGCTCGGCCACGCCCCGTCCATCCAGACCGAGGACCTGCTCGCGGACCTGGCCGGTTTCAGACCGTCGTTCCTGCTGGCCATCCCGTACGTCCTGGAGAAGGTGTACAACACCGGCCGGGCCACCGCGGAGAAGATGGGCCGCGCCTCGTCCTTCGACCGGGCCGCCCGGATCGCCCAGCGCTACGGCCAGGCCGTCGAGGCCGCGGAACACGGCACCGGACCGGGCCCCGGACTCGGTCTGCGGGCGGCCCGCGCGCTCTACGACCCGCTGGTCTACCGCCGGATCAGGGCCGCGCTCGGCGGCCAGGTCCGGTACGCGATCTGCGGCGGCTCCCCGCTCGGCAGCCGGCTCGCCGCCTTCTACGCGGGCGCCGGCATCGAGATCTTCGAGGGCTACGGACTGACGGAGACCACCGCGGCCGCCACGGTGACCCCGCCGCTGAGGCCGCGGCTGGGCACGGTTGGCTGGCCGCTGCCGGGCACCGCCGTCCGCATCGCGCCGGACGGCGAGGTGCTGCTCAGCGGCGGCCAGGTGTTCCAGGGCTACTGGGACGCGGCGCGCGGCGAGGCCGTTCCCGCGCTCGACGGCGGCTGGTTCGCCACCGGGGACCTGGGCGCGCTCGACGAGGACGGCTACCTCACGATCACCGGCCGCAAGAAGGACATCCTCATCACCTCGGGCGGCAAGAACGTCACCCCGGCCCCGCTGGAGGACTGGCTGCGCGCCCACCCGCTGGTCAGCCAGTGCATGGTGGTCGGTGACAACCGCTCGTTCATCACCGCCCTGATCACCCTGGAGCCGGACGGGCTCTCCCACTGGCGCCGGATGCGCAAGAAGGAGGGCGTCCCGGTGCGCGAACTGATCCACGACGAGGAACTGCACACCACGCTGCAACGCGCGGTCGACGAGGCCAACCGGCTCGTCTCCCGCGCCGAGTCGATCCGGAAGTTCACCGTGCTGCCGGTGGACTTCACCGAGGAGCGCGGCCACCTGACCCCGTCGCTGAAGCTGAAGCGGGACGCGATCAGCCGGGACTTCGCGGCGGAGATCGAGGAGCTTTACCGCAAGTGAGGCGGCCTTGGTGCGGGGGCTCCTTGGTGCGGGGTTCCTCGGTGCGGGGTTCCGTCCTCAATCGCCGGACGGGCTTGGGTGGTGCGGGTGCTCCGCCGGGTGCGGGTGCGCCCTGTCCGGTGGGTGGGGGTTCGGGGTCCCTCCGGGGCGTCTCCTCGAACGACGAACGTGCGGGGGGTCCGCATTGCGTACCCGGGTCTGTGTTCGTCGTTCTGCGGGGACTCCCCTGCACGCCCCCGAACCCTGCCGTCGCGCGTCTGCGGCCGTTGTGAAGCCGGTGTGCGGACGCTAGTGATGCGGGGTCCGTCGCGACCTTTGTCTGCCGTCCGGATACTTTCGTCCGGCGGTCCTGGCCCATCGGCCGATGCCCGCCGCCGGGTGGCCGGACCAGCATCGGTTCCATGGCCCCCGCACGCGCACACCACCACCGCCTCCGCTCCGCGCTCGGCCTCTTCCTGCTGGCACCGCTGATCGGGGAGTTCCTGCTCGGTAACCAGCCGATCACGGCGCTGCCCTCGGTGTTCCTGCTCGCGCCCCTGTACGGGGGCGGCGCGCTGCTGGTCCGGGAGACGGCCCGCCGCGCCGGGCGCGGCTGGCCGACCATGATCCTGCTCGGCGCGGCGTACGCGCTGATCGAGGAGGGGCCGGTCGACCAGATGCTGTGGAACCCGCACTACGGCGGCTTCGACCTGGGGGCCGCGTACGCGGGGGCCCGGGTGCCGCTGCTGGACACCGGCGTCCAACTGCTCCAGGACGTGCTGACGCTGCACACCGTGTGGAGCGTCTGCGTGCCCATCGCCCTCGTCGAGGCCTTCGCCCGCGGCGGTGACCGCACCCGCCCCTGGCTCGGTCTCCCCGGCCTCTGCGCGACCGTCCTCGTGTTCACCGCCGGCTCGGGCTTCCTCGCCCTGGCCCAGGTGGAGTCCGAGGACTTCGCGGCCACGCCCGCGCAGTTCGCCGCGGCGGGCGTGCTCATCGCCCTGCTGATCGCTGCCGCCTTCCTGTGCCGGCCTCTGGGAGTCCGGCATACGGCCGGGCGCACGCCGCCCGCGCCCTGGGTGGTCGGTGCGCTGTCCTTCGCCGCGACGAGCGCGTACTGGGGGCGGGAGTACCTGCCCGACGGAGTGCCGGCGGCGGTGCCCGTCCTCGGCTGGGTGCTGCTGGTGGCCGCGGTCCTGGTGCCGGGCGTGCGCTGGGCGCGCGGCGAGGGGTGGACCGGGGCGCACCGGCTCGGGCTCGCCGGGGGCGCGCTGCTCACCTATGTCTGGGTGGGGTTCGAGCAGGCACGGTATCTCGATGTGTCCCGCGCCACCGGTCTCATCGGCAACGTGGTGTTCGCGGCGGGCGCCCTGGTGCTGCTGGGTGCGGCGGCGCGGGCGGGCGGGCGCCTGCGGCCGGGTTCACGCCCGCCCCTTGTCTGATGGAGCGTCAGGTACGACGATGGCCCCGCGCGTCGTCAAGTGACGAGGCGTCAGATCTGGTCCAGGGGAAGGAGGCCGGACGGTGCCGATACTGCCCGCCGGGCCGCTGTCGTACGGGATGCAGCTCCCGATCCAGTCGCAGAGCGCCATCTACGCAGAGCCGTGGGAGGGCGGGGCGACCCCGGCCGACCTCGCCGAGATCGCCCGCACCGCCGACCGTACCGGGTTCGCTTACCTCGCGAGCTGTGACCACGTCGCCATTCCGCGCCGGCTCGCGGAGGGGATGAGCACGGTCTGGTACGACCCGGTCGCCACGCTCGGGTTCCTCGCCGGGGTCACCGAGCGGGTGCTGCTGATGAGCCATGTCGCGGTCGTCGGACTGCGGCATCCGCTGGCCACCGCCAAGCAGTACGCGACCCTCGACCACCTCAGCGGCGGCCGGCTGATCCTCGGGGTCGGGGCCGGGCACGTGCGCGAGGAGTTCGACGCGCTCGGGGCGGACTTCGACGGGCGCGGCGGCGTGCTCGACGAGACCGTCGACGCGCTGAAGGCCGCGCTCGGGCCTGAGGAGTACCCGGAGTTCGCGGGGGAGCGGTTCTCCTTCAGCGGGCTGGGCCAGCTGCCCAGGCCCGCCCAGGAGCGGGTGCCGATCTGGGTGGGCGGGTCCTCGCCCGCCGCGGTGCGCAGGGCCGCCGTGCGGGGGGACGGCTGGCTGCCGCAGGGTGATCCGCGCGGGAAGCTGCCGGAGCAGATCGCCCGGCTGCACGCGCTGCGCGAGGCCGCCGGGGTGGCGGAGCCGATCGTCGTCGGGGCCATCACGGAACCGCTGTACGTGGGCGAGCCGGACTGGTCCGTGGGGCGGCGCACCCTCAGCGGGAAGCCGGAGGCCCTCGCGGAGTCGCTGCGGGAGTACGCGGCGATGGGCGTGCACCAGATACAGGTGCGGTTCCGCAGTCGCAGCAGAGCCGAACTGACCGATCAGATGGCGGCGTTCGCCGCCGATGTCGCACCTCACCTCGACAGGTAGGAGTCAGGTCATGGGGAAGCTGGACGGGCGGACCGTGCTGATCAGCGGCGCGGCGCGCGGGCAGGGCGAGCAGGAGGCGCGGCTCTTCGCGGCGGAGGGCGCCCGGGTGGTGATCGCCGATGTGCTCGACGAGCAGGGCGAGGCGCTCGCGAAGGAGCTGGGGGAGGAGAACGCGCTCTTCGTCCACCTCGACGTGAGCCAGGAGGCTGACTGGCAGGCGGCGGTCGCCGCGGCGAAGGCCGCCTTCGGGCGGATCGACGGGCTGGTCAACAACGCGGGGATCCTGCGGTTCAACGAGCTGGTGACCACGCCGCTGGAGGAGTTCCAGGCGATAGTGCAGGTCAACCAGGTGGGCGCCTTCCTGGGGATCAAGACGGTCGCGCCCGAGATCGTGGCGGCGGGCGGCGGGACCATCGTCAACACCTCCTCGTACACCGGGCTCACCGGTATGGCGTTCGTCGGCGCGTACGCCGCGACCAAGCACGCCGTGCTGGGCCTGACCAAGGTGGCGGCGGTGGAGCTGGCGGCGAAGGGGGTCAGGGTCAACGCCGTCTGTCCCGGGGCCGTGGACACCGCGATGTCCAATCCGGCGATGCTGGACCCGGACGCCGACCAGGAGGAGTCGAAGGGGGCGGTGGACGCGCTCTACCGCAAGCTCGTCCCGCTCGGCCGGATCGGCCGTCCCGAGGAGGTGGCCGCCCTGGCGCTGTTCCTGACCTCGGACGACTCCTCGTACATCACCGGGCAGCCGTTCGTCATCGACGGCGGGTGGCTGGCCGGGGTCAGCCTCTTCTGACCGCCACCACTCATCTGACCTGACGAGGCGTCAGGTATTGACGGGTCAGGGTGTCGGTGGAACAGTCGGACGCATCAGAATCTGACGGAGTGTCAGAAACGATTGAGGACGGTGAACCCCCTTGGAATTCGGGCTCTTTGTACAGGGGTATGTGCCCGCCGCGCGGGCCAAGGCGGACCCCGGGGCAGAGCACAAGGCGCTGATCGAGGAGACCGAGTACGTCATCCAGGCGGACAAGTCCGGCTTCAAGTACGCCTGGGCCTCCGAGCACCACTTCCTGGAGGAGTACTCGCACATCTCGGCCAACGACGTGTACCTGGGCTACCTCGCCCACGCCACGGACCGCATCCACCTCGGATCCGGCATCTTCAACCCGCTCGCCCCGGTCAACCACCCGGTGAAGGTGGCCGAGAAGGTCGCCATGATGGACCACCTCTCCGAGGGGCGCTTCGAATTCGGCACCGGGCGCGGGGCGGGCAGCCACGAGATCCTCGGGTTCATGCCGGGCATCACCGACATGAACCACACCAAGGACCTGTGGGAGGAGACCATCGGGGAGTTCCCCAAGATGTGGCTCCAGGACGAGTACGTCGGCTTCCAGGGCAAGAGCTGGTCGCTGCCGCCGCGCAAGATCCTGCCCAAGCCGTACGGGAAGTCGCACCCGGCGATGTGGTACGCGGCCGGCTCGCCGTCCTCGTACGCCATGGCGGGCAAGAAGGGGCTCGGCGTGCTGGGCTTCAGCGTGCAGAAGGTCTCCGACATGGAGTGGGTCGTCGAGTCCTACAAGACGGCCGTCAAGGACGCCGAGCCGATCGGTGACTTCGTCAACGACAACGTGATGGTCACCTCGACGGCGATCTGCGCCGAGACCCACAAGAAGGCCGTCGAGATCGCGGTGGGCGGCGGGCTGAACTACCTCCAGTCGCTGCTGTTCCGCTACCACGACACGTTCCCGCGCCCGGAGGGCATCCCGGAGTGGCCGGAGCTGCTGCCGGAGTACTCGGAGGAGATCATCGAACTCCTCATCGCAGAGGAGCTGATGATCTGCGGCGATCCGGACGAGGTGCTGGCGCAGTGCCGGCGCTGGGAGCGGGCGGGGGCGGACCAGCTGAGCTTCGGGCTGCCGATCGGGATCAGCCCCGAGGACACGCTTAACTCGATCAAGCTGATCGGTGAGCACGTGATCCCGAAGATCGACACGGACCCGGTCCACCGCACGACGCGGTTCCGCGACGCGGCGTGAAACCGAGCCCCTCCGGCGATTGAGGAGCGGGGGTCCGGGGGCAGCGCCCCCGGCCACACACGGGCGGCGTCTTCCCGGATCGCCGTTCCGCCGGCCGGGGTGCGTACCGCGGCCGTACGCACCCCGGCACACATCCAGTTCTGTACACACGGAAGGGACCCCTCATGCTCGACCACCTCATCCGCGGAGCGACCGTCGTGGACGGCACCGGCGGGCCCTCCTACCTCGCGGACATCGGAATCCGGGACGGCCGTATCGCCGTCGTCGCGGAGCCCGGTACGGCCCCCGGGCCCGCCGCGACGACCGAGGACGCCACCGGCCTCGTCCTCGCGCCCGGGTTCGTCGACCCGCACACCCACTACGACGCCCAGCTCTTCTGGGACCCGTACGCCACCCCGTCGATGAACCACGGCGTGACCACCGTCGCCGGGGGCAACTGCGGGTTCACCCTCGCCCCGCTCCACCCGGACCGGCCCGAGGACGCCGACTACACCCGGCGCATGATGTCGCGGGTCGAGGGCATGGCGCTCAAGGCCCTGGAGGAGGGCGTGGACTGGACATGGTCCAGCTTCCGCGAGTACCTCGACGCCCTCGACGGGCGGATCGCCGTCAACGCCGGATTCATGGTCGGGCACTGCGCGCTGCGCCGGCACGTCATGGGCGCGGAAGCCGTCGGCGGACAGCCCACGCCCGCCCAACTGGACGCGATGCTGGCCCTGTTCCACGACGCGATGGACGCCGGGGCGTGGGGCCTGTCCACCACCCAGTCCTCCACCCACGCCGACGGCGACGGACAGCCGGTCGCCTCCCGGCACGCGCTGCCCGAGGAACTCCTCGCGCTCTCCCGCGCGGTCGGTGAGCACGAGGGCACCCAGATCGAGGCGATCGTGGCGGGCTGCCTCGACCAGTTCTCCGACGAGGAGATCGAGCTGTTCGTCGACATGACGGCGGCGGCCGGACGCCCGCTCAACTGGAACGTCCTGACCATCGACGCCGCCGTCCCGGAGCGCGTACCGCGCCAGCTGGTCCCCAGCGAACGCGCCCGCCGCGCGGGCGGCCGGATCGTCGCGCTCACGATGCCGATCCTGACCCCGATGAACATGTCGCTCGGCACGTTCTGCGCCCTCAACCTGATCCCCGGCTGGGGCGACATCCTGTCCCTGCCCGTCCCCGAGCGCATCGAGCGGCTCCGGGACGCGGACACCCGCACCGAGATGCTGCGCCGCGCCAACAGCAAGGAGGCCGGCGTCTTCCGCCGCCTCGCGAACTTCGGCCGGTACGTCATCGGCGACACCTACAGCGCGGCCAACGAGGGCCTCGGCGGCCGGGTCGTCAACGACATCGCCGCAGAGCGCGGCCAGGACCCCTTCCAGTGCCTCGTCGAGATCTGCGCGGCCGACGAACTGCGCACGGTCCTGTGGCCGATGCCCACCGACAACGACCCCGACTCCTGGGCGCTGCGGCAGCGGACCTGGGAGCACGAGGACGTCATGCTCGGCGGCTCCGACGCGGGCGCCCACCTGGACCGGATGTGCGGAGCCCCGTACACCACCCGGTTCATCGGTGACTGCCTGCGCGGCCGCAAGCTCGTCCCCCTCGAAGCGGCCGTCAAGATGCTCACCGACGACCCCGCGCGACTCTTCGGCCTGCGCGACCGGGGCCGGATCGCGGAGGGCTACCACGCCGACCTGGTGCTCTTCGACCCCGAACGCATCGACGCGGGGCCGGCCACCCTCGTCCACGACCTGCCGGGCGACAGCCCCCGGCTCGACTCCAAGGCCCTCGGCATCGTGTCGGTCCGGGTCAACGGGGTGGAGACGCTGCGCGACGACAAGGTGACCGGCGCGGTCCCCGGCACGGTGCTGCGCTCCGGACGCGACACCCGGACGGTGAGCACGCAGTGACCACGACTCCCCAGCGCCTCTTCATCGGCGGCGAGTGGACCGAACCCGCGAACGGCCACTACGAGGTGATCAACCCGGCCACGGAAGACGTCGTCGGCCTCGCCCCAGAGGCGAGCCGGGCGCAGGTGTACGAGGCGGCAGCAGCGGCCCGCGAGGCCTTCGCGAGCTGGTCCCTGACCCGCCCGGAGGAACGCGCCGCGATCCTCGACCGCGCCGCGGACCTGATGCAGCGCGACTTCACCGCCAACGCCGCGCTCGCCCAGGCGGAGAGCGGCGCCACCACCGGCACCGCGCGCGGGATGCAGGTGGCTGTCGGCGCCGCCCGGTTCCGGCGGTACGCGAAGGGCGCCCTGGAACCGGCGGAGGAGGCGGTCCCGCCGCAGATCAACGAGGCCGGTCCGATGGGCCGGGCCGGGATCTTCGGGGCGCTCGCGGTCCGCCAGCCGGTGGGCGTCGTCACCTGCATCACCTCGTACAACAACCCCTGGGCCAACCCGGCGGGCAAGATCGCCCCGGCGCTCGCGATGGGCAACACGGTCGTCGTGAAGCCCGCGCCGCAGGACCCGCTCTCCGTCTACCGGATGGCGGAGGCCCTCGCGGAGGCCGGTGTTCCGCCGGGCGTCGTCAACGTGATCAGCGGTTCCGGGGCGGAGGCGGGCGAGGCCGCCGTGGACTCGCCCGACGTCGACATGGTCAGCTTCACCGGCTCCACCTCGGTCGGGCAGCGCATCGCGGAGGTCTGCGGCCGGTCCATGAAACGGCAGCTGATGGAGCTGGGCGGCAAGGGCGCCGCCGTGGTCCTCGACGACGCCGACCTCGACTCGGCGGTGGCGGGGATCGGCACCACGTTCTCGTTCTACAGCGGTCAGATCTGTACGGCTCCGACCCGCGTCCTGGTCCAGCGGGCGGCGCACGACGCCCTGATCGAGAAGCTCGCGGGGTACGCCGGGTACCTGACGGTGGGGGACCCGACGGCGAAGGGCACGGTCGTCGGCCCGGTCATCTCCGCCGCCCACCGGGACCGCGTCGAGTCGTACGTCGAACTGGGCCGCAAGGAGGGAGCCCGGATCGTCACCGGAGGCGACCGCCCGGAGCCGACCGGCAGCGGCTTCTACGTGGCGCCCACGCTGCTGGCCGACTGCACACCCGACATGCGGGTCGTGCGGGAGGAGATCTTCGGCCCGGTCGTGGTGGTCGTGCCCTTCGACGACGAGGAGGAGGGCATCGCGCTGGCCAACGACAGCGACTACGGGCTGATCGACTACGTCTGGTCCGGCGACGTGGCCCGCGCCTTCCGCGTCGCCCGCAGGCTGCGGGCGGGCGGGGTCGGCGTGAACACCATCGGCCGGAACATGGAGGCCCCGTTCGGCGGGTTCAAGCGCAGCGGGGTGGGACGCGACGTCGGCTCGTACGCCCTGCACGCCTACAGCGAACTCCAGGCGATCGTCTGGCCGGGCTGAGCCCCCCGCACCGGCCGGCCCGCCCCGCCCCGGCCGGAGAGGACACGGCGCGAGAGTATCTCGTCATCAAGTATCTTGACATCGAGATTAATTCGCGACAGGCTTCCCCGGTCTGCTGAGCCGTGGAGAGATTCGGGGGTGGGGCGGTGCGACGCGCCACGAAGGGCAAGGGCGGGAGCAAGGGCAAGGGCGACCGGGTTCCGGCGCGCGGGCCGGGGCTGCTGGCGCAGCTGCGTAACCCGCCGGGCGGCCGTAACGCCCGGATCATGCTGCTCGCCCTGTCGGTCGACCGCACCGGATCGGGGCTGTGGGCCGCGTCCTCGGTTCTGTACCTCACCTTCGTGACGCATCTGAGCGCCCAGCAGATCGGGGTGCTGCTGGGCGTGGCCGGGGTGGCGGGCATCGCCGGTTCGCCGCTGGCCGGACGGCTGGCCGGGCGCTTCCCGCTGCGTCCGCTGCTGGTCGGCTGCCATCTGCTGCGGCTGGTGACCCTGACCCTGGTGCTGCTGTGTCCCGGGTTCGAGGCGCTGCTGCCCGTCGTCGCCGCGACCTACCTGGGGGACAGGGCGGCCAAGACGCTGGAGATGCTGTTCGCCACCCGCGCGGCGGGCGAACGCCGTTCCGCCTACCAGGCGTTGTCGCGCAGCGCGGCCAACGCCGGGTACGGAGTCGGCGCCGGGATCGCGGCCGTCGGACTGGCCGTGGGCACCACGGACGCCTATCGCGCACTGATCCTCGGCAACGCGCTGTCGTTCCTCGTGGCGGCGGTGCTGGTGTGGCGCACCGGCGAGCTGCGGGAGGCGACGGTCGAGGTCGCGCGGTCGGCGGCGGCGCCCGGGGCCGCGTCGGCGCCCGCCGCCGGACGCACCCCCGGCCGGCCGAAGAGCCCCTGGCGGGACCGCGGTTACCTCAGGTTCGTCCTGCTCGACATCCCGATGAACCTCGACGACTCCGTCCTCGCCGTCGGGCTGCCGCTGTGGCTGGTCAACCGCACCTCGGCGCCGCACGCCCTCGTACCGGCCTTCCTGGTCATCAACACCGTGCTGGTCGTCGTGCTCCAACTGACCGTGTCCAGAAGGGCCGAGGGCCCGCGCAGGACGGTGCGGACCCTGCTGCTGTACGGCGGCCTGATGTTCGTGTGCTGCGCGCTCCTGGCCGGGGCCACCCGGTGCGGCACCTGGACGGCCGCGGCGGTCCTGCTCGGCGCGGCGGTGCTGGTCACGCTCGCGGAGCTGATGCGCTCGGTGAGCTCGTGGGAGCTGGCCGTCCTGCTGGCGCCCCCGGAGGCGCGGGCCGGCTACCTCGGGGTGGCGGGCATGTCGCAGTCCATCCAGAAGTCCGCCGGGCCCCCGCTGCTGACCGGCGTGGTGATGGCCGCAGGACCGGCGGGGTGGCTGGTCCTGGGGACGGTGATCGCGGGCCTCGCGGTGGCGCAACGGCGTTCCTGCGCCCAGCGGTTTTGTGCTCTCGCGCAACCCGTCCCGGACCGCACGCGGACCGCCGTACCGGTTGCGCCGGAGTAGCGGGCGGCCGGCCGGCCGGGCGGTGTCCGAGGAGTGCAGCGGCGGTGCCCCGTGACCACCCCCGGGGCCCCTTGGCCGGCCGGGCGCGACGCGGTATCCATGGCAGGGACCGATGGCTGGAGGCACTGTGCACGAGCAGGAACGCCGCACCACCCGCGCCGGGCGCCCGCGGGCGCGGGACCAGGAGTCGGACCGCCCGTCAGGGCCGGTCGCGGCGCCGGGGCCCCCGGCGGAGCTGGCCGTGCTCCAGCGGACGGTGGGCAACGCGGCCGTCGCACGGATGCTCGCGGACCGGGAACGGGACCGCGACCCGGACGTGGCCCGGGAGCAGCCCGTGCAGCCCGTGCAGCGCTCTGCGGTGCGCCAGGTGCTGGGCACGACGGGCCGCCCGCTCGACCAGCCGGTGCGCGAGGACATGGAGGCCAGGTTCGGCACGGACTTCTCCGACGTCCGGCTGCACACGGACGCCACCGCCCAGCGCTCCGCCGCGGAGATCGGCGCCCGCGCGTACACGTCCGGCAGTCACATCGTCCTGGGCGGCGCGACGACCGACGAACACACCCTCGCCCACGAACTGACCCATGTGGTCCAGCAGCGTTCCGGCCCGGTGGCGGGCACGGACGACGGGACCGGGCTGAAGGTCTCCGACCCCTCCGACCGCTTCGAGCGGGCGGCGGAGGCCAACGCGCACCGCGTCATGGCCGCGCCGCACGCGCACGACGCCGCCGAGGCCGGGGTGCGGCGCAGCAGCGTGACCGCGGCACACGACCACGCCGTGCAGCGGGCCCCGGCCGCCGGCGGGCCCGCACCGGTCCTCGCTGCCCCGGTCCTGGGCGCCTACAACGAGGAAGGGGTCTGCGGCAACTTCTCCCGGGTACGGGAATGGCAGCTCGCCAACCCGCAGCAAGGGGTGATCATCCAGCAGGTGAACAGGCGCTTCGCGGTGGAGCGGCACACCGGCCAGAGCTGGGCCCCGGTCGACGGCCCCGGGCTGGACGCCTATGTGTCGGCCGCCGGCGGGACGGCCAACGGGAGCGAGCTCCGGTACTGGGAGCTGTGGGTGGTCAACGCGGACGGCACGATCAGCGACGGGGGCGACGACACCTTCGGCATGACCTCGCTGATCGCGAGCGCGGGACAGATCCACAACACCACCCGGGGATCCTTCACGATCAGCGGCGAGGCGCACTTCTACGCCACCAACCAGGCTCCGGCGGCCATGGGGTTCCAGCGCGGCGGGGCGGTCTCGGCGGGCGGACTGTACAGCCGCACCACCGATCCGCAGTCCGAGCTGACCGCCCTCGGCCTGGCCCCGGCGGCCGGACCGCTCCGCTACGCCGCTCAAGCCACCTGGGACAGCTCTGACCTGCGGACTCCCGCGGCGGCGGCCAAGCCGAGGAACACCGTGTACACCCCGAAGGCGGCGTGGTCCAAGGTGCAGGAGAGCACGACCTGATCCGGGGGACGGCCCGGGGTCAGCTCTCCAGGAACACCGGATTGGTCAGCGCCGCCAACGCTCCGGGCAGCCCCGGTACCGTCGCCGGATGCCGGACCTCGGCCCGCACATAGGTGGCGTTCGCGGGCGTCGTACGCCACTGCGCCGTCCCCGTCCCCGACTTCGGGAGCGCCGACGTGAACAGCGTGCCCTGGTCGGTGACGAAGTGCGCGGTGCAGTCCGGGGCGCCGGTGACCTCCAGCCGTACGGTGACCGGGGTGTCGTCCCCCGGGGCCCGCAGCCGCTCACCGATCCCGGCGTGGTGCCCGCGCCCGTCCGAGACGCCGAAGGAGAGGCTGACGGCGGACGACTCCGCGATGTAGGAGCGCCCGGCCCGGATGCCCGCCACGATGGCCTCGCGGGACAGCTCCTCGGCCAGGACGACGGTCTGCGGGAGCCCGATCCGGTCCGGCTCCCGGTGGGCGTCGCTGTTGCCCATCGCCGGAACCCAGGACGTGAACGAACGGGCCGCCGCCACCAGGGAGTTGTCCCACTCGGCCAGGGCGATCTCGTCCTCGGGGGTGTAGGCGCCGTTCCAGACCTCCACCGCGTCCGCCTCGCCGAGCCCGAACTTCCAGTGGCAGCCGATGCAGGTGGCGTGCGGATGGGCGGGCACGACCAGACCGCCGGCCCGGCGGACGGCCTTCGCGTAACGCCCGAAGCGGTTGTCCCCGGCCCGGTAGCGCCAGTCGACGAACGTGCCCGGCTCTGTGGCGAGCGCGAGCACATGGCCGTTGCGGGTGGTGACCTCCTCGCCCGTCAGGACGAGCAGATCGTCACCCCACAGTCCGCCCCAAGCACCGTGCGCGGACGTGGTGTTGTGGTCGCTGCTGTTGATGAAGTCGAGCCCGGCCGCGCGGGCCCCGGCGGCGATCCCGGCCGGGGTCCGCTCGCCGTCCGAGTGCACGGAGTGCAGGTGGCAGTCCCCCCGGTACCAGGCGCGTCCACGCCCCTTCGCGCGCTGCGGCGGATACCCGGGGCGAGGCGTGGCCGTCGTGGGCCCGGTGCGCAGGATGACCGTCACCTCGTACGGCAGACCCTCGGGGGCGACGGTGTACGGGCCGAGGGCGATGTGCCAGGTCCCGGCCCGCACCGGCCCCGCGAGATAGCCGGGGGTCGCCGCGTCGCCCCGGATGAAGAAGCTGCCGCGCGCCCCGCCGGACCACCCCCGGAACCCCGGCCCGCCCAGCTCCGTACCGCGCTCGTCGAAGATGCCGATGTCCAGGGCGTTGCCCTGCGTCCCGGCCGGGACGGGCGTCTTCTCGTACGTGTACGAGACGGCGATCTCCGCGATCCCGCGCGGGACGTCGACCGGCAGGTACACGTAGTCGGGGGACCCGGGCGGCAGGACGCCGCGCACGGTGCTGGACCGGGTGCCGCCCTCGTCGGCGGCGGCGAAGCTCACGGTCCCCAACGTTAGGGCGGTGGCGGCCGTCCCGACGAGAAGGCCACGCCTGGCGATCGGGCGGTCTGCGGAACGTGCCGCGGTCATCGGTACCTGAGTGGGTTCGGGCATGGGGCGCTCCCCGGAGGTGGCGGACGAGACGAGGTCTGCGTACCGGTACACCGTGGTGGAGGGCGGTGAATGACCGATGAACGCGGTGAGTTCGGGACGGGTCCGGGCCGGGGCCTGTCCGTCCCGGTCCGCCGCGCCCGACATCGCCACCCGCTCGGTACGGTGGCTGCCGACCGTGCCGGTACCCGCAGGATCCGCTCCCTCGCGGGGCTGAAGGAGAAGAGTGATGAGCAGGCAGCTCGCCGTCCCCGTCCGTCTGGCGCCGCTCCTGGACCAGTTCGACTTCGGCTGCGAGCGCCTGCTCGGCCGCATCGGCGGTCCGGTGGTGGACAGCGGCAACGGGGTGGACGTCGAGGCCGCTCCGATGACCGACGCGGAGTACCTCTGGGAGCCGGTGCCCGGCTGCTGGTCGGTCCGCCGCCGGGCGGACGGACCCGGCGCTCGTGCCACCCAGCTGGTCGGGGCGGGCGACTGGGGCCGGGACTCGGCGGACCAGCCGCACCCCGTGCCGCCGCCCTTCACCACGATCGCCTGGCGGCTGACACACCTCGCGGAGATGCTGGCCGTCCGCGCCGACCACGCCCACGGCACCCGCACCCTCACCAAGGGCGACTACCGGGCCCGCCCCGACGCCGCCGGGGCGATCGCGGGCTTCTCGGCCGCCGCCGGGGCCTGGCGCGAGGCGCTGCTCGCCGCCGACGACGCCGTGCTCGACCGGGTCGGCCACTGCACGTACCCGCACGGCAGCGACGCGGAGGAACCGTTCGTCGACGTCATCTGGTGGGTGAACCAGGAACTTCTGCACCACGGGGCCGAGATCGCCCTGCTCCGTGATCTCTACCGGTACCGGCAGCAGCACATCGGGTAACGGCCGGCGTTCTCCGTGGGTGCCGAAGGCTCGGTTTTGCGGACCGGACGGCATACCTTTGGGCCGTCACTCGACGACGACGGAGGTGTCCTCGCATGCGGATCGGCACAACGATCTTCCTCACCGACGAGACGATCACACCGGTACGGCTCGCCCGCCAGCTCGAACAGCGCGGGTTCGCCGGTCTCTACCTCCCGGAGCACACCCACATCCCGGTGAGCAGGAAGACCCCGTACCCGCAGGGCGGCGACCTGCCGCCCGAGTACGGCCGCACCCTGGACCCCTTCGTGGCGCTCGGGCAGGCCGCCGCCGTCACCGAACGGCTGACGCTCGGCACCGGCATCACCCTGATCGCCCAGCACGACCCGATCGACCTGGCCAAGCAGATCGCCACCCTCGACCACCTCTCCGGCGGCCGCTTCACCCTGGGGCTCGGCTTCGGCTGGAATGTGGAGGAGGCCGCCGACCACGGTGTGGACTGGCGCACCCGCCGCGCCCTCGGCCGTGACCGCATGGCCCTGATGCGTGCGCTCTGGTCTGCGGAACCGACGGCTTACGAGGGCGAGTTCGGCTCCGTGCAGGCCAGCTACGCGTACCCGAAGCCGTTCCAGCAGCCCCGGGGCCCGGTGGTCGGCCCGCGCACCCTGGTCGGCGGTGCGGCCGGACCGAAGCTGTTCGCGAGCATCGCGGAGTACGCGGACGGCTGGATGCCGATCGGCGGCGGGGGCCTCACGGAGTCGATGCCCCGGCTCCGTACCGCCTGGGAGTCGGCGGGCCGGGACCCGAAGGACCTGCGGGTGGTCCCGTACGCGGTCCTGCCGGACGCGGGCAAGCTGGCGCACTACGCGGACCTGGGCATCGAGGAGGTCGTCCTCCAACTGCCCCCGGCGGGTGAGGCGGAAGTGCTGCGGACGCTGGACGCGTACGCCGAGTACCTCTAGGGCCTGCACGAAGTCGCCTCGCGATACGGCTACTTGGTCGTGTGCGTGGGGAAGACCTGGACGTCGACGTAGGAGTCCTTGACCTTCCCGGCGCCCTCGGGCCACTTCAGGTTCACGGAGTGGGTCTCGTTCGGGGGCGTCACGAGGATGTCGGTCGGGTTGGTGAGGCTGTCGTCGCTGTTGTCGCGGTCGTAGGCGATGTCGAAGACAGCGGCGTCGCCGGGCTTCAGGGTGGTGACGCGCGGCTGGGCGTGGCTGCGCTCGACGGGGCTCGACGTGTGGTCGATGTCCTTGATGTCGACGCCCGGGAAGCCCGTCGCCGAGCAGGTGGTCGGACCCCGGTTGATCATGGTGACGTTGATCCTGCCGGAGACGTCGTCGGTCGAGGCGTCCACGGCGTCGATGGCCAGGTCCTCCGTCTTGCAGAACGTGGCCTTGCCGCTGGTCCCCGACGTGCCGCTCGCGGCGTCGGAGTGGGTCTCGACGCCGCCGCCGGAGTCCGGCTTCACGTCGCCGGCCTGCGAGCCGCCTCCCGACTTCGAGCTGTCGCCCGAGGAGGACGAAGAGTCCGAGGCGGAGGAGGAGTCCGAGGAAGACGAGGACGAGTTCGAGGAGCCCTTGGCGGCCGAGGTCTTTGCGGAGCCGTCATTGCCACAGGCGGTGAGCGAGAGGGTGGCGGCGAGCCCGACGGCGGCGATAGCTGCGATGCGGGTGTACTTCACGGTGTTCCCCCAGAAATTGCGCGGTGCGTGTGGTCGTAAATATTTGTATCGCGCACCGAGTTACAGGCGGTCTGCGACGGCGTCTCCGTTCTGTCACAGCGCCGAGGGCCCTCCTCCCCACGCCCGCACTCCTTCTTACTCCTCCTGCTCCCCGTGTTCCGCGCGCGCATCAGCAGGTGTCCCCGGCGGAACCGCTCGCCTTCGAGGGGCTCGCGCAGCATCCGGCCGATCTCGACGAATCCGGCGTCGCGGGCCAGTCCGGCGAGTTCGTCGATCGGCCACCGGTAGGCCGTCGTCACCTTGTGGTCGAATGCCTCCACCGGCCCGTCCCCGGACTCGAAGAAGGCGAACAGGAGGACGCCGCCCAGGGGCAGAACGCGGCGGAACTCGGCGAAGTACGGCGGGAGTTCCTTCGGCGGGGTGTGGATGACCGAATACCAGGACACGATGCCGCCCAGCTCGCCGTCAGCCAGATCCAGTGCGTCCATCGAGCCGACCTCGAACCGCAGGTCCGGGTACGCCTCGCGGGCCAGGCCGACCATCACCGGCGACAGATCGATCCCGAACGCGTCCAGTCCCAGGCCCCGCAGGTGCGCCGTGAGGTAGCCGGGGCCGCAGCCCAGCTCGGCGACCGGTCCGGTGGCCCGCGTCCGCACGAGGTCGGCGAAGGCGGCGAGCATCGCACGGTCCAGCGGGAGGGCGCCGAGGCTGTCACGGGCGAAGTCGGCGTAGACGACGGCCATGGCGTCGTAGGCGTCCGCCGTCGCCTGGAGGTGGGAGGAGGGGGATTCGCTCATGAGGAGCGACCCTAGGGCGTTCTCAACCGTCCCGCCGCCGGAAGCGGAGGAAGAAGCGGAGGAAGAAGCGGAGGAAGAAGCGGAGGAAGAAGCGGAAGAGGAAACGGGAGAGGGGCGGGCGGATGGAATGTGGCATTCCGCATGCCTGATGACCCTTGTGGTGACTTGCTCGAAGTTACGGCAACGCGCCGTAAGATCGCGGCTACGCGTTGTGCGGTGTGAGCAAAATAAGTACCCCTTGTGGAGAGATTCCACCTGCGTCGATTGAACTGATTACGAGATGGTCACTATGGTTGGCCCTCGAACCTTCGCACGGTTGGTCACCCATCCGGGGTGGCAGCGAAGGAACCGCCGATTCCGTGACGTGTGCGGAGCCGGGGCTTCCCGTCCCCCCATAGCCCGGTAGGCGGCTCCAGGAAGAAGGAGCTCGCCTTCGTGGCGTCCCACCGTCGTCCCAAGAACCCGAGCCGCGCCCGTGTGACCGTGCTCACCGCGACCGCCGCTGCGGCCGTGGCTCTCACCTCCCAGGCCGCTCACGCCGACCCCAAGCCGACCAAGAGTGAGGTCAAGGCCGAGGTCGACAAGCTCTACCACGAGGCCGAGGTCGCCAACGAGCACTACAACGAGGCCAAGGAGAAGCAGGAGAAGCTCGAGAAGCAGGTCGGCGCGCTGCAGGACAAGGTGGCCCGCGGTCAGCAGGAGCTCAACACGCTCCGGGCCGGCCTCGGTTCGCTCGCCGCCGCGCAGTACCGGTCTGGCGGCATCGACCCCTCGGTGCAGCTCTTCCTCGCCTCCGACCCGGACAGCTTCCTCGACCAGGCCTCCGCGCTGGACCAGTTGACGGCCAAGCAGACGGAAGCGCTGACGAAGATCCAGAGCAAGCAGCGGACCCTCGCGCAGGAGCGCAAGGAGGCCCAGGACAAGCTCAGTGACCTGGCCGACGTCCGCAAGACGCTCGGCTCGAAGAAGAAGCAGCAGCAGGGCAAGCTCGCCCAGGCGCAGAAGGTGCTCAACACCCTCACCGCCGCCGAGCGCCAGAAGCTGCGCGAGGACGAGGCACGCGCCAGCAACGCCGCCAGTGACAAGGTGCGCGCCAGCCGCGGCGCCGGTGACCGGGTCGAACTCGGCAACGAGGCCCCCGCGTCCAACCTCGGCGGGGCTGCCCTCCAGGCCGCCGCGACGCGGATCGGCATGCCGTACCAGGCACGCGCCACCGGTCCCGGCTCCTTCGACTGCTCGGGCCTGACCCAGTGGGCCTACCACCAGGCCGGTGCCGAGATCACCCGCACCACGTTCACCCAGATCAACCAGGGCACGCGCATCTCGACGAGCCAGCTGAAGCCGGGCGACCTGGTCTTCTTCAACGGCAATTCGCACGTGGGGCTCTACGCGGGCGGCGGCAGCGTGCTCCACGCCCCGTACCCCGGCGCCTCTGTCCGCTACGAGTCGATGGGCACGATCGGCTCCATCTACGGCGCGGTGCGCATCTGATCACGCGTCGACGGGCGGACTTCCGCGCCCGGTGAGTACTTCTCCTGCCCGTCGGCGACTACAGGTCACCGGCGGGCAGGGCGCGTTCGTGGGCGCGTTCGCGAACGCGCCGAGGAGCGGGCGCTGTTAGCTTGCGGTCGTGGACGACTTCTCACGCTCCTGGACAGCACTGCTCGCAGCGGTGGCCGGACTCGACGACGCGGACTTCGCGCGGCCGTCCGGCTGCACCGGGTGGCTCGTGCGGGATCTGGTGTGCCACCTGGTCATCGATGCCCAGGACATCCTGATCACCCTCGCCACGCCCGCCGCCACCGAACCGACCCGGGACGCGGTGACGTACTGGGACGTCACCGGTACGCCGCCGACCGGAGAGGACCCGCTCGACGCGCTGACCGTCCGGCTGGCCGCCGCGTACGAGGAGCCGTGGCTGCTCAAGTTCCACCTCGACGACGTCGGCTCCGCGGCGGGCCGTGCCGCCGGACTCGCCGCCCCCGGACTCCGGGTCGGCACCCGTGACGAGGTGTTCGAGGTGGCCGACTACCTCTCCGTGTACGTCCTGGAGAGCACGCTGCACCACCTCGACCTGACCGCTCACCTTCCCAAGGCCCCGGCACCGCCCGCCGAGGGCCTGGCCCGGTCGCGCGAGCTGCTGGACGCGATCGCCGGTATGCCGTTCCCGTCCTCGTTCTCCGACAGGGACGCCCTGCTCATCGGCACCGGACGACGTTCCCCGACGGAGTCGGAGACGGCCGAACTGACACAACTCGCCGCGAGGTTGCCCCTGTTCCTGGGCTGATTCGCGGGCCGACCTGCCGAGCCCCTGTCCTGCTGCGGCCACCGCCGCTATTTCGCTACGCCCGTTGCGTAATTGGGCGGACGGCGCTACTTTCGTTTTACGAAACGGTCGTAGCGATAAGGGGTGGGTGCCGTGGAACCCGGCGTACGGCGCGGTCGTCCGCGCGATGAGGCGGTGGATGTCCGTATCGTGGAATCCGCCGGGGAGTTGCTGCTCGGTCACGGCTACGACCGGTTCTCGGTCGACGAGGTCGCCGTACGGGCCGGGGTCGCGAAGACCACGCTGTACCGGCGCTGGCCCACCAAGGACCACCTCGTCGTCGCCGTCGTGGCGCGGATGCAGGACGAGGTCCCCGTCGCGTACCGGAACGACGTACGCGCTGACCTCACGCGCTACCTCAACGCGATCGTCGACGGCCTCCACCGGATGCGCCTGGCCGGACGCCCTTCGGCGTCGGGCGACACGTCCGCCGGGGTCGTCGCGGAGGTCGCAGCCGCAGCCGCGCGGCACGCGGACATCGGTGCCGCCGTTCGCGCCATGTTCCTGCGGCGCAACGCACTGGTGCTGCGGATGATCGAACAGGCCCGTGATGCGGGTGAGTTGGAGAAGGGCGTCGATCCCGAAGTCGTCTTCGACCAGCTGGCCGGGGCTCTGTACTACCGGCTGCTCATCACCGGCGCCCCCATCGATGCGGCCTACGTCGACCGGCTCGTCGCCAGCGTGCTGCGGGGCGCCTCCGGCTGACCGTGTCCCCAGTCCCCAGTCCCCCGTACCGAAACGAGAGGAAGACCGACGATGGCCACCGCCTTACCGCACACCGCCGATGACACCGCCCCCGAACAGGCACCGCAGCGGCCCGTTCCCGCCCGGCGCCGCCGACGGCGGCGGACGCTGCTCGTCGCCGGAGCGGCGCTGCTCGCCCTGCTCGCCGGCTACACGGGGTGGACCAACACCCACCCGGTCCGACTGGAGGCCTCCATCGAGATCGAGGCGTCCCCCGACGAGGTCTGGCAGGTGCTGACCGACCTCCCCGCCTATCCGCGGTGGAACCCGTTCATCACCTCGACGAAGGTGACGTCGGACGGCGGACGCCTCGAAGTGGGCGCGACCCTGCGCAATGTCATGCACGACAGGACCGGCGACACCGTCTTCGAGCCGGAGCTCCTGGCGGTCGAGCCGGGCCGGGAGCTCCGGTGGATCGGGAAGATGGGGCCCGGCTGGATCGCGGACGGCGAGCACCGGTTCGTGATCGAGGAGACCGGCGACCATCGCGTCCGCCTGACACAGAGCGAGAGCTTCACCGGTGTCGCGGTGCCGTTCGTCGCGTCGCAGCTCAGGTCCGGCACACTCCCGCAGTTCCGCGCGATGAACGAGGCGTTGGCCCGGCGCGTGGCGCAGACGCGTTCCGGCTGAGCGGTGCCGGTCACGTCCGGTCGACCGGGACCCCTCCGGGCCGGGGCGTATCGGGACCCGCTACGCCCCGGGACCCGCTACGCCCCGGGACCGGCCACGCCCGGGCCCGCGTAGGCGCCGACGTTCGGCGGGTCCGTGACGGCGTTGCCGTACAGGTCGCGCCCCACGCCGGGCACCGGGGTACCCGCGCCGATCGCGGGCGAGCCCTGGCGCAGCCGCAGTCCGCCGGGGAGTGCGCCGGTGCGGTCGGTCAGCAGGGGGTCGGCGGTGGAGCCGCCGGGGTCGGCGGGAGCGCCGGTGACACCCACCAGGGTGTTGTGGGAGAGGGAGACGCCGGTGCTGTCCCTGAGGGCGAACGTCGCGGTGCCCGTACCCTCCTTGACCACGATGTTGTTGGTCAGCGTCAGGCCGTGGTGTTTGTCCGTGTTCTCGTTGACGACCGTCTGGCTGATGCCCTCGCCGATGTACACGGTGTTGTTGTGCGCCCGTACGTCGTCGAAGGAGCCGGAACAGGTCTCGATGCCCCGGTAGTGGTCGTCGCGGCTGACGTTGTACCGGATGACCGCGTCGGAGAGCGTCCCCGTCGCCGTGCAGACCAGGAAGAAGCCGCCCGCGTTGTCATGGCTGACGTTGTACTGGAAGACGGTGCCGAACGTGCCCTCGTCGACGTCGTACGCCATTCCGTCGCGGGTCGTCTCGCCGCCGGACACCTCGTTGTACTGGAAGAGCGTGTTGTCGGCGTTCCAGGGCCACATGCCCGCGTTGTAGCCGGCCGAGCGGCGCTGGAATCCGTCGAGGCGGTTGTGTTCGACGAGCGCGCCGTCGGTCGCCGTCATGACGATGCCGTCCCCTGCGAGGTCCTTCAGCGTGTTGCCTCGGACGACGACCCGGGTGGACGGCAGGTAGGCGGGCCCGTCCGGGTCGTAGTCGCCGTGTACCGGGCGGTTGTTCCAGGTCGAGCCGAAGTAGATGCCCTCGCGGTCGACACCGGTGACGGTGTTCCCGGAGACCTCGACGTCGTCGAACCTGGTGGGTGTGGCCGAGCCCGTGACGGAGAACAGGATGCCCGCGGAGCCGGTGGTGCCCTTGGTGTCG
Organism: Streptomyces sp. NBC_00341; assembly: GCF_041435055.1. Classification (NCBI taxonomy): domain Bacteria; kingdom Bacillati; phylum Actinomycetota; class Actinomycetes; order Kitasatosporales; family Streptomycetaceae; genus Streptomyces; species Streptomyces sp. NBC_00341. Next base: position 3,686,982 of record NZ_CP108002.1, on the reverse strand, counting down.
TCGCCCCGGATGTCGTGGATGTCCAGACCGGTCAGCCGGTAGTGCGTCCCGGTGCCGTAGTCCTCCAGCTGGACGCGCACGCCGCGCTTGTTGCCGCCCGAGTTGCCCGAGTTGGTGATCGAGAGGTCGCTCGCCTCGACCCACTGGGTGTTCTTCAGCAGCAGCGTCTCCGGGTTGCCGCCGCCGTCGATCACGGGCTTGGCGCCGGTCCCGTAGGCACCGATGACCATCGGCCTGCCCGGCGCGCCCGAGCCGTCGGGCGCCAGGGTGCCGGTGCAGCGGGTGGAGCGCCTGAGCCGGATCTGGCTGCCGGTCGTGAGCTCCAGCCGGTTGACCTGGTCCAGGCTCTGCCAGGGCGCGGTGACGGAACCCGTCTGCCGGCTCCCCGTGGCGGAGCAGTCGACGTACTGGACCGCACGGCTGCTCGCGTGCGGGGCGGCGGCCGACGCCGGGGCGGAGAGGGCCGGCAGTGACAGGGCGGCCGTGGCCACGATCACGGCGGTCACGGAAGCTGCGGTCGGCCTCGTGCGCGGTAGCGGGGGATGCATGGGCTTCCGTTCTCTCGGTACTCGGCGCAGGTGCTTTCGCACAGCACTATGCGGGGAGGAGCGGGAGGTCCGGAAGTGTGCCGTCGGAGGTTTCTGTTTGTTTCTGTCGGGTCGTCGGGGTCAGGTCGGGGCGAAGTGCGCCAAATCGGCGCGTTGTCCGTGGGGGAGCGGGCCGGCTTGCGCGCAGGGGTCGGATGACTCCTGGCGGGAACGGAGCGGCCGCCGCGCCCCGGGACCGCCGCCTCCGGCCTACAGCGCCCGCAGGGCCCTCGGCCGGGGCGGTTCCGGCACCCTGTCCAGGAGCGCCGGAAGGTCCGTCAGCGCGTCGATGCGGAAGTCCGCGGCGGCGACGACATCGGGGTGGTCCGCCCACCAGTACCCGCACGCCCCCCGCCGGAGGTGCGCGGTGAGCAGCCCGCACGACTTGGCCGGGAACAGATCGCCGGCCGGGTGGTCACCCACGTACAGCGTCGCCCCCGGCTCCGCCCCCGACACCTCCAGCACCCGGGCGAAGAACTCCGGGTCCGGCTTCGCGACGCCCCACTCGTCCGAGGTGACGACGAGGTCCGCGGGCAGGTCCAGTGCCCGCAGGAGCTCTCCCGCCAGCACGGTCCCGTTGCCCGCGATCACCACCCGTACGCCCAGCGCGCGCAGTTCCGCGAGCACCGGCCGTACGTCCGGGTACAGGTCGGGCTCCGCCAGGTGCTCGCCGCGGCCTGCGGCGGTCCGGGCGAGGGAGGCCTCGTTGATGTCTATGTCGGGGCGCAGGAGGCTCAGCGCGTCGGCGCTGTCCCGCCCCTGGACGACCGCGGCACCGACCAGCGCACTCAGCGTGTGCGGCGGGACGCCGAGCCAGTTGGCCCAGGAGGCCCAGTAGCGGTCGTCGCGGATGAGTGTCTCACCGATGTCGAAGACGATCGTTTCCATCACCGTGCCGACCCTACGGGGCGCGGACCGTTGCGCGGCCGAGGCGCCAGGGGCGACGGCCGACGACAGGCTCCGGTCGGGGAGATCGCAGGCCGAGGGACGCCGGGGGCGGGTGTGGCCTGCGGGAGATCCGGCCGGTCACCGGCCGGCTACCCGCTCGTATCCTCGTTTCATGACCGATGCTCAGAGCGGACGCCCCACCACCAATTCCATGCGCCGTGCCCTCAGGCGGGCCCGCGACGGTGTCGCCCTCGACGTGACAGAGGCCGCCGTCCTGCTCCAGGCGCGCGGCGAGGATCTGACGGATCTCGCAGCCTCCGCCGCCCGGGTCCGGGACGCCGGACTTGAGGCCGCGGGCCGGCCGGGTGTCATCACGTACTCCCGCAAGGTCTTCATCCCGCTGACCCGGCTCTGCCGCGACAAGTGCCACTACTGCACCTTCGTCACCGTGCCCGGCAAGCTCCGGCGCGAGGGGCACGGCATGTTCCTCTCGCCCGACGAGGTCCTCGACATCGCCCGCCGGGGCGCGGAGCTGGGCTGCAAGGAAGCGCTGTTCACCCTGGGCGACCGGCCGGAGGACCGCTGGCCGGAGGCGCGGGAGTGGCTGGAGGCCGAGGGGTACGACGACACCCTCGCGTACGTGCGCGCCATGGCGATCCGGGTGCTGGAGGAGACCGGGCTGCTGCCCCACCTCAACCCGGGCGTGATGACCTGGACGGACCTCCAGCGGCTCAAGCCCGTCGCCCCGTCCATGGGCATGATGCTGGAGACCACCGCGACCCGCCTGTGGTCGGAGCCGGGCGGTCCGCACCACGGCTCACCGGACAAGGAGCCGGCCGTACGGCTGCGCGTCCTGGAGGACGCGGGCCGCTCCAACGTCCCGTTCACCACCGGCATCCTCATCGGCATCGGTGAGTCCTACGAGGAGCGCGCCGACTCCCTCTTCGAGCTGCGCAAGACCGCCCGCGCCTACCACGGCATCCAGGAGGTCATCGTCCAGAACTTCCGCGCCAAGCCGGACACCGCGATGCGCGGCATGCCGGACGCGGAGCTGGAGGAACTGGCCGCCGCCGTCGCCGTCGCCCGCCACATCCTCGGCCCGTCGGCCCGCATCCAGGCCCCGCCGAACCTGGTGGACGCCGAGTACGCGCTGCTCATCGGCGCCGGGATCGACGACTGGGGCGGCGTCTCGCCGCTCACGCCCGACCACGTGAACCCCGAGCGCCCCTGGCCGCACATCGACGAGCTTGCGGAGAAGACCGCCGAGAGCGGCTTCACACTGCGGGAACGGCTCACCATCTACCCGGAGTTCATCCAGCGCGGCGAGCCCTGGCTGGACCCGCGCCTGCTCCCGCACGTCCGCGCGCTGGCGGACCCGGAGACCGGGCTCGCGAAGGAGGGGGCGATCCCCGCCGGGCTGCCCTGGCAGGAGCCGGACGAGGGCTTCAACGCCTCCGGCCGCACCGATCTGCACCACACCATCGACACCGAGGGCCGCACCTCCGACCGCCGCGACGACTTCGACGAGGTGTACGGGGACTGGGAGGCGCTCCGCGAGGCCGCCGCCCCCGGCATGGTGCCGTCCCGCATCGACGGCGACGTCCGCGGGGCGCTGAGCCAGGCCGCCGACGACCCGACGAAGCTCACCGACGAGCAGGCGCTCACGCTGCTGCACGCGGACGGGCCGGCGCTGGACGAGCTGTGCCGGATCGCGGACACCCTGCGCCGGGACGTGGTCGGTGACGACGTCACGTACATCGTCACGCGCAACATCAACTTCACCAACGTCTGCTACACCGGCTGCCGCTTCTGCGCCTTCGCGCAGCGGCGCACCGACGCCGACGCGTACACCCTCTCCCTGGACCAGGTCGCGGACCGCGCCGCGCAGGCCTGGGACGTCGGCGCCGTCGAGGTCTGCATGCAGGGCGGCATCCACCCGGACCTGCCCGGCACCGCGTACTTCGACATCGCGCGGGCGGTGAAGGAACGCGTGCCCGGCATGCACGTCCACGCCTTCTCGCCGATGGAGGTCGTCAACGGGGCCACCCGTACCGGCATGTCCATCCGTGAGTGGCTGATCGCCGCGAAGGAGGCCGGTCTCGACTCGATCCCCGGCACCGCCGCCGAGATCCTGGACGACGAGGTCCGCTGGGTGCTCACCAAGGGCAAGCTGCCCACGGCGACCTGGCTGGAGGTCATCAAGACCGCCCACGAGGTGGGCCTGCGCTCGTCCTCGACCATGATGTACGGCCATGTCGACCAGCCCCGCCACTGGCTCGGCCACCTGAGGACCCTCGCCGGCCTCCAGCAGGAGACCGGCGGCCTCACCGAGTTCGTGACGCTGCCGTTCATCCACACCAACGCGCCCGTCTACCTGGCCGGCATCGCCCGCCCCGGGCCGACCGACCGCGACAACCGCGCGGTGACGGCGATGGCCCGACTCCTCCTGCACCCGCACATCACCAACATCCAGACCAGCTGGGTGAAGCTGGGCACGGAGGGCGCGGCCGAGATGCTCCGCTCGGGCGCGAACGACCTGGGCGGCACGCTGATGGAGGAGACGATCTCCCGGATGGCCGGGTCGAGTTACGGCTCGTACAAGTCCGTGCAGGACCTGGTCGCGGTGGCCGAGGCCGCCGGCCGGCCGGCGAAGCCGCGTACGACGCTGTACGGGGAGGTGCCCGAGGAGCGGGTGGCGGCGGCCACCGCGTCGGACGGCCACCTGCCGGAGCTGCTGCCGGTGCTGCCCGCGTAGGGGCGGTACCGAAGCCGCCGGTCCGGAACCCGGACCGGCGGCTTGGCGGATCTGAGAGCTGATCCACTCGCGGATCAGCTCGCGGATCTACTAGCGAATCAGCTCGCGGATCAGGAGCGCTTCGAGCGGCGGCGGGACGCCACCACCAGTCCCGCGCCCGCCGCGAGCACCACCGCGGTGCCGGCGATCAGCGGGAGGGTGCCGCTGCTGCCGGTCGAGGCCAGGTCGCCCTCGGCGGGGGCCGTGCTGCTCTGCGACGGGGTGGGCGTGCCCGCTTCCGCGGGCTGCGAGGCGGAGCCGGAGGGTGAGGCGGACGGGGAGGCGGAGCCCGCCGGGGTGTCGCTCGGGGCGGGCGTCGTGGCACCGGACGGGGTGCTGACGACCGGCGGCGTGGCGCCCGGGGTCTCACCCGGCGACGGGGTCTCCCCGGTCCCGGGCAGGCAGCCGCTGAACGGGAAGTGATGCGTCTCCGCACCGCCCGAGCCGTGCAGGGAGGCCACCCACACCGAGCCGTTGACCGGCGCGGCGGTGCCCAGTTCGAGGTGGGCCCGCGGCGCCAGCACGCTGCCGGGCCAGGCCGCCTGGCTGTTCTTGGTGATGGTGCGGGCGTCGGGGAAGTTCCACAGCAGGCGGGCCCGGACCTTGCCGTCGGAGGCGCTCTGGAGCTTGTCGTCCAGTACGAAGTCCTGGCCGCCGGACAGGAAGAACCCGGTGGTGCCGGCCGTGGCCATGTCGTAGCTGTCGCCACTGACGTTGACGAGGGAGGTCGCACCGGCCGGGACCTTGAGGAACACCTCCTTGGCCTGCTCCAGCTGACCGGCGGTCACCCGGAAGACGTTGCGGGTGGTGCTGTCGCCCGTCAGGGTGAGCCGGCTGCCGTCCGCCTTCACCTGGGTGCCGTCGGTCGCCGCCTCCCCGGCCAGCGCGGCGGAGTAGCCGCGCAGCTTGGTGAACTCGGCGTCGAAGTCGATCAGCCCGGCGTCCTTGCGGAAGGACCCGGAGTGCAGTTCGACGGCACGGTCGCTGACCTTGCCGCCGACGGCCGCGTTGCCCTTCATCACGGCGGTGACAGAGCCGCCGTTGAGGAGATCGCCGCGCACGACGAGCGACGCCTGTCCGGGCAGGGCGGCGACCTCCGCCGCCGTCAGCTCGTTGGCGACGCTGAACCCGCCGCGGAAGTCGGCGTTGCCGCCCACGGCCACCGCCCCCTCCGCGTCGGGGGAGTGGACGTCGTCACCGAGGACGAACTCGCCGTACTTCCCGGCGACTCCGAACGCGTCGGTGGCGCATTCCGACGGGCCGGCAGGCGTGGCCTGGGCAGCCGGAATGGATATGAGGCCCAGGGCGAGGCTCCCGCCGAGCACGGTGGCCGCGGTGGCTGCGGATATGCGCATGGTGCGTGGTTCTCCTGCGGGTCGGATGCGAAGAGTGAATGCGAAGGCCTGGTGAAGGCGTCGCACATGATCTCCGCACATCCTCGCGCATTGGTCAAGACCAATGTGCGAGGGAGCGCGCAGAGAACCGGACCGGTCAGTCCAGCCGGCGCGGGACGCCGAGGAGCCCGGCCTCGATGTCGGTCGGCTGGAGCTTGACCAGCTTCCGGTGCTGGGTCGTGCACCACAGCACCATGTCGTCACCGAGCGAGGGCAGCGCCTCCGCCTGCACCTGCGGCAGCCGCAGAATCCGGCCGAGGACAGCGGCCTCCTCCGGGGAGACCCGCTGGATACCGACCAGTCCGGCGTTCTGGATCAGCTTCGGCGCCGACGGACCCAGGAACGGCATCAGCGTCAGCACGGACTGCCACGGCCCCGTCGCCAGCCGGCTGCGCGGCGGACGCATACCGCAGTCCCGTACGACCAGCACGGGGCTGGTGACCGAAGCGCCCTGCGGGCCCACCTGCTTGACGTCGTGCACCGTCATGCACTGCTGACCGCCGCCCGCCGCCTGCGCGAGCCCCGTCCACGCCTGCGGCCTGGCCGTCTCGACGGCGACGCGCGCACCGGTACCGGCCGTGCGCAGCGCCAGCACCTGCGCCGTCCACACGCTGCCGATGACCACGACATCGAGCTGGGTGGGGCGGAACAGGCCGAGCACCGCGGGCTGCCCCTTCGCGTCGACACCCGCCACGACCCCGTCGTCACCGAGCGGCAGCCGCAGCGCGGCAAGCTGCTCCACGGGCAGTACGTGCCGGTCGCGGCGCGGGCCGAGCAGCCCGAACCCGGGCCTGCTCCGCCCGGCCGCCCGAGGGGTGGCCGGAGCCGGACCGTTGGTCCCGGCGGGCGTCGTACGGTGGGTGCTCAACGGGTACCTCCGAGGGGCAGGGTGGCCAGCACGCCGGGCAGCTGTTCGCGGTCCAGCCGGACGAGGCTGACCTTCACCCCGCGCGCCGCACGCTCCAACTGACGCCGTACCGAGACCAGTTCGTTGCTGCCGCGCGCGGTGAGGCGGACGTGTCCGCTGACGGCCGGAGTGCCGCCGGTCCCACGCGACACCGCCAGGCTGAACGTACTGGCCAGCGCCGGCATCGAGGTGAGCAGCGCCACCAGCTGCGCGGTGGGCGCGGCCCCCGCGCCCAGGTGCGGCCAGCGGCCGACCCAGTAGGTCGTGTGCCAGCGGTCGTCGCAGCGCCAGGCGCGGGTCGACTCCGTGGTGCGCCGCAGCGGGGCGTCCGCCCGTACCGCCAGGGCGCTGGCCTGCGGGCTGACACCGGCCGAGGTCGCCAGGGCGGACGTCACCTGCGCCTCTGTCATGACCGAGGCGTCGAACCCCGCCCCCGTCAGCCGGCTCGCCAGCTGGTCCGTGGCCCGCAGCAGCGCGCGCTGCGCCCCGCCGATCCCGCCACCGCGGGCCCGTACCGCCTCCGGGCACAGCTCGGGGGCGAGCTTCAGCGCGATCCAGGTCAGCCGGATCGCGGGGGTGCCGGCCTGGGCCTGGAGCGGCGCGTAGGAGCGGGCCGCCGCGGCCTGCTCCGGCAGGTGCGGTCCGGGCGCGGGCTGCGTGTGCTGGACGACCTGGACGGACTCCAGCCGGATGTCGTCCACCTCAAGGGCCTCGTGCAGCAGGCCGAGCTCCAGCGGCCGGGCGTCCCGGGCCGTCCGCAGCGGTTCGTCGCGCGGCTGCACGAGCAGCAGAGCCGTCAGGAACGTCCCGTCACCCACCATCCCGATGGAGCGCTCACGCTGCCGGTCGGTGTAGGTGTACGTCCGCAGCGCCGCGTCGCACTCGATGACCGGCGCGAGCCCGGGATCGATCCCGTCCGCGGACCACGGCTGCCGGGCGGCCCGCAGCCGCCCGCGCAGCGCCATGACCGCGTTGAGCCACTCCACCACCGGCCGTCCACGCCGCCGCGCGACCGCCAGCAGCACCAGCACCGCCGCGACCAGGCCCATCGGCACCAGCATGACCCTGTTCGTCACCCACGCGATCAGCATCAGCGCGCCGGCGACCTCCATCAACACCACCTGGTGCAGCCGAACCCCGCCGATGCGTCCTGGCTTCGGGTGCACACTCATCACTGCGGTCGTCGCGCTGCTCATCCCCCGGTATGTCCCTCCGTGTCACGGCACTACGGCGTGTGTGCGTGGACCGACGCGCTTCGCACACCGGCCCGCGACCGCCAACTGTCCCACGACCGGCGCCGGGGCGTTCGAACGGGGGCTCAAGGCCCACGGCCGGACGGGAGCGTTTGGCAGACTCCCTGAATCATGTACCCGCACAGCGGCGGACGAGTGTCGGCGGGCATAGTGGTGGCGGTTCGCGAGGCATCTACAACCACGGGGAGAAGTCGGGCAGATGGCATCACGGCGGGACGAACTCAACGCCTACACCTTCGCGAAGAAGCGGCTGGTCGCCGCCTTTCTGCAGCCGTCCGCAGCCGGTACGGACGAGGCGGCACCGCGCCCGCTGCGCGCCCTGGTGCCGGGAGTGGTGGTGGGCGCCCTGCTGCTGGCGGGCTTCGGGGCCTGGGGGATCTTCAAGCCCAAGGTTCCCGACGGCTGGGACGACCCCGGTGCCCACGTGATAGTCGGCAGTGATTCGACGACCCGCTACGTCGTCCTGGAGACCAAGGGCGTCAAGCGCCTGCACCCGGTGCTGAACTTCTCCTCCGCGAAGCTGCTCCTGGACCCGAGCAACTCCTCCGTGCTCCAGGTGAAGGAGTCCGAGCTGGACAGCGGAAAGCTGCAGCGCGGTCCGATGCTCGGTATCCCGTACGCCCCCGACCGGCTGCCCAGCAAGGACGACGCCGGACGGAACAAGCTCTGGGTGGTCTGCGAACAGCCCGGCGCCGGAGCCGGAGGCGGCGTGCAGAAGGCGGTCTTCCTGCTCGCGGACCGGGACGCGGACAAGGTCGGCGGCAAGAAGCAGCTCCACGGCGGCCAGGCCCTCTACGTCGAGGCGGACGGCGGCAACGGCACCAGGTACCTGGTGGACGCGGACGGCACACAGCACGTCATCGGGACCAGCGGCGGCGACAAGCCCTCCGCCCGCGACGAGGTACTGCGCCGCTCCCTGTTCAGCGAGGGCGCACGGCCCCAGAAGGTCACCAAGGACTGGCTCGGCACCCTGCACGCCGGCGAGCCCGTCGACTTCCCGAAGCTGCCCGCCAAGGCCGGTACCCCGGCCGGCGTCAACGGCCTGGACGCCCGCCTGAACAAGGTGGGCACGGTGCTCAAGGCCGTGGCCGGTACCGGCATGCAGCAGTACGTCGTCCTGCCGAAAACGGTCGCACCCGTGTCCGACCTGGTGGCCAGGCTGCTCCTGACGAGCCCGGAGGCCGCGGTGCTGGGCCAGAAGGCACAGGCCACCGAGGTCGGACCGCAGTCCTTCACCTCTTCCCCGGACGAGTTCTACGCGAAGTTCGGCTGGCCGAGGAACGTACCGACGCAGGCCAACGACACCGCGTCCCCGACCGGGACCGTCTGCAACGTGCTGCACGGCGTCACCGGGACAGGAGTCCCGAAGCTGACCACCTGGGCCGGTTCCGGATACCCCGTCCGCTTCCTGGACGGGGCCACCAGCGCGTACGTCACACCGGGCAGCGGTGTGCTGTACCGGCAGTTCAACGGAGCGTCCCCCACCACCGGATCACTCTTCCTGGTGACGGACACCGGACTGCGCTACGCCGTACAGACGAACAACGACAGCAGCGCGGACCCCTCGAAGATCGGGGCCACCGGGAAGCCGACGACCCCGGAGGAACAGGCTGCCGAGGTCAACCAGGCGCAGACCAGGCTCGGTTACAAGGACGTCAAGCCGCTTCCGGTGCCGGACAACTGGTCCAACCTGCTGCCCAAGGGCCCCCGGCTCGATACCAACAGCGCCAAACAGCCGCAGAGTTCCTGAGGGCGGAGAGGAGGAAGGCGCGTAATGACCACTCGCACTACTCGCACTACTCGCACCACTCGTAACGGAGTCCGCTCCTCGGCCGTCGTGCTGCTCCTGACGATCGCGGCGGGCGCCGCCCTGCCGGGGCTCGCCGCCGCCGACGAATCCGACCCGCAATCGGGTTCCGAGGCCAGCGGTGAGTGCACCTTCCCCATGAAGAAGCAGATCCAGGGCCGCCCCTGGGCGCTCCAGCGGCTGGTGTTCGACCAGCTCTGGCAGGACACCAAGGGCAAGGGCGTCCGGGTCGCGGTGATCGACACGGGTGTCGACGACACGAACCCGCAGCTGAAGTCCGCCGTCGACCGGGCGGCCGGGACCGATCTGCTGCCGGTGCCGAAGGACGGGTCCCAGGACCCGGACGCCTCGAAGGGCAAGGGAAAGAGCAAGGGCAAGCCGAGCGGCGGTGACGGCACCGTCGACACGGTCGGCCACGGCACCAAGGTCGCCGGCATCATCGCGGCCCGCCCGCGCTCGGGCACGGGGTTCGTCGGTCTCGCTCCGGAAGCGACGATCATCCCCATCCGGCAGAACGACGACAAGGGCACCGGCACCGCCACGACGATGGCCGCGGCCATCCGCCACGCCATCGCGCAGCACGCCCGGGTCATCAACATCTCCCAGGACACCGCCAAACCCCTGCGGGCCGACTCCGACCTGGCGCTCGCGGTGGCCGAGGCGCTGAACAAGGACATCGTCGTGGTCGCGTCCGCCGGGAACGACGGACTCGCCGGCGCGGTCAAGGTGACGTACCCGGCGGCCTACAAGGGCGTCCTGGCGGTGGCCGCCTCCGACCGCAACGACGAGCGGGCGCCGTTCTCCCAGATGGGCGACTTCGTGGGGGTCGCGGCACCGGGCGTCGACATGGTGTCCACCGTCCCCAAGGGCGGCCAGTGCGTCGACAACGGCACCAGCTTCTCCGCCCCCTACGTCGCCGGAGTCGCCGCGCTCCTGCGGGCGAAGCACCCGGGCTGGAAGCAGAACCAGGTGGTGGCCCAGATCGAGCAGACCGCGGAACGCGCGGTCAACGGCCGGGACAAATTCGTCGGGTGGGGAGTGGTCGACCCGGTGCGCGCCCTCAACGACGACGAACATCCGGTGAACGCCCCCACCCCTGACCGGGCGGTATCGAATGGTCCCGCCGGACCGGAACCAATCGCGCTCCAGATGGGTGAAACAAGGAAGGAACGCATCGCCCGGATCTCGATCTACGTGCTGGCTACCACAGGCCTTCTCGTGGCAGTGATCGCGGGCGCCGCGATCGTGTTGCGAGACCGTCGCAGCCGCGTAATTAGGTGAATATCCAACAAGTCAAGGCAAGACTAAGGCTGTTGGATTGCGTGGCGGCCGCAGCTAAACTGATAATTGACAACTTTGGTCCGATGTACGCGTGGTAGCGACAGGCAAGCAGCCCGCGACATCCGATTCATGGGGGAAGGTGCGTTATGACAGACAAGCTCAAGCACTCAGCTGATCAGATTGACAGTCTGATCCGCGAACTCGGCCACATGCACGACACACTCCAGGGCAGGATCACGCACCTCAACGGGGTCATCGACGCCGTGGAAGGTCACTGGAAGGGTGTCGCGGCCAACGCGTACAACGGCCTCCAGACGCAGGTCAACCTCGACGTGCGGGACCTGAAGGATCTCCTCGACTTCACCCAGGAAGCCGTCCGGATGAGCAAGGACGGCTTCGACGCGGAAGAGGTCGAGCAGCTCAACAAGTTCAAGGGCATCGACGGCGCCAGCAACACGGGCAGCAACGGAGTCCTGGACCGGTTCCAGGTCTCCTAGCAACCCGCCTCGCAGCCCGCCCGCACTTCGCCTCGCATCAGGAGACCGTTCCATGGAGATTACGTACTCAGGGGTCGTAGAGGCCTCGAACCAGGTCAAGTCGACCGCCAACACCATCAAGGGTCAGCTCGACGACCTCAACAGCAAGGTCAAGGCCGTCGTCGCCACCTGGGACGGCGAGACGCAGCGCGCGTTCTACGACCGCCACAGGGGCTGGGACGTCAAGGTCAACCACATGCACGAGACGCTGCTGACGATCTCGACGAGGCTCATGGAAGCCACCGAGGGCTACCGGGCGAACGACCTCGCCCAGTCCCGGCGCTTCCAGGGCTGACCCAAGCGCAGATGAATCACGACGGAACCGGCACGATGTGGATGTGGGATGCGGCCGACGCATCCCACATCCACGCCTGCGGTTCCGCGGCACTTTAGGGGAGGTGCTTGCATGAGACCTGAACTTCCGGGCGACGGATCACCCGCGCCCGATCTGGCGGCGCCCAGCGAGTCTCTGAAGAGCTTCAAGACCCGCGTGGACAAGCTGCTCACGAAGCTCGACGGCTCACCGGCCGCGCACAGCCGTATCACCGAACAGAAGGTCACACCGGCCTCGTACGGCACCGGTTTCCCGGAGGCCATGGGGCTGTCCAGCGCTTACGACATGGTGCACGCGCGCCTGGAGCTGCTGTCCAAGACGCTCGGGGATCAGCTGGAGGCGATGGGCATCACGGTCGACCTGGCCGACCGAGGCTACGAGAACGTCGACCAGGAACACTCCGAGCGGTTGCACGCCATCCAGCAGCGCACCGAGGTCTACTACAAGAAGCCGGACACCGGCAAGGATCACGGAGCGCACGGAGGCGACGAGAACAAGCCCGGCGACGGCTCGTCCAGCGGTAACGACGGCTTGTAACACGTAGAAGTGAACGGGGGACAGGGATAACCATGGGCGAGAAGCTGCCACCACTCAACGCCTGCTACAACACCAGCAACTTCGAGCACGCGTCGTACCAGGACATGCTCAACATGGTCAGTGGCGTCAACGCCACGGCGATCATGGCTCGCGGTACGGCTCTCGTCGACGCGCAGACCGAGATCGAGAAGATCGGTACAGAGCTCAAGGAGCACGTCGGCCGCACCACCGGCTGGAAGGGCGCGGGCGGTGATGCCTTCCGCGAGTGGGGCGACGAATTCGCCAAGGAGACCCTGAAGCTGGCCGACTACGCCGGTACCGCGGGCACCTCGCTGCAGACGGCCGGCCAGGCCCTCAGCGAGGTGGCCAAGGTGATCCAGGGCCACCCTGACGCCGTGTCGATGTGCTACGCGGACGAAGCGAAGGAAAAGGCCCGGCTCAAGGCCGTCGAGACGGCGCGGAACGAAGCCATTCCGCAGATGAACAAGCTTGCCTCGTACTACCTGATGGCCCAGCAGTCGATCTCCTCCCAGGAGGAGCCGAACTTCAAGCCGCTGCCGGATGCTGCTGTGCCGGAGAGCCCGGTCGACTCCTGGCAAAAGGGCTTGGGGCCTGGAGGGAGTAACTCCGGAACCACGGACTCGGTGGCAGGTACTTCGGGCGGCGATACGTCAAGGGTCGATCACCAGTACAGCACCGTGCGTCCTGATGGCGTCAGCCCGTCCTCCCCGGACGGCACCCCTGTCGTCCACACGCCGCAGCATGTCGGCGCGGTCCCCGGGGCCCCGGACAACACGGGCACGAACATCGACACGGTGACGATGCCGCAGACCCCGAACCCCACCACGGTCCCGCCCACCGGCGGGCCACTGCCGCAGGGCCCGGGTGGCGGCGGGCACCAGTCGCCTCTTCCGCCCGTGATCCCCCCGCGTACCGGACCGTTCGGTCCCGGAGGCGGCCCGGCGCGTACATTGCCCACGGGGCCGGGTGGCAAGGGTGACGTCGGGCGCGTCCGGCCTCCGACGAACAACCCCGAGAGGAGCACCGTGTCTCCGACGGGCACCCCCGGTAGGGGTGGCGTCGAAGGCGGTCGGCCTCCCATGGGCACGCCCGGCCGGGGTGGCGTCGAAGGCGTCCGGCCCCCCATGAACACCCGGACCGACACCGGCATCCACGGCGGTACGCCGGCTCAGGGCGGCCGGGGCGGGGTCGGCCCGGCCCGGGGCACCGCGCGCGGGACGGTCATCGGTGGCGAGAAGCCGTCGACCTCGACCGGCCGCGGAATGATGCAGGGCCACGCCGGTGGCGCGCCCGGGATCGCCGGGGGCCGGGCCGGGGCCACGCGCCCCGGTGGCAACGCGCAGCGCCTGGTCAACGAGCCGGGCGGCACCGTGCGGGCACCACGCGGAACGCAGTCGGGGGCCGGCGGGGAATTCACCCCGGGCGGCACCGGGCTCGTCCGTGAATCGCCGCGATCAGGCGGAGCGATGGGCTCGATGGGCGGCGCAATGGGCGGGTCCCAGGGCAAACGGCGACGTCCTCAGCGGCGTGACGGCGAGATCCCGGACTATCTTGCCGAGGACGAAGAGACCTGGGGCACGGGAGACGACGGCGTGGTTCCCCCCGTGATCGACTAGTTCCGGTTTCGAAGCAGCGACGCCGGACGGCGGACAGAGAACGAGTGGGTGGCATGAAGTCAACGGTCAGGCGTCACCGCAGGCGAGCCTCGGCGGTGGTGTCCGCGCTGGGTGCCCTGCTCCTCCTCGGTGGCGCCATCGCCCCGGCCGCGTACGCGGACACCATGCGCGATCGCGAGTGGTACCTGGACCGGATGCAGGCCCCTGAGATGTGGAAGGTCAGCACCGGTAAGGGGATCACTGTCGCTGTTGTCGATACCGGTGTGATTCCTTCTGTTTCTGATCTGACAGGAGTAAAGGTCCTCCCGGGGAAGAACTTCGTCGATCCGCAACTGGGTGCGCACATCGACGTAGACGGGCATGGCACCGCCATGGCGATGCTCATTGCTGGGAACGGTGTGAATGGTCAGGGGGTGAAGGGCCTCGCGCCGGACGCGCACATTCTCCCCTTGACCGTTTTCGGATCCACCAAGGAATCGGCTACCAACAGCGTTCCTGCCCTCGTCTCGGCCATTCGGTATGCCGCCGACAGCGAAGCAAAGATTATTAACATGTCGTTGGCATACGAGTACTTCACGCCCGAACCGGACGAGTTGACACAGCTCCAGAAGGCAGTGGACTACGCGATTAAGCGTGGAAAGTTGCTTTTTGCCGGAACCGGCAACAGAGGTGACAAAGAGAACACCTTCGCGTACCCGGCGGCGAGCATCGGCGTCGCGGGCGTGGGAGCCGTCGACAAGACATCCTCGGTCACGAAGTACTCGGTATCTGGGCCCCAGGTGGCACTCGCCGCCCCGGGGGAGGACATCCCGATCCGCTGCGTCGACGGGAAAACGGGCTACTGCAGCAGCGGCGGCACCAGCCAGGCAACGGCCATCGCCTCCGCCTCCGCCGCCCTCATCTGGTCCAAGCACCCGTCCTGGACCGGCAACCAGGTCCTCCGCGTCCTGATGAACACCGCGGGCAAGCCGACCAAGGGCAAGGTCCCCAGCCGCTACATCGGCTACGGCACGGTCCGCCCCCGGCTGGCCGTCCTCGGGGACCCCGGAGACCCGGGCCCCGCCGACGTGAACCCGCTGGTGGCCGCCCGGACCCCGAAGAAGTCCCCGTCGCCCTCGGCGTCTGCGTCGAAGGCCGGCGGTTCCGGCTCCTCGAACGCTTCGAAGCAGCCCGCGTCGTCCGCGGCCTCCGAGAAGTCGGATGACGGCAAGGGCGTAGGCGCGATCGTCTGGATCATCGTCGGAGTCGGTGTGGTGGTCGTTGTCGGCGCGGTGCTCCTGCTGCGCCGGAGAGCTGAAGGCCTCCGGCGCTGAGCTCGTGCCGTCACTCTCACCCCGACGATCCCAATCAGAACGGCCTGTACGCGCACAGGCAAAGAGGAGGCATTGTGGACGACGAATTCATAGGTGGTCTGCAGCAGTTCCAGCAGCACGCGCTGAAGCTGCAGAACATGATGACGAACATGCAGAACCAGATGCCCCAGGGTGTCGAAGGCGCGGATGCGCAGGGCGCCGTAACCGTCCGATTGGCATCGGACGGGCTTCCGGAGTTCATCAAGGCTGCTTCGGACTGGCAGCGCCGGCAGCCGCCCGAGGCCATCGGGGCCGTTGTCAGTGAGGCTTACGGCGCCGCTATGAGCGTGCAGATGGAAGGCCTGTCGCGGGCCTTTGATGATGCGGGCTGGCGAGCCAAGGCCGACCAACTGGATAATTCATTTGCCACATCCGGCCCTTCCACCGCGCCGGAGACACCCTCGGCAACAACGGAAATCCCTGGACCGGATTTGCGCTACGTCGTCCCGCGGAGCCTCGATGAGGTGACCGAGGACGCACTCGCGGCATTCAGCGCGGTGGAGCAGCTCGCGGGGGAGGTCCCCGAGCCGGTACGGGCCACCGGCAGATCAACGGCTCACCGGGTCGTTCTCACTGTGACAAAGGGCGCTCTGCTCTCCTGCGAGGTGGATCCCCAGTGGGCGGCTAGGCAGACGTCCATCGGGCTCAACCAGGCGTTTGACGAAGCCCTGACCGATGCCCGCGACAAACTCAGCACTCTTGAGGCTGCAGCCGAGGACAGCACGGCCAATCTGCAACTCGGTGGCCTGTTGAACGAAGCGCTGGCCATTCTGAGTGACCCCCGACGTCTTACTGAATAACTCCTGAAGGGATTGAGGGCATTGGGTGACCCCGACCTCAAAGTCATCACCGACGGACTGCGTTCCGATGCGGCGATGTGGGACGAGCAGAGCAGTGCGATGAAGGCGGTCCACAACGCGGTTGAAGGAACGCGAATGAACCACCTTCAGGCTGGAGTCTTCCAGCTCCTGGTATCGGCTTACGAAGCTGTCATCGATCAGATTTCTGCACGCAGTTCTGAGGGGGAGGTGCAGATGTCGGCGGTCGCTACGGCGTTGTACAAGAATGCTAAAGCATACGACGACCACGAGGTCGACACGAAGAAGCACGTAGATCACGCCTACTAGACGGGGAATGGAATGCCTTTCAACGCGGCGCAATACGAAGAGACTTCAAAAAAGCTCACCTCGGGAATTGAGACTCTCTCGACCAAGCTGAATGAGGTCGGCCCGAAGGCGGAATCCACGGCGAATCACTGGTACGTGCCCGACTTCGTCGCGGATGCGATCATCTGGACTGCGAACAAGCTCATCGAGGCAGGCTCATGGGTCCTCAACAAGATCAAGGAGCTCCTGCAGGGGGTCGCGGCGCCCGTCTACATGGCCATCCATGTCTGGGACTGGCAGTCTGATGTCCGTGGGAAAGCCAGTGGCGTCGCCGGCAGTACCACGTCCGACCAGCTTCAGTCCCTCAAGCACTGGACAGGTGACGCTGCCACTGCCTACACGACGGCGGTGAAGGCGCAGCCCATCGCGGCCGCCAAGATCGGCACCAGCGCGGACAAGGTGGCCACGGGCCTGGCGCTGTGCGCCACCGCCGGACTCGCGTTCTACATCGCACTGGGCGTTGTCCTGTATCAGCTCATCGCGAGCATGATCGCCGCGATCGTGGCGATCGGCTCCCTTGTCTTCTCCTGGGCGGGTGCGGCGCTCGTCGTCGCAGAGGCCACGGCGAGCACTGCGGCCATCATCACCGCCGCCACGGCTCTGCTGGCTCTGCTGGGTGCTCAGGCTCAGCAGATGTCCGCGATCGAGGGCGAAGCGCGTGACGAGTCGACCTATCCTCAGGGTCACTGGCCCGTTGCAGCCCCGTAAGGGCCGGTGTCATTCCGGCGCCTGACTCTCGTGCGCAGTGTGACCGGGTGCGGGATGCCTTGGATCGACAGCTAGGTGGCTTAATGCGTGTATTGCGAGTAATTCTCTGGGGCGTCGGTCTGCTCGCGTTGGTGGGTCTCTTCTTCTCGTTGAAATCGGGCCTCCCAGCGGCGGTCTGGATTCTCTGCATCGTCCTGGCTCTGGCCTGTCCGCTGGTGGCCGAGGGGCGTTCGGCATGGCAGACACCGGGTGCGCGTCGGGCGGAGCAGAGGGATTGGTACGCCCAGACCTTCGGCTCGATCGACGCACTGCGCCAGGCTGTCGACGAGCCGGGGCTGCGCCGCATCCGCGACGAGAAGGGGCCCGCCAACGCGGTACGGGAGGTCAAGCGCCGACTTCCCCGGCTTCCGTTGGACGTGGCAGTAGCCCTGGTCAAGGAATTGTGAGCCTCCGTGCCACGAACGGGTCCGGTTCGGGGAGGGTGTGCTGCGAGGCGGCGTGCTCTCCCTGAGTTCGTGTCGGTGCCGGAGAAATCCCCGAAATGGCAGGTGATGGTTTCGCATGTACTGGATTCGAGTAACGTTGTGGTGCGTCGCTCTGGCCTGTTTCTATGCGCTGTTCATCCTTAAGCCCGATAACCTGCCGTTGGTGGTCCTCCTGTTCGTTCTGGGCGTTGTTCTCCCGGGCTGTGGTGAGGCATACGCGGACCAGCGGCGTCGGCGAGACTGGTATGCGAAGAGGTTCGCATCCATCGACGAGTTGCGGATGATGGTGGCGGACGAGGCGGCGCTTCGCCGATTCCGTGACGAAAAGGGGGTGCTGAAGGCTGCCCGGCAGCTCAGGCGCCAGTTTCCTCTTTGCCCGATCGCTGAATCCGTAAAGCTGGTCGAGTCGCTGTAACCGGCCACCCTGACTCACACAACGGCCCCCAGCTCCGCGGTCGCGATGCCGCGAATTCCTGCTTGCAGGTACCAGGGGCCTGTGGCGTATGCGTGGAGGACGGGCTGTTGAGCGCCGTGCGCGAGATCAGGCGCCAGAGGAAACCCTGTTCCCGTACAGCCACTGCTGGGTGACGCGCGATAGCGCTTCGCCGTCGGTGAGTTGCGCGCCGCGCGATGGGTGTCCGGGACCCAACGAAGGAGAGCGTCTTGTCCACACCGTTCAGGAATGTTGCAGAAGGGCTGTTTCTCCCCGCCGAGCGGGCCCGGCGGGGCTGGTTCTACGTCGGCTTGGTTCTCGCAGGGATGCTCTGTCTGATTCTCCTGGAAGTGCTGACGGCCTTTGTGATCGCCTTGCTGAGGGGGGATGACGTCATGGAAACGGTGGGCTTGCCGGGTGTCTTCGGGTATGTGGCAATACCGGGGTTCGCGGCAGTGGTGGCCGTGGTGGGGCTGATCGTGCTTGTGAGCCGGCATCCGGGGCTGCGCATCGATTCGGCAGGCGTGAGCAAAGTGTGGAGTGGTCAAAGCCAGACCGTCCCATGGGCCGTTATCGACAAGGTCCGGTTCAACAGCAGGCGGAGTTTCCTGTTGGTGGTGTTGAAGGCAGGCGTGCGCCTGGGGCAGCCGAACGTCGTCGGCGGGGAGACGCTGGCCGTGCTCTTCCCGCTTGGAAGCGCCCTCTGGCTCCGACGCAGGCCGGGTCGCCCTGACTTGATCGTCGAGGCAGTCGAGCGGTTCGCCCCTGGAGCTTTCACCACCGAGCCCTGGAACCCGGGCAAGGGCCGCGCCAACGGTGCGAGCGCCTCGGCGTAGTCGGGACAGAGGTAGTCCAGGGCATCCCACTTTTGGACTTGCAGGTCCATTTTTGTCGTCGCACAGTGGCAGAGCGCCCCGACAGCCAGGGGGCGCCCCGTCCGGTCGAAGGCTGCCGGCGGTCCGGCCGTGCGGTTTCGCAGCGGCGAACCAAACAATGGAGAGAACCATGTCTGTGCGGCTTGCGGGCAAGACCGCCCTTGTCACCGGAGCGACCAGCAACCTCGGGCGTGCGATCGCGGAGGCCTTCGCCGCAGAGGGGGCGTACGTCGCCGTCTCGGGCCGCAGTGCCGAGCGCGGTGCGGAGGTCGTCGACGGGATACGTGCACGGGGTGGCCGTGCGGAGTTCGTGCGGGCCGATCTGGACGGCAGCGCCGCCGCCTCGCGGGCGCTCGCGCAGGACGCCGCGCGGGTCCTGGGCGGACGTATCGACGTCCTGGTCAACAACGCCGGTATCTATCCGCGCAACACCACGCCGACCGTCGACGAGGAGACCTTCGACCAGGTCTACGGGGTCAACGTGAAGGCCCCGTTCTTCCTGACCGCCGCCGTCGCGCCCGCCATGGTGGAGGCCGGTGGCGGGGTCATCGTCAACCTGGGTTCCTGGATCGCGCGGCTGGGCATTCCCGGGGCCCTCTACAGCTCCACCAAGGGGGCGGTGGAGACCCTGACCCGGGCCTGGGCGGCCGAGTTCGGGCCGCAGGGGGTCAGGGTCAACGCGATCTCCCCGGGCGTCGTGCAGACGCCCGCACCCGGCGAGACCCACCCCGGCGAGATCATGATGAAGGGCACCCCGGCCGGGGGAATGGGCGCTCCCGGCGACATCGCGAACGCCGCCGTCTACCTCGCCAGCGACGAGTCCTCGTTCGTGCACGGCATCGTGCTCGACGTCGACGGCGGCCGCACCACTGTCGCCGTCATCGCCGCCTGAGACGCACGGCACCGGCCCAGGAGCGGCGGTGTGCCGGGTGGAGCCGCTCAGTTCACGCCGCGGGGCCGCCCGCGCGGCGCAGGTCCGCGATTCCCTGGTCGAGAGCGGCGCGCAGGTGCGTGGACCGGCCCGTCGACAGCAGGATCGACACGCCTCCCTGGATCCCGGCCAGCAGCGCCGCGGCCCTCGCCTCGGCATCGACGTCGGCGGGCAGCGCGCCGGCGGCCTGCAGCGCCCGGACGCCCGCCGCGAGGCTCTCCTGCCAGCGGCGCAGCAGCTCGACCACGATCGCCCGCGCCCCGGGGGTCGAGCGCCCGATCTGGTGGAACAGTGAGCCGAGCGGGCACTGGTCGCCCTGTGCCTCGTAGCGCTTGATGACCGCGTCCCGCCACTGTTCCCAGGACTCCCACGAGTCGAGGCGGCCCAGATAGGGCTGCTGGTCCTCCAGGACCTGGTCCGCCTCGAACTGGGCTACGGCGACGAGCAGTTCGTCCTTGCCCGCCGGGAAGTAGTGGAAGAGCTGGCTCTTGCTGGTGCCGGTCCGCGCCATGATGTCGTCCAGGGTCGCCCAGGCGACACCCCGCTCCCGCAGTACCGCCGCGGCCCCCTCGACGATCCGGCTGCGTGTCGCCCTACCCTTCGCCGTCAGCTTGCTGGGCACGAGCCACCTCCACGACCGTAATGGACCAGGCAGTCCATTGTAGGTGTGGACGCGGAGGAGGGGGCCGGCACCTGATCGGGTCGGCCCCCTCCTCCGTGCTCAACAGCGATCCGCTCAGTCCAGGTCCGTCGGCAGCCAGCCCGTCTGGATCAGGGAGGGCGCGTTGCGGCGGGAGACGAACAGGCCGCGGCCCGGGGGCAGTGGGCGGGCCTTCACGTCGCCGAGGAGTTCGCCCTCGCCGGGGTGGCCGGACAGTACGACGCCCTGGGCGCCCAGCTCCTTGAAGCGCTGGATGAACTGCTCGTACGAGGAGCGGCCGGCTCCCGCGCTGTTGCGGGCGATGATGAAGTTCACCCCGGCGTCGCGGGCGTACGGCAGGTTGTCGACCAGCATCGCCATGGGGTTGTTGGAGGACGTGGCGACCAGGTCGTAGTCGTCGACGATGATGAACGCCCGGGGCCCCCGCCACCAGCTGCGGTTGCGCAGCTGCTGCGGGGTCACGTCCGTGCCGGGGATGCGGCTGGTGATGAGGGTGTTCATGTCGTTGAGGTACGTCTCGAACGCGTTGTGCGTCGTCGCATAGCCGACCAGGTACGGCTCCGGCACGCACTCCAGCAGGCTGCGCCGGTAGTCACCGACGCAGATCAACGCCTCCTCCGGGGTGTACCGCTCGGTGATCTGCTTGATCAGCAGCCGCAGCAGCGCGGTCTTCCCGGACTCCGACTCACCGAAGACCGCGAACAGCGGGTCGGTGTCGAAGTCGACCAGGACCGGGGCGAGGTTCATCTCGTCGATGCCGATCGCGATGCCACCGCTGGAGCGCTCCGGGCCGCTCGGCAGCTCGCGCGCGGACAGCTTCCGGGGCAGCATGCGGACCTGCGGGGCGTGCGGGCCGGGCCAGTTGTCGACCGAGGCGCGGACGAAGGCGGCCGTCCCCTCGGACAGGTCGTCGCCGGCGCCCGCGGAGTCGTCGATGCGCGGCAGGGCGCCCATGAAGTGGAGCTTCTCCGCGGTCAGACCCCGGCCGGGTGCGCCCACGGGGACGTTCACCGCGATCTTGCGGTCCAGTTCGGAGTCGGTCGGGTCACCGAGGCGCAGCTCCAGGCGGTTGAGCAGCTGGTCCTTGAGCGCCGCCCGCATCTCCATGTACCGGGCGACGGTGGCGACCAGGTGGATGCCCAGGCCGAGGCCCCGTGCGGCGATGTCCGCGACGACCGGCTCCAGGAACTCGTAGTCCGTCTTGAAGGACTGCCAGCCGTCGATGACCAGGAAGACGTCGCCCCACGGCTCGCCCGGCAGCCGGCCGGCCGCGCGGAGCTGGCGGTACGTGGTGATCGAGTCGATGTTGTTGTCCCGGAAGAACTCCTCGCGCCGGTTGAGGATTCCGGAGACCTCGGCGACCGTACGGCGGATCTTCTCCGGGTCGAGCCGGGAGGCCACCCCGCCGACGTGGGGCAGGCCCTCGACGGCGATCATGCCGCCGCCGCCGAAGTCCATTCCGTAGAACTGCACCTCGTGCGGTGTGTGCGTGAGGGCGAAGGAGCCGATGAGGGCGCGCAGCAGGGTGGACTTGCCGGAGCGGGGGCCGCCGACGATCAGCATGTGACCGGCCGCGCCGGAGAAGTCCCGCACCAGCGGGTCGCGCCGCTGCTCGAAGGGCTTGTCGACCAGGCCGAACGGTACGACCAGGGAGCCGTTCTTCCCGTACTGCGGGGCGTGGAGTCCGCGCTCGGGCGTCACCGCCAGCGGCGGCAGCATCTGGTCGAGGGACGGCGCGTCGGTGAGCGGCGGCAGCCACACCTGGTGGGCGAGGGGCCCCTGGCCCTCCAGACGGCGGGCGATGACGTCGAGAACGGTGTCCGCCAGCGCGTCGGCGGTCCGCTGTCCGGGCGCCAGGGAGACGTCCGGGTCGGGCTCCGGGTAGTGGACCGCCACCGGGGTCGCGGTGAACAGCACCGGGCGCCGGTCGATGGGGAGTTCCCCGGAACCGGTGGTCGGGGCGACACCCGGCCGGTAGGTGCCCGACACGTAGGCGGCCTTGAAGCGGGTCATCCCCTCCGTGCCGAACTTCAGGAACCCGGAACCGGGGACCGAGGGCAGGTGGTACGCGTCGGGCACCCCCAGGGCGGTACGGGACTCGGCGGCCGAGAACGTACGCAGACCGATCCGGTACGACAGGTAGGTGTCCAGGCCGCGCAGGCGGCCCTCCTCCAGGCGCTGCGAGGCCAGCAGCAGGTGTACGCCCAGGGACCGGCCGATGCGGCCGATCTGGATGAACATGTCGATGAAGTCGGGCTTCGCGGTGAGGAGCTCGCTGAACTCGTCGATCACCAGGACCAGGGACGCCAGGGGTTCCAGCGGGGCGCCCGCGGCGCGCGCCTTCTCGTAGTCGGTGAGGTTCGCGTAGTTGCCGGAGGAGCGCAGGAGCTCCTGGCGGCGCTGCAGCTCACCCGTGATGGAGTCCCGCATGCGGTCGACCAGGGTGAGGTCGTCCGACAGGTTGGTGATGACCGCGGCGACGTGCGGGAGTTCGGACATCCCGGCGAACGTCGCACCGCCCTTGAAGTCGGCCAGGACGAAGTTGAGCGTCTCGGAGGAGTGGGTGACGGCCAGACCCAGCACCAGGGTCCGCAGCAGTTCGGACTTGCCGGAACCGGTCGCTCCCACACACAGCCCGTGCGGCCCCATGCCCTCCTGCGCGGCCTCCTTGAGGTCGAGCATGACGGGCGAGCCGTCCTCACCGATCCCGATCGGTACCCGCAGCCGGTCGGCCGTCGAACGTGGCCGCCAGGCGGTCGCGGTGTCGACCGCGGCCGGGTCACCGATGCCCAGCAGGTCCGTGAAGTCCAGGTTGGCGAGCAGCGGCTCGTCGTCCTCCGCGCCGATCCCCATCCGCAGCGGGGCGAGCTGGCGGCCGAGCGCCTCCGCGGTCTCGACCGGCAGCAGGTCGGGCGTGCCGTGGTAGGTGGCCGCCGCCGACTCCAGCCGCAGCCGGCCCGGCCGTACCGCTATGTGCAGACCGCCGCGGGGCTCGTCCAGCTCCTCCGGGACGATCTCCACGACGGTCACGCCCTGGAGCCCCTCCGGAGAGGCGAGCAGCGACTCCGCCGGTACGAACGTGCCGTCCAGTACGACGACGACGTGCGGCTGGTCCAGGAGCGGCGCCCCCTCGCGGTTGAACCTCGACCGGCCCGACAGGCGGTCTTCGAGCAGCGCCTCGACCTCCATCAGGTTGTCGCCGAACAGCCGCTTCGTGCCGGCCCCGTCGGAGGAACCCGGAACCTGGGTGTGCGGAAGCCACTTCGTCCAGTCCCAGTGGTCCGTGACATCCCGGGACGCCGCGACCGCGACCAGGAGGTCGTCGGGCGAGTGCAGCGCGACGAGCCCGGCCACCATCGCGCGGGCGGAATCGCGTACCGAACCCGGCTCGCCCGACACCACGACGTGGTAGAAGGCGCGCAACGACACCGCCATGGGGAGCCGGTCGAGCGAACCGTGCGCGGCCAGGAACTGGTGCATGGCACCGGCCGACAGCGGCTCCAGCTCATCGAGCGGCGCGGTGCTCGGAGCGACCAGCGGAGTCCACAGCTGCTGCGGCCCCAGACCGATGCGGACCTGGCCGAAGTCCTTGTCGGCGATCCGCCGCTCCCACAGCCGGCTGCCCTCGGCGACCAGCGACCACAGCTGGTCCGGGTCCGGGTGCAGGTAGAACTGCGCGTCCCGCTGGGCCCGCGCGGTGCGGCGCACCTTGCGCCGGGTCTGCGCGAGGTACTTGAGGTAGTCCCGGCGGCCCTCGGAGGCCTCGCCCTGGCTGCCCTTGCGGGCCCGCATCACCTGCGCGATCGCCATGGCCACGGTCGACAGCAGCATCATGACGCCCATGATCTTCATGAAGGGCTGCGAGCCCGGCATGAAGAAGAACACGACGGACGAGCCCATGCCGAGCATCGGCAGCAGCTGCATCGCCATGCCCTCCTGCTGCCCGCGCGGCAGCTCAGGAGGCGATTCGAGCCGCAGCTCAGCCGTGGACATCTCAGGTGGCATGGCTCGCGGCTGGCGCTTGACGACAATCTGGGTCACCGGCGAATCAATCCCTCAGTGCGGCCCGGAGAGTTGCGGGCCGGCACCCCCGTGGCAGCGACCTACCTCCGCGCGCCGACAATCCTACGTGTAGACCATGGGAGGGACCCCGATAGGGTGGCGCCCTTGGCCTGGAGCGTGGTGTACAGCGAACGAGGGGGAAGCATCAGGTGAGTTCGACCCTGACAACCGGTTTTTGCCGTGTAACGGTCGTGGCGCCGGACAGCCGTATCGATGTCGCCCTGCCGGACGACGTCGCCGTCGCGGACCTCCTTCCGGAGATCCTGCGGCTGACCGGCCAGGTCACACCGCCGGGGGCGCCCCCCGGCTACCACCTGGCCCGCCGCGACGGCACCCTCCTGGACGCCACCCACCCGCTGTCCGTCCAGCGGGTCCTGGACGGTGACGTCCTGCGGCTCAGGCCCTTCGCCGAATCGCTCCCCCCGGCCGTCTTCGACGACGTGTCCGACGCCGTCGCGTCCGCCGTCCGCCGCGACCGCGCGCTCTGGAGCGATCAGCTGTTCGGCGTCTCCGGCCTCTTCGGCGGCGCGCTCCTCCTCGTCCTCATGGGCTTCGTGCTCTGGTTCGCGGACCCGGTCACACACGACATGCACGGACTGCCGGGCATCGTCGCCGCCGCCGTCGGCGTACTGCTCGTCACGCTCGCCGGTATCAGGGCACGGAGTTACGGGGACCGGGCCTCCGCCGTCGCGCTCGGCCTCGCCGCTCTGCCGCACCTGATGATCGCCGGGTCCGGGCTGCTCGCGCTCGACCCGGGCACCGGTATCGGACGCCTCCAGTTCCTGCTGGGCTGCGCCGCGGTGCTCCTCGTCTCCGCCGGGCTCGTCGCCGCGATGCCGAGCGGCGACGCACCCTTCGTCGCCATCGTCTTCGCCTCCGCGGTCGGCACCCTCGCGACGTTCTGCGCGATCCTCACCGATTCCAGCCCCAGCGAGACCGCCAGTGTCTGCGCGGTCGTCGCGATCGGCGCCGTGGCCTTCCTGCCCGGCCTCTCCGCCCGGGTGGCCCACCTGCCGATCGGCTACGCCGCCCCGCGTCCCATGACGGACGCCGACCTCGACAACGAGACCGGCGTCGTCGCGGACCCCGACCCCGTGGACGCCGAACGCATCGCGGCGCAGGCCCGGCGCGGGCACGAGCTGCTGCTGGGTCTCGTCGGAGGCTGCTGCGTCGTGGTCGTCGCGTCCGCCGCCGTCCTGGGCTTCTCCAGCAACGTCTGGGGCCAGACCCTCGCACTGGTCGCCGGCCTCGCCATGCTGCTGCGGGCCCGCCTCTTCCGCTACACCGCGCAGGTCGTCGCCGTACTGGGCGCGGGCCTCGCCGCCCTGGGCCTGCTGGTCCTCGGGCTGTCGCTCAACCCGCCGGCCGACGCCGTCATCAAGCTCCTGACGGAACAGGACCGGGGACCGCTCGACATCCGCACCCTGTGGCTCGCCGCCGCCGTCACGGCCGGTGCCGCGCTGATGGTCGGCATCGCGCTGATCATCCCGAAGAAGGGGCTCTCCCCCTTCTGGGGCCGCCTCTCCGACCTGGCCGAGGTGGTCCTCCTCCTCGCGCTCGTTCCGCTGTGCCTGGCCGTACTGGACGTGTACTCCTCGGCACGCGGGATGACGAGCTAAGGGCTGTCGATCAAGGCAGGTCTTGATCGACATCCCGGGTGGCGCACAGGGTCAGGACGGTGGAGACGACACACCGGCCCGCCTCCGGGGGCATCTGTCCGGACACTGCCCACCGCCTGCTTCTTCCGCACTGGCGGCATCCGTACAGCGTCACCGTCCGCCACGACCTGCACCGTCTGGCCGAACGGGTAAGTTCGCCCCGGATCGAATGTCCGGATTCTCGGATGCGCAGAAGGAGAGCGGATCCGAGGGCCGGGAAGACAACCACGGGAACCTGAGGGAAGGGCCCTGGATTTGAACTCGTCACTGATTCCGCGGCGTCGGCCGGGAAGCGCCGGCCTTGAAGTCTCCGCGTTGGGACTCGGCTGCATGGGAATGAGCCAGACCTATGGAGTTCCGGACGACAAGGAGTCGATCGCGACGATCCATCGGGCACTCGAACGAGGCTGCTTCTTCTTCGACACCGCGGAGTCGTACGGCCCCTTCGTCAACGAAGAACTTCTGGGCCGCGCGCTCCGTGGCCGCCGGGACGAGGCGGTCGTCGCGACGAAGTTCGGGTGGGAGTACGAAGGGACACGACGCGGAGAGCTGAACAGCAAGCCCGAGCACATTCGCACAGTGGTCGACGAATGCCTGGGGAGGCTGGAAACCGACCGGATCGACGTCCTCTATCAGCACCGCGTGGACCTGGAAGTCCCGATCGAGGAGGTGGCCGGTACGGTCGGCGAGCTCATCCAAGAGGGAAAGGTGCTCCACTTCGGCCTGTCGGAGGCCGGTGCGGGAACGATCGCCCGCGCCCACGAGGTCTGTCCCGTGGCCCTGCTCCAGACGGAGTACTCGCTCTGGGAGCGCCACATCGAGCAGGAGATTCTGCCGGTGGTCCGGGAGCGGGGAATCGGTCTCGTGGCCTACTCACCCCTGGGGCGTGGGTTCCTGACCGGGACGGCGCTGCCGGCGGAGGAGTATCCGGAGTCGGACTACCGCCGCTACGACCCCCGGTTCCAGGGGGACAACTTCACCGCCAACTCGGCTGCGGCGTCGGTGGTGCGCGAGGTGGCCACGAAGCACGGGGCGACGCCGGCTCAGATCGCCCTCGCGTGGCTGCTCCACCGGGGCGAGGACATCGTGCCTATTCCCGGTACCAAGCGCAGGGTCACGCTGGAGGAGAACCTCGCGGCCGTGGACGTGGTGCTCGACGCCGAGGACCACCAGCGGCTGGACGAGGCGCTGCCTCCGGAAGCGGTGGCGGGAACCCGCTACCCAGAAGCCGTCATGCGTATGAACGGCCGCTGACGGTCGTTGAACGGAAACGAACTTGACCGGCGGGCAGTCAGGGCTGCCGCGGGTTGCCGGGAAAAGCCTCAGCCGAACCGCTCGTGGTCCTCCAGCACCGCGTCGATCACCCGGAGCTCATGCGCGGCGCCCACGGGGTCCGTACCGATGTACCCCGTCAGGTTCAGCAGCGACTTCCACAGCGACCACCCGCGGGCCCGTGCCCAGGTGCCGGAATCCTGGCCGACCGCGTGCCGGAACGCCTCCCGGCTCTCGCCGGAGAACAGCCCCCACGCGATCACCAGATCACAGGCGGGGTCACCGACGCCCGACGTACCGAAGTCGATGACGGCCGTCAGCTCACCGCCCTCCACGAGCAGGTTGCCGGAGGCGATGTCGCCGTGGAACCAGACGGCTTCCCCCGGCCAGGGCGCGGCGAGAGCCGCCTCCCAGACGGTGCGGGCCCTGTCGGTGTCCACGTGGCCCTCCAGTGCGGTCAGGCAGCGCCGGGTCTCCGCGTCGTAGTGGGCGGGCGAAGCACCCCGGTACCAGCTGTGCTCCCCGGAGGCCGGCCCGTCGGTCGCGTCGCACCGCTGGAGCGCGAGGAGGAAGTCCGCCACGGAGCGCGCGAACCGGGGTACGTCGTCGATGCGGTCGAGGGTGGCCGTCTCACCGCGCAGCCAGCGGCGGACCGACCACGGATACGGATAGCCCTCGCCCGGAGCGCCCAGGGCCAGCACCGGGGGAACGGCGACCGGCAGCGAAGGGGCGAGGCGCGGCAGCCAGTGGTGCTCCTTCTCCACGGCGGGGACGTAACCGGCCGCCGTGGGCAGCCGCACCGTCATCGCGTCGCCCAGGCGGTACGTCCGGTTGTCCCAGCCGTCCACCGCCACCGGGGCCACCGGAAGACCGCTCCAATGCGGGAACTGGGCGTCGATCAGACGTTGCACGAGCGCGGCGTCGATTCCGGCGCGGCCGTCGGGGTGGGGAGAGGGCATCCCCCGATCGTCACGCCGTGGGCTGTGCGCCGCAACCGAATATGGGTTCACTGCCCGCCGTCGCGCCGGAGCGCGGCAGCGCGGGCCCGGACAAACGCTGTACGCGGGGTCCGGCCGTCGTACATCCAGCCTTCCGTGGAGCCGTGCCTGCCCATTGCCCGATAGTGAACAGCGGCGTCAGCACTGCGTCGGAGCAGGTGCAGGTAGAAGGCGACCAGCGTGTGGTCCTGCACGATGGAGGGGTGCTGCCGAGGGTTCGCCCCGATCCAGCGCGCCTGAAGTTGCTGGAAGTCACCGGCGAACCGTGCGGACCCCAGCCCCATGTTCTCGTCGGCCATTCGCATCTCCAGATTGGCGACGAGTGGCAACATGACCAGAGGATGTCCGTCCGGGACCGCTTCTGCGGTATTCCGGGCAAATCTGAACATCTCCTTGTGGGATCCGGACCACTTGGCGCACAGGTACTGCAGGGCGTGGCGGTGCCCGGTTCGGTGCAGCGGATCGCACGCGATGAGTGAGTCCCAGCGGGCATCGAATACGCGTCGGGGTACTTCCAGACCACGTGCCGTGTGCAGTGCGGTCGCCCGAGGTGTGGGGTCCAGCGGCGCCCGCTCGCCCGCCTGGGCAGCCAGCTCGTCGGCATGCGCCAGAACCGCGAAGAACTTCGGCCAGGCACTCTTGCTCACGTACCTCGCCCGGGTCATGCCCCGGAACGCCCAGGCGCGTTTGACCTCCGACCGGGAGAGAACGGTCAGAGCATCGGCACCGGCCGGTTCCGCGTTCGCCCACTCCCACAGCACCCGACTGCCCACGGCCTTGTGGGCCAGGTAGTCCACTCGGTGGTCCTTGAGTGCCCAGTCCGTCCCGCCTGCCAGCAGGAGATCGCGGGCAGGCCGCCAGTCGCTCCGGCGGACCAGAGCACGTGCGGCCGTACGGAGTTCGCTGTCGCCGTACGCCTGGTCGAAGGAGACGGGCGGCAGGTATCCGAGTGAGACTCGGCTGGGTATGGTCACCGGCGTAAACTAGCGCTCCGAGCAGGGATTTCGCGACGGATCACGCGAGGGGATCCAGCAGATCAGCTGTCGCGTCCCGCAGTCCGGCCATCTGCCGCGAAACCCACGAACGCGGACCAGGCCGCCGGTCCGAATACCAGCGCGGGTGCGGTGGGGGTCTTGCTGTCGCGTACGGGGACGAGGCCGGGGAAGGTGTCGGACACCTCGACGCAGTTGTTGGCGCCGCCGTCGCTGTAGCTGGACTTGCGCCAGGTCGCGGCGGAGAGGTCGGGGGCAGGACTCATGATCTGTGCTCCTTCAGGACACCCCTGATGAACGCGGTGGACTCCGACGGGGGCAGCGCCAGATCCCGGAGCCGATCGTAGGACAGCCGGTAGCGCGTCACGGCAGCCGCATCCTCGATCAACTCGGCGCATCCATTGCCCTCCGTGTAGGCAACGGCACTCGCGTCGTCCTGCCACAGCAGTGTCAGGGAGCCGTCCATCAGGTGGTGTGCCCCGACGGCGAAGGGGAGGACCTGAATGGCGACGGAGGCCACCTCGCTCATGTCGACGAGATGGGCCAGCTGTTCGTCCCACGCCTTGGAGTCCGCGACCGGGCGCCGCAGCGCGTACTCGTCCATGATGATCCGCACGGACGGGGGCGGATTGCGGTGCAGCAGCTGCTGACGGCCCATGCGGGCTATCACCTGCTCCTCCACCAACTCGGATTCGGTGTAGGCCTCCTGGGCGCCGGACAGCAGGGCGCGTGCCACCTCCTCCGTCTGGAGCAGACCCGGGATCCCGAGCGTGAACAGGTGCATGATGCGAGCCACGTTCTCCAGCCGCATGAACTCCTTGTACCGGTCCTTGAAGACCTCCTTGCGCGCCACCTTCCAGAGCTGCACCAGCAGCCCCCCGGAGTCGTAGAACCGGTCCAGGTCCTCCATCACCGCGAGCTTGGACAGGCGCTGGCTGACCTCCAGGCGGTACAGGTAGCTCTTGTCGTAGCGGGTCTCCTCCGCCAGCTGACCGAGGGACCGGCCCGATTTCTCGCGGCGGTACCGCAGCGCCCGACCGAGCGCGGCCCGGCCGGACTCCTCGTCGGTGGTGGTGAGTTCGCTCATCAACGGCCCTCCGTTGTCCTGTGCGCGGGCAATCGCGTGTCCCTGTCCGAGCGTACGACGCAGGCGTGATCATCGAGTCACGATCCGTCATCGCCACCCGATGGTGGGACGCCCCCTGTACCCCCCCCACCGCGTCAGGAGCAGTCATGGCCCACCTCCCTCCCCGTCTCCTCCCCTGGCTCTCCCCTGAGGGCAATCCGTGCTGGCTGAGCACCGACGATCCCGACAGCCGGATGTCGCGGCTCGCCGATGACATGGAGGACGAGCAGATGGAGTGCGGCGAGCAGGTCTGCGCCGGGGCGCGGGCCGTGCTGGCGGACCGGGCGGCGGGGGAGTGGGCGGTGCGGTCCGCGCTCAGCCGGGCCACGGAGTCGCTGGGGGACGTGCTGCGCATCGCGCACAGCAGGGGGCTTCGGACGCAGCGGGAATCCCCGGAGAATGCCGCGCAAAACTGAACCGAACCGCCACTTCGTACATACTGTTCCGCCCCCTTGACCACATGGCCGTTCGATTACAGTGCTGCGCAGTTACCGCGCGGTCACACCCGGGCGGTCCTACGGGGAGGGGCACGGTGAGCACAGGGACCACGGCTGTCTGGGGCCGTGCCGAACAGCAGGACTTCCGCAGCCGGGTACGTGGCGCGCTGCTCGGCGGCGCCATCGGGGACGCGCTCGGCGCGGGCGTCAGCGGGCTCTCGCTGGAGGAGATCCGCGAGGCGCACGGCGCCGACGCGGTCACCGACTTCGTCCCCGCGCACGGCGGACGCGGCCTCGTCACCGCCGTCACCCAGCTCAACCTGTTCACCGTGGACGGGCTGATCCGCGCCCAGGTCCGCCGCGACATCGGCGCCTGGCACCCGCCCACCGACGTGCATCAGGCGTACCTGCGGTGGGCCGCCACCCAGCACGACTGGGGGCCCGACGAACGCCGCGAGGGCAACGGCTGGCTCGCCGGGCAGGAATGGCTCTACGCGCGCCGCGCGCCCACCCGGGAATGCCTCAACGGCCTCGGTGACACCGTCATGGGCACCCTCGACCGGCCCAAGAACCCCGCCGCACACGATGCGGCGGCGCTCACCCGCTCCGCCCCGTTCGGGCTGCTGGTCGGCTGGGAGCCGCAGCTCGTCCTCCAACTGGCCGTCGAATGCGCGGCCCAGACCCACGGCCACCCCACCGCCCTGCTCTCCTCCGGCGCCCTCGCCGTGATGGTGCACGGGCTGGCACGCGGCGAGACGCTGGACGGCTCCGTGCAGCACGCCCTCGCCCTGCTCGCAGAGCGGCCGGGCCACGAACCCGTCACGGAGGCGCTCCAACAGGCCCTCGGCAGCGTGCGACAAGGCATACCCGGACCCGCCCTCATCGAGTCCCTGGGTGCCACGGACTCCGCGGAGGAGACGCTCGCCGTGGCCGTGTACTGCGCGCTGGTGGGCGAGGACGTCCGGCACGGCCTGCGGCTGGCCGTGAACCACGGCGGACCGTCGGCGGCGACGGGGGCCCTGTGCGGGGCGCTGCTCGGCGCGCTGCACGGCGAGACCGCGCTGCCGCCGGCCTGGCTCGCCGAACTGGAGGGCCGGGCGACGCTGCTCGAACTCGCGGACGACTTCGCCATGGAGATGACCCAGGGGCCCGCCCTGCACAGCCCGGCCGCCGTCGCGGCGGGCTGGCTGGCGCGCTACCCGCGCGGCTGAACACCTGCGGGGGACGGGGACGGGGACGGGCGCGGGGTGGGTCACGGGATGCCGCCGCGTCCCGTAACCCACCCCGCACCCCGTTCCGTACGGCGTTCCTCGTGGTCGTCGTACTCAGTCCTTGACGCCGTTCACGCCCCTCACATCGCTGTCCGTGTCCTTGCCGGAGCCCGTCACGTCCCCGGGGCCGGCCTGCGCCGGTACCGTCGCGCCGATGCCCGGACCGTCGCCGTCCGTGTTGATCTGCTCGATGACCGCGTCGCGCTCCGGGGTGTCCTCCGGCTTGATGAAGCCGATGACGATGAAGAGCACCAGCGAGATCGCCAGCGGCAGCGCCACCTGGTACTGCAACGCCACGTTCGTCTTCGTCGAACCGTCGAAGTTGTAGTTGGTGAAGTAGAACGCGAGCAGACCGGCCGCCCAGCTGACGAGCGCCGCCGTCGGTCCCGACTTACGGAACCGGCGCAGCAGACCCAGCATGAACGGGATCGCGATCGGACCCATCAGACCGGCGACCCACTTGATGACGACGGAGATGATGTCCTTGAACGTCGGCGAGTTGATCTGGGTCGCCAGCGCCATCGACAGGCCCAGGAAGCCGAGTGTGGAGAGCCGCGCGGCCAGCAGTCCGGCCCGGCTGCTCCAGGTGCGGGCCGCCTTGGAGAAGACCGGGAGGATGTCCCGCGTGAAGACGGCCGCGATGGCGTTGGCGTCCGAGGAGCACATGGCCATCGTGTGCGAGAAGAAGCCGACGACGACCAGGCCCAGCAGACCGTGCGGCAGCAACTGCTCGGTCATCAGCGCGTAGCTGTCCGAGGCGTCCGGCTTCTGCGCGTGGACCAGCAGCGGGGCGCACCACATCGGGAAGAACAGGACCGTCGGCCACACCAGCCACAGGATGGCGGACAGCCGGGCCGAACGGGTCGCGGAGGCGGCGGAGTCCGTGGCCATGTAGCGCTGGGCCTGGTTCCACATGCCGCCGTTGTACTCGAAGGTCTTGATGAACAGGTACGCCAGCAGGAAGGTCACGGTGTACGGACCGGCCGTCGGGTCCGTGTGGCCCTCGGGGAGCTTGTCCCAGACCGTCCACAGCGTGCTGAACCCGTCCAGCTTGCTCATCGCGGTGACGAGCATCGCGACACCGGCGAACAGTTGGATGATGAACTGCCCCAGCTCGGTGAGCGCGTCGGCCCACAGACCGCCGACCGTGCAGTAGACGGCCGTGATGATGCCGGTGATGAAGATGCCCTGGGTGAGGGTGATGCCCGTGAAGACGGAGAGCAGGGTGGCGATGGCCGCCCACTTGGCACCGACGTCCACGATCTTCAGCAGCAGACCGGACCAGGCGAGCGCCTGCTGGGTCTGGATGTTGTAGCGGTTCTTCAGGTATTCGAGCGGCGAGGCGACGTGCAGTCGCGAGCGCAGCCGGTTGAGCCGGGGCGCGAAGAGCTTGGCGCCGATGCCGATGCCGATGGCGATCGGCAGCGACCACGTCACGAAGGACGTGACGCCGTACTGGTAGGCGATTCCGGCGTAGCCGGTGAACATCACGGCGCTGTAGCCGGACATGTGGTGCGAGATGCCGGACAGCCACCACGGCATCTTGCCGCCGGCCGTGAAGAAGTCGCTGACGTTGTCGACACGCTTGTGGGACCAGAGTCCGATCGCGATCATCACGCCGAAGTAGCCGATGAGCACGACCCAGTCGAGACTGTTCATGTGCCCCCTCCTGGGGTCCGCCTTGTGAACGGGTAACGCACTTCGTCAGTACGGCCGTTCAGCGGGGCCCCCGTGCGGGAGCGGGGACTTCGGGGATTGAACCGCCTGTTCGGTCCCCCGGTCAAGGTCTCTTGCGGTCAGGGATGTGAACGCGGATCAGCAAGTCGAACGATTTTACGGGTTCTTGACTCGCGGGGGCGTTGTCGTGAACGTGACGGCGGCCACACCATGAGCAGGCACTTCGTCAGGCTGTGCAGAGAACGAGGACACGTTCAGGAACGCCGAAGAACGCAGAGAGACCGCACGGGATGCGGGTCCCGTGCGGCCGAAAAGGAGGGGAACTCTGTACGAGAGTCTCAGCGCATCAGCTCGCCGGCGTTGACCAGCAGGGACTGCCCGGTGATCGCCCGCGCCCGGTCGGAGGCCAGGAACACCGCGGCCTCCGCCACATCGCCGTCCGTGGCCAGCTCAGGAAGCGCCATGCGCTCGGAGAGCCTCCCCAGCACCTCGGCCTCGGACACCCCCTCGGTGTGGGCGGTGAACTGTACGTAGGCCTGCACCGGCGGCCCCCACATCCAGCCCGGCAGCACCGTGTTCACCCGGATCCGGTGCGGCCCGAACTCCCGGGCCATGGAGTACATCGCGGAGGTCAGCGCGCCCTTGGAGGCCGCGTACGCCGCCTGCCGCACTTGGGACGGCGCGGCCACCGCGGACTGCGTGCCGATGACGACGACCGAGCCGCCGCGCTCCCTCAGGGCGGGCAGGCAGGCGCGCGTCATCCGCAGCGTACCGAGCAGATTGACGTCGATGACCGACTTCCAGGTGTCCAGGTCCGCGTCCTCGACACCGCCGAAGTAGCTGTCCCAGGCGGCGACATGGACGACCGCGTCGATCCGCCCGAACCGCTCGACGGCCAGCGCCGCGAGCGCGTCGCACTGCGCCTCGTCGGTGATGTCGGTCGGCAGGTGCGCGGTGTGGAGCCCCTCGGGATCGATCTCGGCGGCCGACTTGGCGAGATTGGCGGCGGTGCGCGCCCCGAGCACGGCGTTGCCCCCGTCCCGTACGACCGTGGCCGCGATCCGGTGGCCGAGCCCGGCGCCCACCCCGGAAACGATGACGGTCTTCCCCGTGAGCAACATCGGTGCCTCCCGGCCCTGGCAGTTCTTCTGACGGGGCGTCAGAGTAGGTGGCTCCGGCGGAGTACGGAAGGGGAACGGCATGAGCGAGGAAACACGGGACGAGGCGGCGGGCGGGACGCGGAGCGGGACCTACGCCGAACTGGCCGCGCTGGGACCGTACGGGGTCCGTCCCGGCCACGCGCTGATCACCATGGTGGAACCGCACCCGGGGCACGAGTACGCGTACAACCGCTGGTACGAGGACGATCATTACTACGCGGGCGCGATGGCGATGCCCTGGATGTCCGCCGGGCGGCGGTGGGTGGCCACCCGGGAACTCCAGGGGCTGCGGTACCCGGAGAAGTCCGCGATCGCGACACCGGTCGGCGCCGGCTGCTACCTGTCCACGTACTGGGTGACGGAGGGGCGCTACGACGACCACATGAAGTGGACCGTCGGGATCAACAAGCGGCTGAACCGGGACGGCCGGGTCTACCAGGACCGCACCCATGTCTTCACGGCGTTCCAGGACCACGAGGCGACGGTCTACCGGGACGGCGCCGCGGGCCCCCGCGACTTCCACGCCCTCGACCACCCCTACCGCGGGCTGGTCCTGGAGGTGATCGACGCCGAAGGGCCCGAGCAGCGGGCCGAGTTGCTGGAGTGGCTGCGCTCGCGGCATCTGCCGAAGCGGCTGAGCGGGTCACCCGCGGCGATGGTGACGGTGTTCCGGCCGACGCCGTTGCCGGGCGACCGGATGACGTACGTGAAGCAGGTCGAGGGCGTCGACACCCGGCTGACCCTGCTCTGGTTCCTCCAGGAGGAGCCGGGGCGGTGCTGGGACGAACACTTCACCGGGCTCGACGCGGCGGTCGCGGAATCGGGCCTGGGGCGGGTGGAGCTGGTGGCGCCGTTCATCCCGACCGTGCCCGGCACGGACCGCTACGTCGATCAGCTGCGCTGACGGCCGTCGGCTGCGCTGACGGTCATATCCATGTCCATCGGTAGTGCTTCCCACGGCCTCGCGGTGAGCCCCCTCGGCCAGGACGGCGAACCGGGCGAGAGGGCTACCCGTAGCACCGGGGTCGGTGCGGCGACAAAGCGTGGGAACTCATGCGTGGGTACTCATGCGTGGGAACTCATCGGTCAGGCGTCGAGCGCGCCCTTGGCGACATCGCGCACGAACGCGTTCCAGGCGCCGGGGACGAAACCGATCGAAGGGCCCTCGGGGACCTTCGAGTCACGTACGGCGATAGCGCGCACGAGAGGGGACCTGACTTCGACGCAGGCGCCGTTGCCCCCGGAATACGACGACTTCGTCCACTTATCCGTAGCACCCTGACGAATGGCCATGTTCACTCCGGTTCAGAGAGTTGTGTGAGTGGCGCCAACGATGTTCAGCTGGCGTGATCGACGCTACTCGCCAAGCTCCTTGTGTGAAGGGGCCGTTCACTCGACCGGATGGTATGTGCCATGCGGGTCTTCCGTGACGAGGCGGCGGCGGTGTACCGTGCCGCCGCCCCACTCGTCACATCACTTCTTTTCTTCCGTTCCGGGGTTCAGGACGGGTTCAGGACGGGTCCAGGCGGGTGTAGCTCTTCGCGATCTCGTCGATGAAGATCCGGGTCTGCTCCACATTCAGGGCCTGCGCCCGCAGGTGCTCGTACATGACGCTGTACAGCTGGACGTCATTCGCCTTCTCCAGATAGAGGTCGCTGGTGACTCCCTCGATGTAGACGACGCTGGAATCCGCGGCGTCCGGGAATTCCAGGATGGCGTACTGCCCGTTGATCCCGGGATGGGCGCCCATGTCGAACGGCAGCACCTGGACGGTCACGTGCGGCAGGTGCGACAGCTCGACCAGACGTTCCAGCTGCTCGATCATCACCTGCTTGTCGCCGACCAGCCGGCGCAGCGCGGACTCGTCGATCACCGCCCACAGCCGCAGCGGGTGCTCGGGGGAGTTGATCCGGTCCTGGCGGCGCGAGCGGACGCTCACGCGCTTGTCGATGTCGGTCTGCGGCGCCTCCGGCAGCGCGCCCTTGATCAGCGCCTCGGCGTACTGCCGGGTCTGCAGCAGGCCCGGGATCACCTGGGGTTCGTACACCCGCAGCGATTCGGCATCGGTCTCCAGACCGATGTAGACGCTGTACGGGATGTCGCCGAAGGCATGCCACCAGCCCTGCTGGCGGGAGTCCTTGGCCATCTGCATGAGCGAGTCGACGACCCGGACGTCCTCGACCTCGTACACCCCGCAGAGGTCGCGGACATCGCGCTGGCTGATGGAACGGCGGCCGTTCTCCAGGCGGCTGATCTTCGACTGCGAGACCAGCAGTCGCTCCGCCACCTCTTCTGCGGTCATGCCCTTGATCTCGCGCAGGCGGCGCAATTCCTGACCCAACCGGCGTCGTCTGACGGTGGGATTGACGTTGGACGGCACGGAAACGGCACCTCCGGCTATGTAGCTGTGCGTATCTACTGCTCAGCAGATTGCCACCCGTGGCCCCGGCCGCGCTGGAAAACGCACACACGCAGCGGCGCGGGGCAGTCGGTGGTACCGACTGCCCCGCGCTTGGTGCGGCTCCCGGACCGGGTCTTTGGGGACGTCGGTGCGGCGGTATTCGGTTGTTGCGGTGATGCGGTGTGTAGCAGTGTGTTGTGGTGCTGCTGTGCGGGTGCTGCGTCGGCGCTCGTGCCGCCCTAGTGGGCCGCGGTGTGCGCCATGCTGTCGCGACGTGACTGCGACTGTGCTTGCGGTTGCAACGGAACGCCGGCCGCCTGGTTGCGGCGCGGCTGTGCGACCGCCCCGTTCTGGACGTCCATGACGGCGTGCGCCACGAGACCGCCCATCGGGTCGTGTCTGATCAGATCCCGGAGCCGGGAGCGCGAAGAGCGCCCCTCGTTCCCGGGGTACAGGTGCTTGCCGAGTCCGACCGCGTGGGCCAGTGCGGCGAGCGCCGCGGTCCGCGGGTCCGGCGGTACGCCGGTGCGGATCGCGCTGTCCAGCCGGGCCTTGATGTCCCGGCTGATTGCCGTGTCCGTCGCCTGGTAGCGAGTTGTCGGCAGCACTCCGCACATCTGGCCCGCCACGGCATGCACCATGCCGCACCGCTCCAGATGAGCGAGGTAAATCTGGCGAAGCCCCAGTCGGGGTCCGCCTATCCAGTGGACGGCCCGGACCGGGCTGCCGCGTCTGCGCAGCAGTTCCAGTGCGGAGTCCAGAGTCGGATCTCCTGTCGGCCGTGGCATCACCACGGCGATACGATCCCCGTCAGGGGCTATCCG
Organism: Streptomyces sp. NBC_00341; assembly: GCF_041435055.1. Lineage (NCBI taxonomy): Bacteria > Bacillati > Actinomycetota > Actinomycetes > Kitasatosporales > Streptomycetaceae > Streptomyces > Streptomyces sp. NBC_00341. Next base: position 3,648,538 of record NZ_CP108002.1, on the reverse strand, counting down.
TCCTGCCAGGGCCAGCTCTACTAGCTGGGCTCCGGCGAGGCCGAGGTCGAGCGACTGCGGCTGCGCTGTGGTACCCGTGGTCGGGTCCAGAGCGAGCAACAGAAGCTCCTCCGGAATTGTTCTGCGGCTCCTGCCCATCCATGCCTCCCCGCGTGGATGAGTGACAGGGTGACCCCTCTCACATCTGTCTGTCGAGGGTGCCTGGGTGCTTTGTACTGGAACCAGTAGGTATGTCGTTCTCGTCTAGCAGCTCAGCCGAGGGTTCACACGGGACACTGGTAGATGGTTCGGACAGCGCGGGGATGTCCCCGTGCCGCATGGAGGAGGCATCGGTGGCGGGCGAGTCCCCCGACAAGTCGGAGCAGCGGAAGTCGTCGGGAACGGCTCGTAGCGAGCACGATCCGCGGCTCTCGGTGTTCCGCGAACCCGCCGCACCGGCGGAGTCCGGCGGCAGGACGGACACGGCGACGGCCGTGTTCGGTACGCAGCGGTCCGAGTCACCGGCCGACGGCGAGCCCGCGGCCGAGTCCGCCGCGGACGCGGCGGAGACCCACGAGGGCCCTGGGAGCCCGGCAGAGGCCCCTGAGGCCGCTCCGCGCGCCCCGGAGGAGCCCGAGGAGCCCGCAGAGCCCGCAGGGCCTGCGGAGGGCGACGAGCCCGCTGAGGCGGTCGACGCGGCGAAGGTCGATGCGGCGGATTCGGTGGAGGAGCCGGAGGGCGCGGCTGCCGAGCCCGGGAGCGATGAGGCGAAGCCGGAGCCGGAGCCCGAGCCCGAGCCGGAGCCCCAGGAGGGCGATGCGCGGCTGCGTGCGGCCGTTGCCGCCTGGGTGTCCACGGACGACGAGGCGGGGGACGGCGAGGCGCGGGACGACGAGGCCGACGGTGGTTCGGCTGACGGCGGCCCGTCCGACGAGGAACCGGCGGCGGAAGCCGAGGAGCCCAGCTCAGAGCCCGACGAGGATGACGACAAGGACTCCGAACGGGAGCCCGACGCGAAGTCCGACGTAAAGCCCGATGCGAAGCCCGACAAGAAGGCCGACGCGAAGTCCGACCCCGACGAAGACTCCGCCGCAGAGCCCAAATCCGACGCGGAGCCCGAGGCGAAGTCCGACGCGGAGCCCGTCGCGAAGCCGGACGTAAAGCCCGACGCGAAGCCCGACAAGAAGGCCGACGCGAAGTCCGACCCCGACGAAGACTCCGCCGCAGAGCCCAAATCCGACGCGGAGCCCGAGGCGAAGTCCGACGCGGAGCCCGTCGCGAAGCCGGACGTAAAGCCCGACGCGAAGCCCGACGAAGACTCCGCAGCGAAGCCCGACGCGGAGCCCGACGCGGAGCCCGGTATCGACCAGGCGACCGCCGTCTTCAAGGCGCCCAAGCTGCCCCGCGTCGACCAGCCGACGACCACGCTGAAGGTCAACCCGCCGTCGGCCGCGAAGCCGAAGCCCGGGGCCGAGCCGGACTCCGCACGGAAGTCCGAGCCCGAGTCCCCCGCCGAGCGGACCAGCAAGTTCGTACCGCTGCGCGCCGACGACGTACGACCGGCCCCCGCGCCCCGCAGCCCCGAGGCGCCGGCCCCGGCCCCGGCCCCGGAGTCCGGTCCGGAGCGGCCGGGGGCCACCCCCGCGTGGGGCGCCCAGCTGACCGGTGACGCGTCGCTCGGTGGCGCCGAGCGGACCCGGCAGCAGCCGATGCCGCCCAGGCCGCCGCTCGACCTGCTGGCCGAGCTGACGAACACCCCGCCGCCGCCGGAGACCCCGGTCCGCACGGCCGTGCGGAGGGTCAAGATCTGGACGCCGCTGGTGCTCCTGCTGGTGATCGCGTTTGCAATCGTGCAGATGGTGCGTCCGCTGCCGGAGCCCGCGCTCGTGATGTCGGCGGAGTCGACGTACACGTTCAAGGGCGCGGACCTGAAGCTCGAATGGCCCGCGCAGGGGCAGTCGGCGGTCAGCGTGGACGGTGTCGGTTCGCTCGGCTCCGCGGGTGCGCAGAAGCCGGCGCCGATCGCCAGTGTCGCCAAGATCATGACGGCGTACGTGATACTCCAGGGCCACCCCCTCGCCGGCAAGGACCAGGGCGAGAAGATCACTGTCGACCAGCAGGCGGAGGACGAGTCCAAGGCGGAGGACGAGTCCAAGGTGCCGATCTCCAAGGGGCAGCAGTTCACGGAGAGGCAGATGCTGCAGCTCCTGATGATCCCCTCGGGCAACAACGTGGCGCGGCTCCTCGCCCGCTGGGACGCCTCGTCGGAGGCCGCCTTCGTCACCAAGATGAACGACGCGGCCAAGAAGCTCGGCATGAGCCACAGCACGTACACGGACCCGAGCGGTCTGAAGAAGACGACCGTCTCCACCGCCGACGACCAGCTCAAGCTGGCCGCCGCCGTCATGAAGAACGAGGTGTTCCAGGGGATCGTCGACACCCCGCAGATCAAGGTCGACGGCATCGACACGACGATCTACAACAACAACACCATCCTGCTCGAACCGGGCGTGAGCGGTATCAAGACCGGTTCCTCCACCCCGGCGGGCGGCAATCTGATCTGGTCGGCCAACACCGTCGTGGACGGCAAGAAGCTGTGGATCTACGGCGCCGTCATGGGGCAGCAGGCGGGAACCGGCCAGCCGTACGACAGCCTGGTGATGTCGCTGTCCAACAGCCTCAAGCTGATCAAGGGTGCGCAGGAGGCCGTGACCTCGGCCAAGGCGGTCCACAAGGGCGACGTCGTCGGATATGTGGACGACGGGTTCGGCGGCCACACCCCGCTGGTCGCGACCAAGGACCTGAAGGCGATGGGCTGGCAGGGACTTGAGGTGGAGCTCTCCGTGACCGGTAACGGCAAGGAGATCTCGCGCACCATGAAGGCGGGCACGGAGGTCGGCATGGTGACGGTGGGGACGGGCAGCGGCCGGGTCAGCGCACCCGTCGCCCTCCAGCAGGACCTGACGGAACCGGGCTTCGGCCAGAAGCTGACCCGCATCAGCTGATCCGGCGGACGGGGCGGCCGACTGGCCGAACCCTTGAAGGCGCGGCCCCCTGTGCTCACGTGACGCGGTTCACGTGAGCACAGGGGGCCGGAAACCCTCCGGCCGACGTCAGAGGCTGCGTGCTAGCGTCCCAGGGGCAACGCGTGTATCCCGGAACGCGTTTTCCGGCACTGACGCCCACGCTGCCAGCAGGTCGGCGGTTCCACCGCGTCCGGGGAAGGACGGGGAGAGTCGCAGTGACCACTGCTGAGCCGACACGGGCGAAGAGCGGCGAAGGCCGGGTGCGGGGTCCGGGCGGGGAATCCGTGCCGGAGGGCGCCGGTCGGTTCGACGGTTTCAAGCGGCGCTGCGTACGCCATCCGGTCCTCCTGACGACCGCGGTGGCCGCGGTGGTCCACATCCTCTGGTTCTTCTTCTTCGCGAACAGCGGCGGCGACATCGCGGCCCAGGACGCCTGGGCCGAGTTCGTCGGCCGGCACCCCGGTACCGCGTACAACCTGGCCTGGTACGGGGGGATGCACCCCGTCTCGTACAGCGTCGTGTCGCCGTATCTGATGTCGCTGCTCGGTGTCCGTACGACGATGATGATCGTCGGTACGGTCTCGGCGGGGCTGACCGCGCTGATCCTGGTCAGGGTGCGGGCCGTCCGCAATCCGATCGCGTGCTCGATGGCCGGTGTCTTCGCGTATCTGTGCAACGCGATGTCGGGCCGGGTGACATTCGGCCTCGGCATGATGTTCGCGGTCGGTGCGGTGGCGGCGGTGTTCTGCTGGCCGTACCGCTGGCGGTACAGGCGTTGGGCGAAGGCGGCTGTCGCCGCGCCGCTCGCCGGGCTCGCGACCGCCGGCAGTCCTGTGGCCGGGCTCTTCCTCGGTGTGGTCGCGGCGGCCCTGTTCCTGAACAAGCGCCGCCCCGGTGCGTACGCGCTGGGGCTGGCGCCGGTCGTGGTGGTGGCGCTCTCCGCGTGGCTGTTCCCGTTCTCCGGTACGCAGCCGATGTCGGTCGCGACGCTCTCGGGGCCGTTCATCTTCGCGGTCCTGATCTTCTTCCTGGTGCCGGGCGACTGGAAGACGGTGCGGACGGCGGCCGCGGTCTACGGCATCGGGACGCTGCTGACGTACGTCGTGGACTCGCAGATCGGCTCGAACGTGTCGCGGATGGCGATGCTGTTCGCCGGGGTGGTGCTGCTGGCCGCGCTGCCGTACGCGCGGCCCCGCTCCCGGCGGTGGTACGCGCTGGTCCTCGCGATCGTCGGGCTGAACTTCTGGATCGGGTTCAAGGGCGTGGACGACATAGTCCGTACCGCACCCGACGCGTCCTGGGCGCGGTCGCTGGCTCCGCTGGTCAACCAGCTCCAGACGGTCGGTGCCGAACGGGGCCGGGTCGAGGTGGTCCCGCCGAGCAGTCACCGGGAGGCGTCCGCGCTGGCCCCGGTGGTGAACCTGGCCCGCGGCTGGAACCGGCAGGCCGACATGGAGCGCAATCCGCTCTTCTACGACGACACCCTGAACTCCGTGAACTACCGGCAGTGGCTCGACCGCTGGGCCGTGCACTACGTGGTGCTGCCGCAGGGCTCTCCCGACTCCAGTGGCGCGGTGCAGGAGACGGAACTGGTGAGCAAGGGGCTGCCGTACCTGAAGCCGATCTGGTCCAACTCCAACTGGCGGCTCTACTCGGTGGACAGCCCGGTGCCGCTGGCCGATCCGCCGGCGACGGTGGACGAGGCCGGTGCGGGAGAGCTGACCATCCATGTGAAGAAGGCGGGCCGGGTGCTGATCCGCATCCCGTACTCGCGTTGGCTCGCCGTGCTCGACGAGGAGGGCCGCAGCGTGGAGCGACCCCAGGAGACGGAGGAGTCCAAACGCCGCGAGGACAAGGACATCCCCAGGGACTTCGTCAACGCGAACGGCTGCCTGATCAAGCTGGACGAGGACCAGTACGGCGACGAGTGGACGGAACTGCTGGCACCGCGCGCCGGTGTGTACCGGCTCGGCGCGCCGTACCAGCTGTCGCCGGGGACGCCGTGCCCGGAAGAGCTGCGCTGACGGGGGCAGAGGCGGGGGCTGACGGGGCGGGTGTGTACTTTCCATCTTGGAAAGTTGATGCCATGATGGCAAGCATCAAGCCGTCAGTGCCGGCAGTGCCGGCAGTGCCGTTCGTGCCGTGTGTCCTGGGGAAGGATTCGGTGTGCTCATGTCGTCGTCGCTGGAGAACAAGTCCGCGCTCCCGGAGGACGGTGGCGGGACGACGGTGTGTGCCGAGGACGCGCTGAAGGGTGTGGAGAGGGCCAGGGAGCGGGCTCGCCTCAGGGCCGGGCTGGCTCCCGCGTGGTACGGACCGGCCGCGGCGGTGACTCTGGTGGTGCCGAGCGTGGTGCAGGCCTGGAGTCGCGGCAGGGGCGGCTGGGCGACCGCGGTGGCGCTTGTCGTGTCGCTCCTCGGGCTCGCGGCCGTGTTCGCGCTCGTCCGGGCGGCGAGGCGGGCTGGGGGAGTACGGGTGACGCGTTCCCTCTCCTCGCGCCTGAGCCGGAGCCGGTTCGCGCTTCCGGCCGTCCTGGCGGCGGGCCTGGTGGCAGGAGGCTGCTGCTGGGCGTCGGGGGCCGGGGCGGCCACGACCCGGATCACGGCGTTCGCCGTAGCGGGGCTCGGCGTGTGGGGCGTGTGCCTCGTCCGTAACGCGGCGATCGGTCGCGCGCTGAGAGAGCTCGCGTGAAGGACGATCCGCCGGGACTGGAGCGGGCCGCCCTGGACGAGACCATCCACCACCCGACCCGGCTGGCCGTGGTCGCCTTTCTCTCCGCGTGCGACGAGGCGGACTTCGCCGCCGTCCGCGACGGCTGCCAGGTGTCCGACTCGGTCCTCAGCAAGACCGCGTCGGCGCTGGAGGCCGCCGGTTACCTGCACGTCCGCAAGGGACACGTCGGCAAGCGCCCCCGGACCTGGCTGTCCCTCACCCCCGTCGGCGAACAGGCCCTGGCCGGCCACATCGCGGCGCTCCAGAACATCGTGACCACGGCCCGGAGCGCGGCCACGACCGCCCGGGAAGCGGAGGAGTCGGCGGAACCTGCGGAGCCGACGGCGCGACCGGTGCCGTCCCCCGAGTGAACGGCCTCTGACACCGGGAGCGCGCGACAGACCGGCGCGTGGGCTGACCTCGCGCGCGGGTCACCCCCCAACGCGGGCCGGTGCCCGGCGGTTGTCCGCCGGGCACCGGCCCTTCCGTCGATCGTCCGTGTTGTCAGGGCCTCAGCGTGACGGCCCCGGTATCTGTGTCGGCCCCGGCATCACGGTGCCAGCGTCTGGCCGAGGTGGGCAGCCACCGGGGTGCCGAGGTTGGAGCGGCCGTAGTAGAGGGCGCTCTTGGCGGAGATGCCCGCGCTGCCGCTGTCCAGCTGGAGGAAAACGCCGTCGCCGGCGTTCTCGCCGTCCGCGCCGATCGCCAGGTCCGCACGGCCGTAGCCGGACAGGTCCTGGAGGAGGACGGAGGATCCCAGCCGGTCACCGGACTCCGTGTCACCGGAGACGTCGGCCGTGTCCTGGCTGTAGGTGACCGAGCCGGTACCCGAGATGCCGGTGGAGGTGCCCTTGAAGAGGATCACCGCGCCGGCGTCCACCCGGCTCACCCCGGCACGGGTGATGTCCTCGTTCGGGGATCCGGCCATGACGTCCGCGTACCCGTCGAGGTCGTAGTCGCCGACTGCGACGGAGGCGCCGAGGTCGTCGCCCGTCTCGCCGCCGCCCGGCACATCGGCTGAATCCTGTCCGAGAGTGATCGCGCCGGTCGCGGTGAGGCCGGTCGTCGTGCCCTTGAGCAGGGTGACCGTGCCGCCCTTGACGGTCGTACCGGACTCGGTCGTGCCCGGCTGGCCGACGACCAGGTCGTCGATGCCGTCGCCGGTGACGTCGCCGGCGGCCAGGGAGCGGCCGCCCTTCGCGGAGAGGATCCCGACGCGCTGCAGCCCGCCGGACGATCCCTTCAGCCACAGGACACGGGAAATGCCGCTCGGGTCACGGAAGTTGACGGCGGCGTCCGCGTAACCGTCCCGGTTGAAGTCGCCGGTGGCGACGGCCGCGTAGGAGACGGCCGCCGTGTAGGCGGTGGTGTTCAGGTACCCGGATGTGGCCGCGCCGGTGCCGGAGTCGTACGACCACCAGCGGCCGGGCTCGCCGGGCGCGACGGAGAAGACGTCGGACCTGCCGTCCGCGTCGAAGTCTCCGGTGGCGACGGAGGTGCCGAGCTTCTCACCGGTGGCGCGGGTCGCGGTCGCGGTCCCGTACGACGTGCCGGTGTTGAGCGCGGGGCCGTACATCACGGAGATCAGGCCCGAGTCGGCGTGGCCGCTGGTGTCGTCCTCGCCGGGCGAGCCGATGACGAGGTCGCCGTATCCGTCACCGTTGACATCGCCGTACGCGTTGGACGCGCCGAAGAGGTCACCGGACTCGCTGCTGCCGGGGACGCCGGGGCTGTTCTGGTCGATGATCCTCCCCGCGGAGGCGACCGGGCCGTCGTCGCCGCCCGGGACGACCGTGAGCGAACCGGCGCCGCTGCCCGTCTGCGGGGTGCCCGCGACCAGGTCGGTCACGCCGTCACCGTCGAAGTCCGAGCGGGTGAGGGCATGCGAGATGCCGGGCGAGGCGGCGAGGGTACGGAGCAGCGGCAGCTTGCCGTACAGGGCGTCGCCGGGGCACAGCGTGGCGTTGGTGTCGCGGTGGCCGAAGACCCGGGGCAGCGTGATCGATTCGCCCTCTGCGACCTTGTTGCCGTCCTGGCCGAGCGGCGAACCGGACACCAGGGTCACGTTGGAGCTCGGGCTGATGCCGTACATGCCGAACTTCCAGGCGACGACCCGGGAAATGGCCTCCAGGCCGGCCCGGGTCGGCTTCAGCGTCATCGTGTTGCCGATGTACGAGATGCCGACCGTGTCGGTGTTGAAGCCGACGTCGTGGGCGCCGGTCACCGGGAGGTCCATGCCGCCGCTGCGGCCCTCGAAGATCTGGCCGCAGCGGTCGACGACGAAGTTGTAGCCGATGTCGTAGTAGCCGCGGGCGAAGTGCTCCTGCTGGATGGTGCGCATCCGGGCCATCGACTGGCTGCAGGGGACGCCGTTGTCCTGGTCGACGCCGGTGTGATGGACGACGGCGGCCTTGATCTCCTGACCGTATTCGGGCGTGCCGTCGTAGTCCGTCGAGGCACCCCACTGGGCCTGGGTGATGATCGGCGGCTTGACGACGGTCGAGGGCAGGGGAGCCGGAGCGGTCGGCGAAGGGGAGGCCGTCGCCGTCCCGCTGGGCGTGGCCGGGGCGGTCGGGCTCGCGGGGGTGGTGGGCGGTGCCGTCGGGGTCGCGGGATCGGTGGGCGAAGAGGTGGTGCCCGCGGGTGCGGGCGCGTCGGTGCCCGTGTCCGACGGGGCCGGCGTGACGTCTCGCGCGGACGCGACGGGCTTCGGGGCGCCCGCCGGGTCGGTGCCGGGGTCGAGGAGTTTCACGTCCATGCCGGACGGGAGCGCGGAGGCGGAGCCGTCTGCGGCGACCACCCGCACCTCGACGCCGTCCGAGGGCCCGGTCCACACCGCGGAGGTGCCGCCGCGGGGCGCCGCGTCCTCGGCCTCCTTGCCGTCGGCGGAGAAGGGGTCGTCCGGCAACGCCTGCCAGCCCGACCACTTACCGGTCCCGACCCCCTTCGAACGTATCTGGGCCGTCCCCTTGAGCTCGGCGTCCGGGTCCGACCAGGTCAGCAGGGCTGCGCTGTACTCCTTGGTGCCTTGCTTCGGCAGCCCCTTGCGACCGGCCCCCTGGCCGGCGAGCCCGACCGTACGCACGGCCGCGGCCCGCACCTCGTGGTCAACCGCCGTTCCGTTGCCGGCCGGACCGGCGACCGCGTAGGCCGCTGACCCCGCTCCGCTCAGGACGACGACGCCGACGGTCAGGAGCGCCCGTCTCCTCAGGCCCAGCGGTCTGTGCGTGTGCTTCTTGCTCGTGCTCAATTCCCCACCCCATTGGTCTCGTTCGTGGTCACGTGAGTACTGCAAGTCCCCTTGTGTGTCTTGGAGTTCAGCGCCGGTGAAGCGTGGAGCGTCACACCAAGGGCAAGCCCGGCGCGGCCATTGGGTGCGGTGGCCCGCGAGGAACGGCCTTTCTATCGGACGGCTCTGACATCGGGCTGGGGATTTTTGCCACGGAGCCGAATCGATCAGTTCATCACCCGGTCCGGTTGCCACGGTCCGGAACGTAGGACCGCCCCACGACGATCATCGGCCGGTCATGCCGTGCGGCCCGCTACAGCATCGAGAGCAAGGCGCCACGGGTAGGGCAGCCGCTCACCGGGCTGGTTCGGCTCGAAGCCGCCCGCCCCGTAGAGCACCGTCACGCCAGCCGTACGCAGCGTCTCCACCGACGTGTCGAACTGGGGGTGTTGCGCATAGGCGGCGTTCACACACGGCATCGCGACCGTCGGGATCCGTTTGCCGATACCCTCCGCCACGACGCCGACGACGAACGTCGATGTGATCCCGAGGGCCCACTGATTGATCGTGTTGAAGGTGGCGGGGGCGAGGAGGATGACGTCCGCCTTGGGCCATACGTCCGGCTGCCCGGGGAGCTTGTACTCCGAGCGCACCGGGTGATCGGTCAGACGCTCCAACTCGGGCACGTCCTTCTCCAGCCAGCGAGCTGCCGACGGTGTCAGGCCGAGGCACACATCCCAGCCGCGCTGCTGGGCGTCTGAGATGACGTCGGCTACCTCGAAGACGGGCGGCGCGGCCGAGCCGAACAGATAGAGAGTCGTCATACCGCCCATCCCAACACATGCAACCACCCCCGAAACGGATGGAATCGGGGGCGATACGGGGTCCAACGCCAGGTGGCGTGGGTACGGTTCCGGATGACGAGTCAGGAACGAGGTAGCAGTATGCCCACCCCCGACGACAGCAGCACAGGCGAACGCAGCACAGGCGAACGCATCAAGGAGCAACGGCGGCGCGCCCGGCTCAGCCAACGAGCGCTTGCACAGCGGATTCCGTACTCGTACAGCCTGCTGAATCAGGTGGAGTGCGGGGCGCGCGTCGCTTCTGCCGCGTTCACCGCCGCCATTGCTGTCGCCCTCGGGATCGACGTCACTCTCCTCACCGGGCCGTCGCAGGCGACTGGCGCGCAACACCGGCGCCTCGCCGCCCTGGTGCGCCCGATCCGCGAGTCCCTCTCCCTGTACGACCTGGCACCGGGCGGTCGCATCCCGGCACGCCCGGTGGCCGATCTGGTGTCGGATGCCGACCGCCTCTGTCAGGAGGTCCGGGCGACGCACCTCCGCAAAGCGGCGCGGGCCCTGCCCGAGGTCATCGGCGACCTGACTCTCGCAGCCACCACCGTGCCGACGACCGAGACGTGGCGTGCCCTCGCGTCCACCTACCGCACGGCTCACGACATCGCCGTGAAGCTGGGTTTCCCTGACCTCGCCTTCGTCGCCCTGGACCGCATGGGCTGGGCCGCCGACCGGGCGTCGGACCCGTGCCTTGCCGCGATTCGCCAGTACCGCCGGGCGCTCGGGCATGCCGAGGCCGAGCAGGGTCTCGGGCGGCGGCTGGTCGAGGCCGGTCAGGCGCTCGTCGTTGACCTGAGGTCGCGGGAAGGGCTCGCCGTCGCCGGTCAACTGCACCTCGGGGCCTCGGCCGTGGCTGCCCGAGCCGGCGACAGCAGTGCCGTTGACCACCACATCGCCGCAGCCCGTGAACTGGCCGAACGCGTCGGCGGCGAGGCCCCCGAGGTGCACTGGCTCAGCTTCGGCCAGATGAACGTGACCCTCCACGAGATGGGCGCGGCCATCACCATGCGCCGCTACGACGACGCGCTGCGCCAAGCCCGCGCGTTGAAGCTTCCGCCCACGACGCTGACCTCACGGCGCTCCCGATATCTGGTGGACCGTGCGCTGGTGGAGATGGAGACCGGGCACCTGGACGCCTCCCTGCGGAACCTGGTCGCAGCACGACGGACCGCCCCGGAGCAGACCCGCTACCACCCGCGGACCCGGGAGACGGTGACAGGGCTGCTCCACACGTCCCGCCGCACGTCTGAATCCCTCGCCGGTATGGCTACCTGGATCGGCCTGTAGACCGCTCACCACGCTCACACATCTGTGAGCGTTGTGCCCCTCGTGTCCTGGAACGCTCGTCTCACTGATCAGCGACGAGCCGGGGACCGCCATGACCGTGAGAGATCTGCCGCCAGTCGGCGCATTGAGTGAGCAGCAGCGGCGGGGGTGGCGCTGTGTCTGGTGCCGTCATCCGCTCGCGGTCGGCGCTGACGTCGACCTGGGCGAGCGGCGCGCCCGCCCGGCCGGTGATGCCGCGTACTCGTGGTTCCCCCGCGCCTGTGCGGACACGCAGGCGTGCGCATCCCGGACCCGGAAGGTGACGGGGTGAGCCCCCGCTCGGTCATGCGGTTCGTGGAGTGGACGATCGGCGCCCCCCGTGGCGAGTTGCCGCAGACCGTCATCGTCGTCCGCTGCCTCGAACCCGACTGCACCGCGACGTCCGAACCGAGCCCCTCGCACATCGGCCCCGACCACTGGGCCCTGAAGCACGCCGGAAGGACGGGCCACACCGCGTACGAAGAGGTGGCCCGCTGCCGACTCGTCGCCACCCCGAAGGAGGCCCGATGATCTGCGACCGCTGCGACCTGCCGATGACCGCCGACGAGTCATCCGCGTACGACATCCCCGGAGCAACCGGCCCCGGCGTGACGATCACCGTCCACCGCGAGCTGTGCACACCACCGCCCCGGCCGAGGACGTACACCTACCCGTCCCACTGAGCTCCCGCCCGTTCGCGCCCCCAACGGATCGGGCGAGTCGCACGGTGTGGCTCCGTGGCGTCCCTGGTGGGACCAGTGGGACCCAGGGGGCCCGTCAGGGCAGGCGCAGGCCGCCGGCCGGCAGGCCCAGTTCTGCTTCCGCGAGTGTGCGGGCAAGGTTGGTGAGGGGTTCCATGCGCCGGTCGGCGCTGGTGTTGATGTACGCGCTGGCTCCGTCCACGACGGCGAGGATGCGTACGGCGGCCGCCCACGGATCCTCGCAGCGGAACGCCTGCTCCCGTACGCCGCGCGTGATGATCTGTTCGATGCGGTGGCACCAGCGCAGCTCCTGGCTGACGACCTGGTCGTGCAGCACGGGACGGTAGCGGGACAGGTGCCGCGCGTTGATCCAGAGCTTGCTCACGTTGTCGAACTCGGTGTCCGAGATCAGGGTGAAGAAGCGCTGGAGGGTGCCCAGGGGGCCATCGCTCCCGGTCTCGGCCGCCGCCGCCTCGGGCAGCAGGCCGTCCAGCTCTGCCGTGGTGGCGCTGGTGAACGCCTCGGCCACGAGTTCCTCGACCACGGGGAAGTAGTGGTGGATGAGTCCGGACTGGACTCCGAGGCCGTCGGCGATCCGCTGCCGGGTGACGCACTCCAGGCCGTCTTCAAGCCCGACCTGCGCGGCAGCTGCCACGATCTCGCGCCGGCGTTCGGCCGCCGCTTTGCGGACTTGCCTCTCAGGACCCCTTGACGTCATGGCGAGGATGCTATTGGCTGTGCAGCCAAATAACAATTGGCTCTACAGCCAATAAATGGATCGCCGCTCGAACGGCTGCCGTGGCAACAGCCCGTACCGGGACGAGAACGGCGAGCCGACGGCGGCCTCCACCGTGTGAGCGCCGCCGAACGCGCGCCCAGCAATGCCAGGAGACGAACGTGGACCACAACCGTGCCGATGCCGGTGAGCTGGCTGAATACGGCTACGAACAGGAGCTCAAACGCACCCTGTCCGCGTGGGCCGTGTTCGCTCTCGGGTTCGCGACGATCTCCCCGGTGGTCGGCATCTACGCCGTCGCCCAGCTGGGGTTCGTCTTCGCCGGACCCACCTGGATCTGGGCGGTCGTCGTCGCCTTCCTGGGGCAGCTGCTGGTCGCCACGGTCTACGCCGAACTCTCCTCGCAGTTCCCGATCACCGGTGGGGTCTACCAGTGGGTCCGCCGGCTGGGCGGACCCCGGCTGGGCTGGCTGGTGGGGTGGATCTATCTGGCCTCGGCCATCGCGTCCCTGACCACCGTGGCCTACCTCGGTTCCAGCTGGCTGCACATGCTCTTCAGCGACTCGGAACCGTCACCGGTGACCCATGTACTGCTCGGAGTGGTCTTCATCGCCGTGGCCCTGGGCATCAATCTGCTCGGCGTCAACCCGGTCAAGCACTTCCTCAACGCGGGCATCGTCGCCGAAGGCGTTGTCTCCATCGCCGTCAGCGTGTTCCTGCTGCTCTTCGCACGCCACCACGGATTCAGCATCCTGTTCGACACCCTGGGCGCGGAGTCCGCCTCCGGCGGGTCCGTCGTGGCCGGGTTCGTGACGTGTCTGGCCGTGGCCGGCTGGGCCTTCCTCGGGTTCGACGCGACCACCCAGGTCGCGGAGGAGACCGAGCGGCCGCGCCGCAGCGTGCCCCGGGCTCTGCTGCGCTCCTACGTGTTCGTGGCGTTCACGGTGCTGCTGACCTCGATCGCGGTGACGTTCGCGCTGCGCCGCCCCGAGGACGCCGTCTCAGGGAAGACCGTGGACCCCGTCTTCGACGCGGTGACGCAGGGCCTGGGCAGCTGGAGCGGGAAGCCGTTCATCGTCGTCGTCCTGGTCGCGTTCTTCGCCTGCGCCATCTCGATCCAGACCTACATCGGGCGGGCCGTCTACGCCTTCGCGCGGGACCGGCAGCTGCCCTGCTCCGCTCAGCTGGCCAAGGTCGGAGAGCGCCAGATCCCCTGGGTCTCGCTCACCGTGACGGCCGTCCTCGCGGGGCTCGGCCTCCTGCTCGGGCTCAACGGCAACGCGGCGGCCACGCTGATCTCCTTCGGATCCGGTGGCTTCTACTTCATCTTCCTGGCGGTCGCCCTCGTCGCGCTCGTCGCACGCCTCCGAGGCCGCTGGAATCCGGCGGAGGGCGAGTTCCGGCTGGGCCGGGCCGGTCTGGTGATCAACGTGGCCGCCGTGGTGTGGCTGCTGTTCGAGGCGGTCAACATCGCCTGGCCCCGCGCCGAACTCGCCCCGCCGTCCGGCAGCTGGGTCCAGGTGTGGGCCGTGGTCCTGGTCTTCTCCGCGCTGCTCGTCGTCGGCCTGGTCTACGTCGCCGTCGCCAAACCCCACACCCGGCTCACCCCCAACAAGTCGACCAAGTCGACCGAGGAAGTCAAGGCTCTCTGATGTCCGCGCACCTCTCCACCGCCACCGCCACCGCCCCCGCCCTCGTCTACGACCCCGTCGCGGGACTGCACACCCGCGAGATCTCCCACCGGCCCGCCGGACCCGGCGAGGTCGAGATCGACATCCGCGCTGCCGGGGTGTGCCACTCCGATCTGCACATCCTGACGGGGGACTGGCCCAGCGACCGCCCCCTCGTCATGGGCCACGAGGCCGCCGGCGTGGTCACGGACACAGGTGACGGCGTCGGCGCGGTGCAGGCGGGCGACCACGTCGTCCTCTCCTGGTTCGCGCCCTGCCGCCGCTGCCGGAAGTGCCTGGCCGGCATGGCCTGGCTGTGCACCGGCACCCAGGCCGTGGCCAACACCCTGCCTGACGGCACGACACCCATCACCGACGCCCGGGGGGAAGAGGTCTGGCCCTTCCTGGGACTCGGCGCGTTCACGAGCCGGGTCGTCGTGCCCGAATCGGCCGTGGTCAAGGTCCCCGACGAGCTGCCGTTCGGCATCGGGGCCCTGCTGGGCTGCTCCATCTCCACCGGCATCGGCGCGGTCCTGAACACCGCGGGCGTGCGGGCCGGCGAGTCCGCGGTCGTCGTCGGCGCCGGAGGGGTGGGCCTGTCCGTGGTGATGGGCCTGCGCCTGGTGGGGGCCGATCCGATCATCGCCGTCGACCTCTCGCCCGAGCGCCTGGCCGCCGCCGAACGGTTCGGGGCGACCCACACGCTCGACGCCGCCACGACCGACGTGGCCGCCTGGTGCCAGGAGGAACTCGGCGGGGTCGACTACGCCTTCGAGGCCATCGGCAGCCCCAAGGTCATCGAGACCCTCCCGAGCATGCTCACCTCCGGCGGGGCGGCCGTCCTGGTCGGCATGGCCGCCGACGGCGCGACGGGCGCGTTCAACCTCTTCGACCTCGCCGACCAGGGAAAGCGCATCCTCGGCTGCAACTACGGCTCCAGCGTCGGCGCGATCGACATCCCGAAGCTGGCCCGCCTCTACCTGGCCGGCCGGCTGCCGCTGGACGAGCTGATCGGCAAGGTCCGCCCCCTCCACGAAGCAGCCGCCGCCTTCGAGGACCTCAAGTCCGCCGTGGGGGCCCGCACCATTCTGGAACCGTAGGACTCCGCGACGCCGGCCTCGCGGCACACCCGCAAGCGAGGCCGGCGCCGCAACCTCCCTGCTACCGTTCCCCGCCCCCCACACTTCCTGGAGACCTGATGTACGCCGTCACCGACCCGTCCACCGGCACGACCACGCAGACCTACCCGACCGCCACCGACGCCGAGGTGACCGCGGCCGTAGACGCCGCCCACGCGGCCACCGCCTGGGGACGCAGCACCTCCGCGGCCGAGCGTGCCGCGCTTCTGCGCCGGCTCGGGGATCTGCACGCGGAGCACCGCGCCGAACTGGCAGCGGGCATCGTGCGCGAGATGGGCAAGCCGCTCGAAGAGGCGGAGGGCGAGATCGACTTCTGCGTCGACATCTACCACTACTACGCCGACCACGCCGAGGAGTTCCTCGCCGACGAGGAGCTCTCCGTCACCTCCGGCCCCGGTCGCGCCGTCGTCCGGCGCAGCCCGGTGGGTGTCCTGCTCGGCATCATGCCGTGGAACTTCCCCGCCTACCAGGTAGCCAGGTTCGCCGCCCCGAACCTCGCCCTCGGCAACACCATCGTCCTCAAGCACGCCCCGCAGTGCCCGGCCACCGCGGCACTGCTCGAACGGCTGGTGGCCGAGGCGGGCTTCCCCGTCGGCGCGTACGTCAACGTGTACGCCACCAATGAGCAGATCGCCGACGTGATCGCGGACCCGCGTGTCCACGGCGTGTCCCTGACCGGCTCGGAACGGGCCGGTGCCGCCGTCGCCGAGATCGCCGGGCGCCACCTGAAGAAGGTCGTCCTCGAACTCGGCGGCTCCGACCCGTTCCTCGTGCTGGCCTCCGACGACCTCGACTCCGTCGTGGACGCCGCCGTGTCCGCCCGCCTCGACAACACCGGTCAGGCCTGCAACGCGGCCAAGCGGTTCATCGTCACCTCCGGTCTCTACGACACGTTCGTCGAGAAGTTCACCGCCGCGCTCCTCGCCCGCCAGTCCGGAGCTCCCCTGTCCTCGGTCGCTGCCGCCGACACCCTGGAGCGCCAGGTGGCCGCCGCCGTCGCGGAGGGCGCGACGCTGCACACCGAGGGCGAACGCAGCGGCGCCCACTTCCCGGCCGGGGTCCTCACCGGCCTCACCACCGAGCACACCGCCGCACGCCAGGAGCTCTTCGGCCCGGTCGCCATGGTCTTCCGGGCGGCCGACGAGGAGGACGCGCTGCGGATCGCCAACGACACCCCGTACGGCCTCGGTTCGTACGTCTTCACCACCGACCCCGCACAGGCCGCCCGCGTCGCCGACGGCATCGAGGCAGGCATGGTGTTCGTCAACGGCGTCGGCGCGGAGGGCGCCGAGCTGCCCTTCGGCGGCATCAAGCGCTCCGGCTTCGGCCGCGAGCTCGGCCGCCCGGGGATCGAGGAGTTCGTCAACAAGAAGCTCATCCGCACGGTGGCGTAGGCAGCGGCGGGCCCGGGGGGCGAATCCCGGGCCCGGGGGCGAATCCGGGCGCGGATCAGTACTGGCCGGTGTACTGCGGCGTCGTGTCCTTGTCCTGACGGCCTTCGTCCGGTGCGCGCCGGGCGAGCTTTTCGCCCTCGATGTCGACGTTGGGCAGGATGCGGTCGATCCAGGCGGGCAGCGACCACGCGTGCCGTCCCAGGAGCGCCAGGGCGGCGGGCACGATGGTCATGCGGACGACGAAGGCGTCGAATGCCACGGCGATCGCGAGGCCGAAGCCGAGCGACTTGATCATGGCATCGTCGCCTCCGACGAAGCCGGCGAACACGGAGATCATGATGAGGGCCGCGGCCGTGACGACCTTCGAGCTGTGCTTGAAGCCGGTCTCGATCGCGGTGCGGGCGTCGGCCCCGTGGACGTACGCCTCACGCATGCGAGTCACCAGGAACACCTGGTAGTCCATCGCGAGGCCGAACACGATGCCCACCATGAGGATCGGCATGAGGCTCATGATCGGGCCGGTCTGTTCGAGGCCGACCAGGTCCTTGAGCCAGCCCCACTGGAAGACGGCGACGAGCGCACCGAGCGCGGCCAGGACCGAGAGGAGGAAGCCGAGCGCTGCCTTC